>CAZDXS010000071.1:0-3961 GCA_964509455.1 uncultured Enterobacteriaceae bacterium | reverse complement strand
CCGCCGCCCCGCAACCCGGCGGCAAAGTGGAGCGCCGCCGCCTGCTGGACGAGGCCCTGCTGGAGGGCGTTCCTGAGGCGCCGCGCTTCAAGGAAGCCCTGGAACGGGGCAATGCCTACTTGGAGCAACAGTTCAACGCGGGCGCCCCCATCCGGGAGATCATCCAGGGGCGGGTGTGGCTGGTGGACCGGTTGCTGGCGGCCGCTTGGAAGCACTACTTGGACGGCGACGACATGGCGCTGGCAGCGGTGGGCGGATACGGGCGGCAGGACTTGCAGCCGTATTCGGACATAGACCTGATGTTGCTCATCAAGCCGCGCCGGGAGAAGCGCCTGAAAGCGGACATCACCGGCTTTTTGACGTTCCTCTGGGACATGGGCCTGGAAGTGGGACACAGCGTGCGCACCGTGAAGGACTGCGTACAAGAGGCGAAAGCCGACATCACCGTGATCACCAACATCATGGAAGCGCGCCTGCTGGCGGGCGCCGAGGAGTTGTACGAGCGCATGACCGCCATGACCGGCCCGAAAAAAATATGGCCCACCCGCCGCTTTTTCGAGGCCAAGTGGAACGAGCAAGTCGCCCGCCATCACAAGCACCACGACACGGAAAACAGCTTAGAGCCCAACATCAAGGAAGGCCCCGGCGGCCTGCGCGACATCCAGATGATCGGCTGGGTGGCGAAGCGGCATTTTGGCGCGGCGCGCCTGCGCGAGCTGGTGAAGCATCGCTTCCTCACCCAGGAGGAGTACGACGCCCTGTACCAGGGGCGCGACTTCCTGTGGCGCGTGCGCCACGCCCTGCATCTCACGGCCGGGCGCAGGGAGGACCGGTTGCTGTTTGACCACCAGAAAAACGTGGCGCGCATGTTCGGCTACTACAGCGAGGACAACTCGGGCGTGGAGCGGTTTATGAAATCCTACTACCGCACCATACGCGAGCTGAGCCGCTTGAACGAGATGCTGTTGCAACACTTCCAGGAGGACATCATTTACGCCAGGCGGCGCGAGAAAATCAAGCCCTTGACCCCCCATTTTCAGACGCGCAAGGACTTCATCGAGGCGAAAAACCCGCAGGTGTTCAAGAAGCACCCCGCCGCCCTGCTGAAAATATTCTTGCTGTTGCAACAGAACCCGGACGTCAAGGGGGTGCGCGCCGGCACCATTCGGCTGATTCGGCAGTCGCTGCGCCTGGTGGACGCCGACTTTCGGAAAAATCCCGAGAATCGGCGCCTGTTCCTGGAAATCATTCGCCAGCCGCGCCGCGTCGGCCACGAGTTGCGGCGGATGAACAAGTACGGGGTGCTGGGCGCGTACCTGCCGGAGTTCGACCGGGTGGCGGGACTGATGCAGTTCGACCTGTTCCACGTATACACCGTGGACGAGCACATCCTGTTCGTCATTCAGAACCTGCGGCGCTTCGCCCTGCCCGATTTCCAGGAACAGTTCCCCCTGTGCAACCGCGTGCTGGAGCGGGTCACCCGCCAGGAGTTGCTGTACCTGGCGGGGTTGTTCCACGACATCGCCAAGGGGCGCAAGGAAGATCACTCCGTCTCGGGGGGCCGGGACGCCCTGGATTTTTGCAAAAAGCACCAGCTGAGCGACTACGACGCAAAACTGGTGGCGTGGCTGGTGGAGCACCACCTGCTGATGTCCAAAACCATACAACGAGAGGACATCAACGACCCGGAGGTCATCAACGCCTTCACCCGCAAGGTGGGAGACGCCATTCACCTGGACTATCTTTACCTGCTGACCGTGGCGGACATCAACGGCACCAACCCGCAGTTGTGGAACAGCTGGAAAGACGCCCTGCTGGCCGACCTGTACGCCAAGACCCGCTCGGCGCTGGCGCGGGGGCTGGAAAACCCCATCAACAAGCAGGAGCTAATCACCGAAAGAAAGGTGCGCTCCTTAGAGATCATCAACGATGAGACCCGCATCGACGTGGACCTGGAAGCGGTCTGGTCCTGCCTCAGCGACGATTACTTCCTGCGCTATTCCGCCGATGAGATTGCCTGGCACACCCGGGACATACTGCGCACCGGCGAGGAGCAGCTGCCCCTGGTGCTGTTGCGCACGGAGGGGCGGCGCGGCGCGGCCGAGCTGTTCATCTACACCCACGACCGCGACAATGTTTTCTCCCGCATCACCCATTCCTTGGAGCAACTGGAGTTGAACACCGTGGACGCCCTGGTGTTTAGCTCCGACCACGGCTACACGCTGGACACGTTCAGCGTGCTGGAAAAATCCGGCGACAAGGTGAAGGGGCGGGAGCGCAAAAAGGAAATCATCGCCACCTTGAAAGAGAACCTGCTGTCCCTGGACCGGCCCGCCCCGCGGCGCCAGTGGCTCGGCTCCCGGAAGCTGAAGCACTTCTCCGTTCCCGTGCGGGTGGAGTTCAGCCTCGATGAGAAAAACCAGCGCAACGTGATGGAGGTCAGCGCCGCCGACCAGCCCGGCGTGCTGTCCTCCGTGGGCACGGCGCTGGAAACCTGCGAGGCCCGGTTGCAGGCGGCCAAAATCGCCACCTACGGCGAGCGGGTCGAGGACATCTTCTTCATCACCGACCGCAACAACCAGGTCATCGCCGACCCCGCCCGATTGCAATGCCTGACCGACGCCATCACCCGGGAACTGAGCCTTCACTGAGCCGCCGCCCGGCGGGAGAATGGTCGTGCCGCCGGCGCCGGTGACCGGCCCCCGGGAGCCGCCCGCCTCCGAGGCGGAGTTGCTGGCGCGGTGCGCCGCCCTGGCGGGCAAGTCCCTGGGACAGGCCGCCGCCGAGCTGGGCGCCCCGGTGCCGGAGAGCCGCGCCCGCGCCAAGGGCTGGGCGGGCCTGCTCGTCGAGTATTACCTGGGCGCCACCGCCGCCTCGCGCCCCGAGCCCGACTTCCAGGGGTTGGGCATCGAGCTGAAAACCATACCTATCAACCGCCGGGGGCGGGCCCGGGAGTCCACGTTCGTGTGCATGGCGCCCACGACCGTTCCCATCGGCCTGCGCTGGCGCGATTCCGCTGTCCGGGCAAAACTCGCCCGGGTGTTGTGGGTGCCGCTGGAGTCCGCACCAGACATACCCCTGGGCAACAGCCGGGTGGGCAAGCCCTTGCTGTGGAGTCCCACGCCGGCGCAAGAGCGAGTGCTGGAGCGGGACTGGGCCGAGTTAATGGAGATGGCGTGTCTCGGCCAGTTCGAGCAACTCAGTCCGCAACACGGGGAATACCTGCAGATACGGCCCAAGGCGGCGGATGCAACGGAGCTGGCCCGCACCACCCTGCCCAACGGGGAGACGGGGTTCACCCTGCCGCGAGGGTTTTACCTGCGCGCCGGCTTCACCAGCGCCCTGTTGCGCGCGCATCTCGCCCAGGAAGAGGCCGGCGCCGTTACGAGGGAACATGTCTGAGCGGCGCCGGGCGGCCGGCGGGCCGGGCAACGCCGGCGGGTCGCATCGTGCGGCTATCGGGCCGGACAACGCGGTTGCCGAGTTACTCCACGCGGCCGCCGGGCTGGGCGGCGCGGCCGCAGGACCGGGCGAGACCGCCGGGCCGGGCAACGCCACCGGGTCGCACCATGCGGCTACCGGGTCGGACAACGCGGTTGCCGGGGTGAGCCGCACGCCGGCCGGGGCGATCAACGCCGCCGGGTCGCACCACACGGCTACCGGGCCGGGCAACGCGGTTGCCGGGGTGAGCCGCACGCCGGCCGGGGCGAGCAACGCCAGCGCCGAGTCACGCGACACGGCTACCGGGCCGGGCAACGCCGCCGAGTTGAGCCGCCGCTTCTGCGTTGCGCCCATGATGTCCCACACGGACCGTCATTTTCGTTACCTGTTGCGCCTGCTGTCGCGCCGCGCCATGCTTTACACGGAGATGCTGACCACGGGCGCCTTGTTGCATGGCGATGCGCACCGACATCTGCGCTTCCACGCCTTTGAACGCCCCGTGGGCATACAACTGGGCGGC
>CAZDXS010000070.1:0-5326 GCA_964509455.1 uncultured Enterobacteriaceae bacterium | reverse complement strand
TAATACCACAGATGCCGGACGAGACGGCGCCGCGGGCGGCGGTGCCGTTGCTGTCAGCCGGCGGCATCAATCACTCTCCCCGAGTGGAACGAGACGGGGCGGGACGGCAGACGCAGGCGGCGCAACGCCGCCGCCAATGCGGGAAAGGAATGACGCAGGCGATGCGCGGGCGAGGGCATGGCGCGGCGTCGGGCACGGTGCTGGGCGCGGCGCTGGGCGCGGCACCGGGCGCCGCCGCTCAGCCGGTCCAGCCCAGGCCGGCGCTGACGCAGTTGATGGAAAGCAGCAACGCCACCAGGTTTTCCTGCCCGCCCTGCTCGCGGAAACGCTTGATCAGCTCCACTTGCGCCAGGCCCACCTCCTTGAGGATTTCATTGCGCCGCCCCTGCTTGCGGCTGAACCGGGCAAAGCGCTCCCCCAGGTTTTGCTCGCCGGTGAGCGCCAGCAGGCTGGTCCTGGTAAGGTCGTATTCCGCCATCACACGGGCGAAGATCTGCTCCCGGGCCGCTTCCTCCCCCGACAGGGCGGCATAAGCGCGCATTACGTCCGCATCTACGAAGGTCAGCGACTTCTCCACCTCGTCGATGATCAGCCGAAACAGGCGCGAGCCCTGGTACATGGTGCGCAACAGCTGCTCGCCCTCCTCGCCGCGCACCCGCACGAACCCGTCCAGGGCGCTGCCCACCCCGAACCAGGCGGGAATGTAGTGGCGGTTCTGGGTCCAGGCGAACACCCAGGGGATGGCGCGCAGGTCCGCCAGGGAGCGGGCGCCGAACCGCCGGTCGGGACGGGAGCCGATCTTGAGTTTGCCCAGCTCCCGCACCGGGCTGGCCGCATCGTAGTACTCCACCAGGCCCGGCTCTTCCAGCAACCGGCGGTAGGCGGTGTACGCCAGGTTGGACAGGGCGTCCAGGGCCTGGTCAAACTCCGGCCCGTTGCCGGCTTCTTCTTCGGCGGCGGACTTCATCGTGTGCTCCATGACGCTGGCGGCCAGCAACTCCATGTGGTACTGGGCCGTGCCGTGGTTGGCGTAACGGGAGGAGACCACTTCGCCCTGCTCGGTAATTCGCAACCTGCCCGCCACGGAGCCCGGCGGCTGGGCCGCAATGGCGCGCCCGGCGGGGCCGCCGCCGCGGCTGACCGAGCCGCCGCGCCCATGAAAAAACACGATGGGAACCTTGCATTCCCTGCCGATTTTCATCAGCCGCGACTGGGCGCGATTCAACTCGTACTGCGCCGTCAGGAAGCCGCCGTCCTTGTTGGAGTCGGAATAGCCGATCATCACTTCCTGGAACCCGCCCTGCTCGCGCACGCTGCGGCGCACCACGGGAATTTTCAGCAGCTGTTTCATTATGGCGGGCGCGGCGCGCAGGTCTTCTATGGTTTCAAACAGCGGGATGACCGGCAGGGGCGAGCTCTCCATCCCCTGGCTGTCGGTGAACGCGCCGGCGTACTTGGCCAGCAGGTAAACCCCCAATATGTCCGCCACCGAGCGGGTCATGCTCAGAATGAAGCCGCCCAGGGCGTCCCGGTCCAGGGTGCGCCGGGTCTCGGCAATCAGGCGAAACAGGCCGAACGTCCCGACGCACTGCTTGTCGGTGAACGTCAGGCGCGGCGCCGCTTCCAGCGGCGTCGACAACTCGGCCTGCAACCACTGCAGCCACGAGGCGGAATCCGCCGCCGCCGGCGCCTCGCCGGGGCGCAACTGCCGCCACAGGGCTTCCAAGGTCCTGGTGATGACCATGGAGTTCTCGCGCAGGTCAAGACGCGCCGTGCAAAAGCGAAACGCCTCCGCCTGGCGCCGCAGCGGCGTTGCGTGCGAGTGCGCCAGGTGGGCGCAGTCGGCGTCCTCCAGCCCCCGCTCCAGGACTTTCAAATCGTCTATGAACTGGTCGGCGCGTTCGTAGCGAAACGCGCTGAGTGCGCTTGCTTTTTCCGTGTTTTTTATTTTCTGCCCCAGGCAGAATGCGAACTGGCGAAAGATCTCCCCGGGGTTGCGTTTTTCCAGTTTCTTGCGGCAGTTGCCGGCGTCCAGCAACTCGTCCAGGCGCCGCCGGAAAGCAGTGCTGGGGCGCACCGCGTGGGCGGCGATGCTGACCCGGGCGAACAGCTCGTCCAGCCGCGCCTGGTAGTGGGACAGCACGGCGCGGCGGTTCAGGGCCAGGGCTTCCCGGGTGACCACGTTGCTGACGAAAGGGTTGCCGTCGCGGTCGCCGCCGATCCACGAGCCGAAGCGGAAAAAAGGCGGAATGGCGAGCTTCGCCCCGGGGTATTGCCGCGCCAGGGCCCAGTCCAGGCGCGCCAGGGTCTCCGGCACGCGCTCGTACAGGGTCTGCTTGAAGAAGTGCAAGCCCCAGCCCACTTCGTGAATGACCGAAGGCTTTTCCAGGCGCAACTCGCCCGTGAGCCACAGCAGGTCGATTTCATCGCGCAACTGCTCTTCCAAGTCGTCGCGTTCGCGCCGCGTCCAGCGCGTGGCTTCCAGGCGGTACAGCAACACGTAGATGCGCCGATGAATCTGCAACACGGTGACGCGCTTCGCCTCCGTGGGGTGGGCGGTGATGGTGGGCGCCACCTGCAGGCGGTTCAGCAACTCTTGCATGGCGTCGGCGTCGACGCCCATGGCGGCGGCCTGGCTCACCACGTTGGCGAACGTGCCGGGGACGTGCTCCAAGCCGTGTTTCTTTTCCGTGGCGCGGCGCCGTCCCATGGCGGCGTTCTCTTCGGCGATGTTCAGCAGCTGAAACCAGATCCCCCAGGCCTGCAGGCCGGCTTGCAACAACTCGGCGTTATCGCGGGGGAGGGGTCGGCGCCCCTCAAATACGGGAAGGATTTCCGGTTTGCGCAGGGTGATGACCTGGCGCAACGCCGCCGAGAGCAGGTCCAGCCAGTCGCCGACGCGCCCGGCCGCCGCCTGGTCCAGCTCGCCGACCGGAAAATGTTCGGAAAACGCGCCCGGGGATGGTCGCTGGGGCTTCACACAACGCGGTCGCGGGGCGCCCGACCGTTGAAAAACGCCTCCAAGTTCTCCAGCACCCGCATGCCCATGTCCGTGCGGGTCTCCCGGGTGGCGCTGCCCAGGTGCGGAAACAGCACGACGTCGTCCCGGGACAGCAACGCGTCCGGCACGTTGGGCTCGCCCTCGTACACGTCCAGCCCGGCGCCGGCGATGACGCCGTCGTCCAGGGCCTGGACCAAGGCGTCCTGGTCCACCACGTCGCCGCGAGCGGTGTTGATGAGGAACGCCCCGGGGCGCATCATGGCCAGTTGTTCCCTGCCGATGAGGTGGTAGGTGGCCTTGCCGCCCGGGCAATGCAGGGAGACGAAGTCCGCATCCCGCAACACGTGCTCCAGGGACACCCGGGGCTCCGCTCGAAACTCCCGGGTCAGCCCCTCCGGCGGCGGGTGGGGATCCGTGAAGATGATTTTCATCCCGAACCCGTGGTAGGCCCGGGCCGCCACGGCCCGGGCAATTCTGCCCATGCCCACCATGCCCAGCGTCTTGCCCGTTACTTTCGTGCCCATCATGTGGGTGGGGCGCCAGCCGCTCCATTCCCGGTTGCGCACGCAACGCTCCCCCTCGCCGGCGCGGCGCGCCGCCATCAGCAACAAGGTCATGGCGGTGTCCGCCGTGCAGTCGGTCAACACCTCGGGCGTGTTGGTGACCACCAGCCCCCGCTCTTTGGCGGCATCCAGGTCAATGTGGTTGAAGCCGACGCCGTAGCTGCCGATGATTTTTGCCCGCAGGTTGTCCACGGACAGCACCTGCGCCCCCACGTCGTCGGACACGGTGGGGCAGAACGCATCGGCCTCTTGCAGGGCTGCGCGCATCTGCGCGGCAGACATGGGCGCGTCGTTCTCGTTCAGGCGCACGTCAAAGGCGGCGGCCATCTTGCGCTCCACCTCCTCGGGCCACCGACGGCTGACGACGACGACGGGGCGGCTCATAACGACTCCAGCACTTGCTTCACGGCGGCGCCGAACTCAGACGGGCGCGGCACCACGGTCACCCCGCATTCTTGCAGGATCTCCACTTTTTCCGCGGCGCTCTCGCCAAAGGCGGAAATAATGGCGCCCGCATGGCCCATGCGCTTGCCCTTGGGGGCGGTGAGGCCGGCGATGTAGCCGATGACCGGCTTTTTCATGTGGTCGCGGTAGAACTCGGCGGCTTCTGCCTCCTGGGGGCCGCCGATCTCGCCGATCATGACCACCGCGTCGGTGTCCGGGTCTTCCTCGAAGCGCGCTAGGTGGTCCTTGAAGGAGCTGCCGTTGATGGGGTCGCCGCCGATGCCGACGCTGGTGGACACGCCAATGCCCAGGGCCTTCATCTGCGAGGCCGCCTCGTACCCCAAGGTGCCGGAGCGGCCGATGACGCCGACCCGCCCGGGCAGGTAGATGTGGCCGGGCATGATGCCCAACATCGCCTTGCCGGGGCTGATGGTGCCGGCGCAGTTGGGGCCGGTCAGCACCATCTTCTCCTCCGCCCGGTAGCGCCGCATGTAGCGCTTGACGCGAATCATGTCGTGGGCGGGGATGCCGTCGGTGATGCACACGCAGTACTTGATGCCGGCGTCCGCCGCCTCCATGATGCCGTCCGCGGCGAACGGGGGCGGAATGAAGATGATGCTGCAGTCGGCGCCGGTGGCCGCTGCCGCATCTTTCACCGTGTCAAACACCGGGCGCTCCAGGTGGGTGCTGCCGCCCTTGCCGGGGGTTACCCCGCCGACAATGCCGGTGCCGTACTTGATCATGTCCTGGGAGTGGAACGTGCCGATCTGCCCGGTGAAGCCCTGGACGATGACCTTCGATTTTTCGTCTATCAATATGGCCATTGTGCGTTCTCGTCACTCAGTTGCCGCGGCAAGGGGACGCGGGGCGCGGCCGGGGACGCGGCCCGAAAAAGCCGCAACCGCCCGCCGCCGCGCACACTCCCGGCGCACCGCTTGCCCGGGGCGCAACACTGCGGGCGCGGCGGCCCCTGCCCATACTCGCCGATGCCGCGCCGCCGGTTATTGAAATCGTCATCGCGCCGCCCTCACCCCTGCTGTTTCTCGTAGTCTTGCCAGGCCGCCACCGCTTTTTCCGCCGCCTCTTGCAGGGTGTCCGCCATGATGATGGGCAGGCCGCTCTCCGCCAGGATCTTCTTGCCCGCTTCCACGTTGGTGCCCGACAGGCGCACGATGAACGGCAGTTGCAAGTCCATGCGGCTCACGGCTTGCACGATGCCCTCCGCCACCCAGTCGCACCGGTTGATGCCGGCGAAAATATTCACCAGGATGGCTTTTACATTGCGGTCTTCCAGCACTAGGTTGATGGCCTTCGCCAC
>CAZDXS010000069.1:0-8204 GCA_964509455.1 uncultured Enterobacteriaceae bacterium | reverse complement strand
CAGCTGGGGCTCGCAGCCGTCTCACTCGGATGTCGGGTGGGGCGGCGGGGGCTGGTGGTTGCCCGGACCGCGGTTGGTGATCCGGGTGCGGTGGGCGCCCCAGCCGCGGCGCATGTCGACGTCCGCGGCGGTGTTGCCGGCGCCCGGGTTGGGCGCTACGGCCGGGTTCGCGACGGGCCTGACGGCCACCGGCGATGATTTTCAGGCGGGCCTGCTCAGCGCACTGACGGGAGGACTCGCCGCGCGGGCGCCGCCGGTGGTGTTCGGCGGCGGCGGCCGCGGCGTCGAAGACGTCATGATGGAAAGCCTGGAGTGGGGCCGCGGCGGTTCCTCCGTCGGCGCGGGGCTGGTTTTCCGCATTGGTGGGGGCGCTGTCGCCGCCGCTATCGTTTACGTGTTGGTGAAAGAGGCATCCGAAGAAGAACCTGACTTGGGGGGCGTAGGCAATTTCATCAGGTTTTTTCTTAGTTCAGAGCATGAGAGGAGGCTTTTTGAAAATTACTGGCTGGGCGGGGGCGACATGACTCTGGATAAAGCTACTTTCAAAGAAATTGCTGATGCGGCGGAGACATTAAACCCTGAGTATGTCAGGGAGTTGTCCCCAGTGCAAATTGACGGCCAGCAGTATACGTCAAGATCGGTAAATTTTGAGAACCATGAAAATTATGACCGGGGCTATGGCACAACGACGCTACTTTACGATAGCGACGGCAATGCTGTAGGGATCAAGGACGCCTATAATTTTGACCCCAAGCCTTGGGGCGAGGGCCGCACCATATCGGCAGAAGCTCAAACCCGGATCGTAAAATCTGTCAGCGAGAAGATGGACAAGGGCAAACCGTACAATATTTGCCACGGAGTGGGATGCAAATACTGACAGTAGCTTATGCGCACTCTTTCCATTTTGTTGCTTGCTCTACTGCTGGTCGGTTGGAATATGGTTTGTAAGTCAGTTAATGAACTGGCTAAACGCCGTAGCCTTGAGGCGTTTGCCGGGGCGAAGTTGCCTGATAACGCCAAACTGTTTTACCAGCAAGATTATTGGAGAGGTTTTCCATCATACGGGCGTTCTGCAAGAGGTTACATGATTGACAAGGACGCAGAATGGATCAATGAAAAGCGGTGTGATCGCAACGGGTTCAGCAAGGGTAAGGCATCTAACATGACAGTACGCCTATCCGCCCCCAGTGAGTCCCTTGCGGATGTTGCCGGTAATGTAAAAAACCCTGGCTGGAACATGAGCATACCAGTGCCGAAGAGGTACCTGAACATAGATGATGGTTTGCCTGTGTGCTACAAGCACAGGGCCGGACACAATGAGAGAAGTTTCATTTTCGTTCAAGGGAAGCAAGTCGTCTACTATTGGGAAGTGGATTAGTTGTAAACCCTATCAATAGACTCGCTGAGGGAACCAAACCATGTCAATACCTGTTATGGAGTGAGGCGTAACTACCGCATTATGCACATTTTTTTAATTTTGTTGCTGGCTTTGCTATTGGCTGGTTGGCCCTTGTTTCAGGAATTGGCCGGTAGTGCGGTCGACCGCCATCGTCTTGAACAGTATGCCGGAGCAGAATTGCCGGGCAAAACCAGGCTATTTTTCAAGCAAGATGCCGTGGGCGGTTTTCTTTCGGGCAAGGAGTCCATAAGAGTCTACTCGATTGAGAGCGACGAAGGGTGGTTCAACGAAGAGAGATGCGGCCGCAATGGGTTCAGGAAGACGGAAGTGGTTGACATGAACGTGCGTTTGTCCGCATCCGATGGCGGAAATACTTCGCACCTGTCCGACAACATCAAGGCGCCAGGCGGAGACCTGGCCATACCGTTGTTGAAAAGATACGCCTACTTGAGGGATGACTTGCCCGTGTGCTATAAACATCGGGTCAAATATGACGGGGCGCACCGGGAATACGAGGAAGCCGTTTTCGCTCAAGGGCACAAGGTCATTCACTACTGGGTTGCTTCGGGGCCGGAGTAATCAGACAATGTGGGTTTTGCCTGGGGATCCCTTGCTGGTTGCTACTGTTATCGCGGTAGGGATGTACCTTATAGCCCGACATTCCCGGTGGAATCCTGGCGACCTGAAACTGGTGCTTGTCTATGGTGCGGTTGTCTATCTGCTGATCATTGTAAGCGTGTTCGCTTACGAGGCGTATTTGGACCACAAAATTTCCACTTTTGACCTGGACGGCGATGGCTTTTTCTCGGCAGAGGAAAGCACTGAGGAGTACGTTAAATACTGGGAGAAAATAATGGATGATGTCGGCGGCAGGACTTACGCGCCGGTATTTGGTCTCTCGTTCGCGCTTTTTTGCGCGGGGTTTTTTCTTTTTGCCCTGCGTTCAATCTCTGTTATCCTGAATTGGGTTGAACAAATCAAGCACAGAAAGCCCGATTTGTAGCGCACCAACCGGTAATGCTTGGCGTTGCGACACCTTGACCGCCGCAACGGCGGGGCGCCTGTCGCGCCTGCGCTACCCCGCCAGTCCCAGCCATCCCAACGGGCTGGAGGCGGCATACGGTTACACAGTGGACGGCCACGTATCGACGTTGCGCGATGCGGGGATTGCCGGCACGCGCTACTGGCAGGCGCGAGCCTACAATGCGGCGGGGCAGTTGACGCGCTTTACCCTGGGCAACGGGGTGGAGACGCGGCGCAGTTACTCGCAGACCGAGATCCTGGCGACGGGATTTTGCGTGAGAACGCGGCGGCGCACGACTGAACAAGGGAGGTGTATATCCAATACATCGACCGCAGTGAGGGAGTGCGCCAACAAAGTTATCGCGCAAAATAACAAGCCAGGGCGCCCCGGCGGGCACTGCATGACGTATGACGCCAACGGCAACCAGGTGCGGGGCCGCAACCTGATGCGCAACCGCACCCGCACGCTGGCATGGACCGCGGCCAACCGATTGCGCAGCGTCGACGAGAACGTCGTCAGTCTGGACTTCCGCTACGACGCCGACCGCAACCTGGTGAAGCAGGTGAAGCGCACCAGCATCTCCACCGCAACTACCTGGTACGTGGACCGGTTGTACGAGAAGAATGCGAACTCGCGCGGCACCGGGGCGATGTACTGGCACTACCTGGAGGCGGGCGGCGAGGTGGTGGCGATGGTGCGCTCCTCAGGCGTGATTAACCCGTCGAGCGGCACCGGCTTCGCCCGGGCGCACTACTTCCACCGGGACCACCTGGGTTCGCTGGCGGCCATCACCGACGGCAACCAGGGGGTGCACGAGCAACTGGCGTTTGACGCTTGGGGCAAGCGCCGCTGGTTGCCCTGGCGCGCCTCGGGGCGACTGGTCCTGTCGCTGATTACGCGCCGCGGCTTCACCGACCACACCATGCTGGATCCGGTGAATCTAATCCACATGGGCGGGCGCGTCTATGACGCGCACACCGGACGCTTCCTGTCCGCCGACCCGTACATACAGAATGCGCTCAACAGCCAAAGCTACAACCGTTATAGCTACACGCTCAACAACCCGCTGAGCTACACCGACCCGACGGGTTTTAACTACGAGAACAGAGACAGGGGGGTGTTCAGCTGGAGCTCGCAGCCGTCTCACTGGGATGCAAGCTGGGGATCTCGGGTGCGGTTGAGGATTCGGGTGCGATTGTTGATTCGGGGGCGGTTGCTGATCCGGGCGCGGGTGACGGCCCAGGCGCGGCGCACGGCGGCGGCCGCGGCGGTGTTGCCGGCGCCCGGGTTGAGCGCGGCGGCGGCCGGGTTCGCGACGGGCCTGACGGCCACCGGCGATGATTTTCAGGCGGGCCTGCTCAACGCGCTGACGGGAGGACTCGCCGCGCGGGCGCCGCCGGTGGTGTTCGGCGGCGGCGGCCGCGGCGTCGAAGACGTCATGATGGAAAGCCTGGAGTGGGGCCGCGGCGACGGCCGCGGCGCCGGCCTGCTCGACAGGGCGGTTTCCCAAGCCATTCCCTATGCATTCGGTGGAAAACCGCGCGCCGGGAAAAGGATGTCTCGTAGGCGCAGGCCCCATGATGGGGATGTGGTGAAAAAAGCCCGGGGTGCGGGTGATGGCAGGTTTAGCCCAGAAAGCGAGTACAGAATCGATAACGGAAAGCCTAGACCCCATAACGGCATCGATTATGCAGGTAATGTAGGTCACCCGATTTATGCCGCAGATGATGGGGAGATCGAACTTATCTGCTCGCATTTAAAGTGTACAGAATCGGGGAACCAGGTTGTCATCAAGCACGCCGATGGGACATTCACAAGATATTTTCATCTGGACTCCATTTCCGGCCCGCTTGCCGAAGGCGACACTGTGGGCGCCGGCCAGGAAATTGGCAGACTGGGAACAACGGGAAATGCCAAGGGAACATCCCAGCCGCACCTGCACTTTGAGGTTCGTCAGGGCGAACGGCAGGGAATTCCGCTGGACCCGGAAAAATGGTTGAGGCGCGAATTATAGCCGGGGAACGTACCAATGCACATCTTTTACTTGAAATTTCTTGTGGGCTGGTCCCTGCTTATGGGTGCACCCCTTGCCTCGGGCGAGGAGGTTCCCGACCTGCGGCCGGTCATTGAAGCGCATGGTTACGCCTACCTGGAGAATGCGAGCGGGGTCCAGGCATTATCCTCCGGCGCCTGGGTGCTTCGGGTTTTCGTAAAAGGCGACACGTATCAATCCGTCATTGTGGTGACGGACGGCCGTTCGGTAACGGCGATTGACGAGCCGATGAAAGGCGGCAGCGGCATTAAAATGCAGTTGCTGGATATAAACGCTGACGGCAGGGACGACCTGGCGGTCAACGAATACCAGGGGCGGCTCCGGCCGGGTGCGCTGGACCCGTCCCGGCGCAACAAGGACGACTTGTTGTCTCAAGGCGCGAGGCTGATTTCTGATGTTTTCCACCAGCCGTTCATAAAAAATAAAAACGACGATTGGACAGTGGTTGAATACTACGAACCGGACTTAACCGTGCGGGTCTTTTTAGGCGAAAACGGGAATGCGTTCCGCAAGGTGTTTCAGGGGAAAGCAGTCTATCCAGCAGACTTTTTGGATGGTTTTGGATCCAGCGGAGTTAATCTTGTATTGACTGTTGATCCGCATAATCTCCGTTACCCGCCCTTGTTTGTGCGTAAAGTCTATGCTTTTAACGGCGAGACTTTCGCATTGCCTGAAACGCCCGGACCATGATGCGTTTCCTGATTTTTGCTTCGTCCCGGGAGGGTGTTGATGAATAAAGAACAGCAGGGCAATCGATGGGTGTGCTTGTTGCGCCCGAAACTTCTTGCAACGTGGTTTTTGTTGATAACTGCGTCCAGTGCCGTCGGCGAGGAAATTCCCGACCTGCGGCCGGTCATTGAAGCGCACGGCTACGTTTATGATGATCATCTGAGCGGGACTGGGGTTAAAAAGCTATCTTCCGGCGCTTACGCGCTCATGGCTTTGCTGGAAAAGCCAGAAGATCAGGAACACGATAAATACGTCGTGGTGGTGGTCGATGGCGGTTCTGTCGTGCCGATTCATGAACCGCGTTGGTGGGCGGCCGACAACGCATGGATAAAAGTTCTGGATATCAACAGCGATAAGAAAGACGACGTGGTGGTTGATGAATACTATGAACCCAACATACTGACCAAGATTTTTTTTGGTCTTGGCGAAAACAAGTTTCGCAAGGTCTTTGAGGGGGAAGCGGCATTCAGTCCGGATTTTGTGGAATTGGGGTTTGGGGACTTGAAGATCAAGGAATTTATATTGGCAGTTGATCATCCTGATAATACTGTTCACGAGCCTCTTTATGAGCCCCGATTGTACGTCTTCAACGGCGATGAATACGTGCTGGCGGAGCCATAACCCTTGGCTGTGCGCGATAGAACGTTATCTCCGTGCGCCGACATCCTTTCCGTGGTGTGCATCACCGGTTCGCCCGCGGCGAGGCGGTACAAGACCCGCTGGAGGACGAGATGAACCAGTGCCGGCCCGGACGGGGGCACGGCGGACAAGCCGGTGGGCGCCGTCTGCTTCGGCTGGGGCGTGCGCGGCGGCGCCGTCCGCACCACCCGCGTTCGCTTCCCGGGCGACCGCCGCCGGGTGCGCGAGTGCGCCGTGCTGACCGCCCTGCAAGGGGCGCTGGACGTCGCGGAGCAGGCGAGCGCCGCCGCGAGCAACGCCTGAACCGCCCGCCGCGAGCAACGCCCGAGCCGCCGCTGGCTTCGGCGAAAGCGGGCGCGGCGCCGTCCGCACCGCCCGCGTCCGCTTCCCAGACGACCGCGCCGCATTTTTTCCGAAAGTTCTGTACTTTTCCGGAAATGGTGGTATACTGCGCGTCCGTGTGATGAATGCTCCGGCAGTCGCATGAGCTCTCCGGCATCGCGCCGGGCGGGTTTTGTGGGATAATCGGACGGAGATTACGGCCGGCTTCCGTGCTTCGCGGACTTGCCGGGTTTTTTTACAACTATCCAACGCAGTGAGGAACGTCAATGGACGAGAAGAAAAAAGAAGCCCTGGAAATTGCCCTGGGGCAGATTGAAAAGCAGTTTGGCAAGGGCTCGATCATGCGCATGGGCGATGAGTCCGTGGCGCATGACGTCACGGCGGTATCTTCCGGCTCCCTGGGGCTGGACGTGGCGCTGGGCATCGGCGGCCTGCCGCGCGGGCGCATCATTGAGATCTACGGGCCGGAGGCCTCCGGCAAGACCACCCTGGCGCTGCACGTAGCGGCGGAGGTGCAAAAAGTCGGCGGCACGGTCGCGTTCGTGGACGCAGAGCACGCACTGGACCCGAAGTACGCGGAGAACCTGGGCGTGAACATCGGCGACCTGATCGTCTCGCAACCGGACACGGGCGAGATGGCCCTGGAAATCACCGACAACCTGGTGCGCTCCGGCGCCACCGACCTGATCATCGTGGATTCCGTTGCCGCCCTGACTCCCAAGGCGGAGATAGAGGGCGGCATGGGCGACCCGCACGTGGGGTTGCAGGCGCGCCTGATGTCCCAGGCCCTGCGCAAGCTCACCGGCAACATCAAGCGCTCCAACGCCATGGTCGTCTTCATCAACCAGATCCGCATGAAAATCGGCGTGATGTTCGGCAACCCGGAGACCACCACCGGCGGCAACGCGCTGAAGTTCTACGCCTCCGTGCGCCTGGACATACGCCGCGTCGGCGCCGTCAAGAAGGGCGACGAGGTGGTGGGCAACGAAACCCGCGTCAAGGTGGTGAAGAACAAGGTGGCCCCGCCGTTCAAGGAAACCCGGTTCGACATCCTCTACGGGCAGGGCATTTCCCGCGCCGGCGAGCTCATTGACATGGGCGCGCGTTGCGAGGTCATCGAAAAAACCGGCGCCTGGTACAGCTACCAGGGCGAGCGCATCGGCCAGGGCAAGGACAAGACGCGCCTGTACCTGCAGGAGAACCCCGCGGCGGCCGCGCAGATAGAGCAGGCCATCCGGGACAAGCTGTTGCCCAAGGCCGCCGCTTCGGAGCCGGAGACGGCATCGGAGCCGCCGCCGGAAGCAACGCCGGAACCGGAGGCGGCCGCGGAGACTGAAGCCTGAGCCCTGACCGAAGAAAGGTCTGGGGCAATGCCTGGAGCACGGCGGTAAGCCTGCTGGCCCGGGGCGAGCTTTCCGAGAAAGCCCTGCGGCGGAAGTTGCTGACGCGGGACTTCGACCTGAAAGTCATCGACCAGGTGCTGGCCCGACTCAAGAAACGGGGACTGCAAGACGACCGGCGCTTCGCCGAGGTCTGCGCCCGGGTGTGGTTTGAAAGGGGTTGCGGCCCGGAACGCCTGTTCCGGGAGTTGCGCAAAAACGGCATCGCCGAAGAGATGATTGACGCTTGCCTGAAGGAGAGCGCCGAGAACTGCGACTGGGACGAGCAGTTGCAAGCGGTGCGTGCGAAGAAGTTTGGCGAGCCGTTGCCGCAGGAGTTCAAGGAGCAGGCGCGCCAGGCGCGTTTTTTGCAGTCCCGCGGGTTCACCACGGAGCAGATCCGCAGCGCATTCAACTGGGATTGAGATGACCGCAAGCAACGACATTCGCGCCCTGTTTCTGGACTATTTCCGCCGGCGCGGGCACACCGTGTTGCCGGGCGCGTCGCCGGCGCCCGCCAACGACCCCACCTTGCTGTTCACCAACGCCGGCATGGTGCAGTTCAAGGAAGCGCCGGCGGGACGCGAGCCGCGCCGCGTCCCTTGCGCCCCCGCCCCCCGCGCCGCCACCGCCCAGCGG
>CAZDXS010000068.1:0-23420 GCA_964509455.1 uncultured Enterobacteriaceae bacterium | reverse complement strand
ACCTCTCCCCGCCCCTGCTTCGCCAGGGGCCGATACCTTCTGTCCGCAGCGGCCAGCAGTCCGCCTGCCGCCATGACGAATCCTCCCAGCCAGATCCACAGGATGAACGGCTTGTAATACAGGCGCACGCTCCAGGCGCCGGCGGCCGCGTCCCTTTCATCGCCCAGCGACACGTATAAATCCCGCAACGGGTTCGAGTGAATGGCGGCCTCGGTCATCACGCTGCCGCGCACCGGGTAGTTGCGCTTTTCCGGGCGCAGGGTGAGCAGGAGGCGTCCATCGCGGCGCACCTCTATGACGCCCACGTCCGCCAGGTAGTTGGGCCCGGCGCGGCGCACAACCCGCAGGAACTCAAACTGGTACGGCCCCAGGACCTGGCGCTCGCCCGGGGCCAGGCGCACGTCCTTTTCCCGGCTGTAGGCGCTGGACAAGGCAATGCCAATCACGCACAGGGCGACCCCGGCATGCGCTACGCTCATGCCGCACCAGCCGCGCGAGAGTTGCCGCAATCCCGGCCGCAGGCCGCCGGCATGCAACAGACGCCCGCGCAGGGAGGCGAAAATGCCGCAGATGATCCAGAACGCCAGCGCCAGGGCAAGCCACGTAATGAACGACGCCGGCCCCGGCAATGCGAGGACCGCCAGGGCGGCGCCGCCGACGGCGACCACGGCGGGCAAGCGCAACACCCGCGCCAGGTCGGCAAGAGGATGCGTGCGCCAGCGCACCAGGGGACCCACGCCCAACAACAGGAGTACTGGAATCATGATGGGGACGAACACCAGGTTGAAATACGGCGGCCCCACGGAGATTTTTTTGCCCGCCACGGCTTCCAGGGCCAGGGGATACAGGGTGCCCAGCAACACCGTCAACATGGCAACCAGCTGGAACACGCTGTTGGCCAGCAGGGCCATTTCCCGGGATACCGGCTTGAACTCGGCGGTGGTGCGCATCTGCCGGGCGCGGGTAGCAAACAGGGTGAGCGATACGCCAACCACCATGCCCAAGAACGCAAGAATGAAAATGCCCCGGGCCGGGTCGGAGGCGAAAGAATGAACCGATGTCAGGATGCCGGAACGCACCAGGAACGTGCCCAGCAGGCTGAGCGAGAACGTGACGATGGCCAGCAACACCGTCCAGTTGCGCAGGGCCTGACGCTGTTCCGTCACCGCCAGGGAGTGAATCAGCGCGGTGCCGGTCAGCCAGGGCATGAACGAAGCGTTCTCCACCGGGTCCCAGAACCACCAGCCCCCCCAGCCCAGCTCGTAGTACGCCCACCAGCTCCCCAGGGTGATGCCGGCGGTCAGGCACAGCCACGCCGCCAGGGTCCAGGGACGTATCCAGCGCGCCCAGGCCGCGTCCAGCCGCCCCTGCGCCAGGGCCATCACGGCAAAGGCAAAGGGAACGGAAAATCCCACGTAGCCCATGTACAGCATGGGCGGATGTATGGCCATGGCCGGGTCCTGCAACAGCGGGTTCAGATCCGCGCCGTCCGCCGGCGCGGGGAAAATTCGCGTGAACGGGTTCGAGGTGAATGCCAGGAACGCCAGGAAGCCAACGCTGATGAACCCCATGACCGAGACCAGCCCAGCGGCCAGGTCCGGGGAATAGCGCCGGGCGCGCGCCGCCAGCGCCGCGGTCCAGCCGGCGTGTATCAGCGCCCAGAGCAACAGGGATCCTTCGTGTCCGCCCCATACTCCGGAAATGCGATACCCCAGGGGCAATGCCGAGTTGGACGTGTTGGCCACGTACAGCACCGAAAAGTCGTGGACGATGAACGCATGGGTGAGGACGCCGTAAGAACCCAGCACCAGGCAGAACTGCGCCGCTGCGGCGGGCCCCGCCAGCGCTTGCCACGCGCGGCGACCCGCCAAGGCGCCCAAGGCGGGAACCAGCGCCTGCACCAGCGCCACGGCCAGCGCCAGGACCAACATGAACTGACCTAACTCAGGCAACATGACGCAACAGGAGAGCGGGCGGCGAACGCATCAACGGGGGCGCTCGGCGGGGCGGCGGCGGGACCCACCGGCGCACCCAAGGCGGAGACCAACGCCTGCGCCAATATCGCGGCCGGCGCCAGGACCAACACGGACCGACCTAACTCAGGCAACATGACGCAACGGAAAAGCGAGCGGCGAACGCATCAACGGGGGCGCGGCGGAGCGGCGGGCGGCGGCGGGACCCACCAACGCCACGGCCAGCGCCAGAATTAACATGAACTGGCCTAACTCAGGCAACATGGCGCAACGGAAAAGCGGGCGGCGGGGTCTGCCACCGCTTGCCGCGCGCGGCGACCCGCCAACGCGCCCAGGGCGGGGACCAGCGCCTGCGCCAACGCCACGGCCGGCGCCAGGACCAACATGAACCGACCTAACTCAGGCAGCATGGCGCAACAGGAGAGCGGACGGCGGACGCATCAACGAGGGCGCTCGGCGAGCGGCGGCGGAACCCACCTGCGTTGCGGCCAACGCCGTAGCCACCGCTTGCCACGCACGGCGACCCGCCAGGGCACCTAGGGCGGGGACCAGCGCCTGCGCCAACGCCACGGCCGGCGCCAGGATTAACATGAACTGACCTAACTCAGGCAACATGGCGCAACAGGAGAGCGGACGGCGGACGCATCAACGGGGGCGCTCGGCGAGCGGCGGCGGGACCCACCTGCGTTGCGGCCAACGCCGTAGCCACCGCTTGCCACGCGCGGCGACCCGCCAATGCGCCCAGGGCGGGGACCAGCGCCTGCGCCAACGCCGCGGCCAGCGCCAGGACCAACATGAACTGACCTGACTCAGGCAACATGGCGCAACGGAAAAGCGGACGGCGGACGCATCAACGGGGGCGCTCGGCGGGGCGGTAGCCCGGCTCCAGGGATTCCGCCACGTGGGGCGGCATGTAGTTTTCATCGTGCTTGGCCAGCACCCGTTGCGCGATGAACACGCCCTGTTCATTCAGCACGCCTTCCGCCACTATGCCTTGCCCCTCGCGGAACAGGTCCGGCAAAATGCCCGAGTACTCTACGGGAACCTGGGCGCGCAGGTCGGTCAGCGTGAACCTGGTGGTCGTATTGTTCTCTTCCCTGGCGACGCTGCCCGGCAACACCAGCCCGCCGACCTGGAAGCGGCGTTGCGGGGCGGCGACCTCGCCGGCCGCCACCTGCGTCGGCGTGAAAAACAGGTTGATGTTTTCATTCAGGGCCAGCAACACCAGCGTAATGCCCGCGCCCAGGCCCGCCACCAGGAAAATCACCAGCGCCAGGCGCCGTTTTTGCGTGGGGCTCATGGTCGTCCCTGCGGCGAGCGCGGCCGGCCGCGCTGTTCCGAGGGGGCGGAAGAGTCGGCGGCCGCGTCAGCGGCGGACGCGGCACCGGACGCGGAGCCAGGCGAGTCAGCAGACGCGGAGCCGGCAGGCGTTGCCTCGGGCGATGGGGCGGCGGGCGCAACGCCATGAAGCCGCCGCAAGCGGCGCAACACGGCCCCGCGGCGGCGGTGCGCGTGCACCAGGTTGGCGAGAAACACCGCCAGGACGGCGGCGTGCGCCGACCATACGTAGCCGGCGTACCCTCCCATGTACAGAAACTCCATCATGCCGCGCCCACCGCTTGCTTGACCCAGCGGCTGCGCTTTTCCTGCTCCAGCAGTTCGGTGCGCGCGTTGAGCAACATCATGCAGCAATAAAAAAACAGGAATGCCGCCGCCATAAACAGCAGGGGAATCAACATGCTGACGTGAATGGCCGGCGCGGCCGACAGGGAAATGCTGGCCGGCTGATGCAAGGTGTTCCACCACAAAACGGAATAATGAATGATGGGAATATTGACCGACCCGACCAACACCAGCAAGGCGCCCGCCTGGCTCGCCAGGCGGCGGTCTTCCAGGGCCGCGACCAGGCCAATGTAGCCCAGGTACAAAAACAGCAGGATGAGCTCGGAAGTCAGCCTGGCGTCCCACTGCCACCACGTCCCCCACATGGGCTTGCCCCAGATGGCGCCGGTCACCAGGGCCAGAAAAGTGAAAGAGGCGCCGGCCAGGGCGCTGGCGCGCACGACGACGTCCGCCGCCTTGATGCGCCAGACCAGAAAGACGGCGCTGTTCAACGCCATGACGACATACACCAGCAACGACATCCAAGCCGCCGGCACGTGCGCATAGATGATCCGAAAACCGTCCCCCTGCTGGTAATCGGCAGGCGCATAAACCAGGCCGCCCAGCAACCCCGCCGCCAGGAAGACAACGGTCAGCCCGGCGCACCAGGGCAACAACCGCCCCGCCAGGACATAGAAAAAATGCGGCGCCGCCGCCCGCCGGCAAAACGACCGCACTGCTTCGGGAATGTATCTCATTGTCGCCTCATCGCCTCAACGATAACAGCACGACAGCCGCAGGGCGAAGCTGATCGCCGGCGGCGCCAGGGCGGCGGCCAGCGTCAGCAACGCGCCCAGCCACAGCAGTTGCCCCTGATAGGACTGCTGGTTCGCCGCCGCGGCAACGGCGTGACTGCCGAAAATCAATACGGGAATATACAACGGCAACACCAGCAAGGAAAGCAGGGCGCCCGCTTGCCGGACGCCCAGGGTCAGCGCCGCGACCAAGGCGCCGACCAAGTTCAGGTACGGCACGCCCAGCAACAGGGAAATGAACAACACCTTGACGGCGTGAGCGTCCAGCCCCAGCAACAGCCCCAGCACCGGCGAGACGATAATCAGCGGCAAACCGGTGACGCACCACTGGGCGAACAACCGGGCGGCGACCAGCAACAAGCGCGGGGCCGGACTCAGCAACATCTGCTCGATGGCCCCGTCCTGGAAATCGGCGCGAAACAGGCCTTGCAAGGACAGCAACACCGCCAGCAACCCCGCCACCCAGATGACGCCCGGGCCGATTTTTTTCAGCAGGGCAGGCTCCGGCCCCAGCGCCAGGGCGAACAGGCTCGCCGTCAGCACGAAAAAGAGCAACGGCAACACGGCGCCCGCCCGCCGCCGGCAGGCGATTTTCAGGTCGCGACCCAAGGTGATGAGGAACAGGGCCGCGTACTGAGGGCCGGGTTTCATCGCGCATTTTTCCGATTGCGGGGGGCAAACCCCAGAGGCGCGTGCGGCCGGCGCCCGGCGACGGCGCCGCCGCGGCGGCCGCCCGCAGGACCTGCGACCCGGCGACGGCCGGCGGCAGCCCGCGCCCGGGGCAACCCGTCTTCCCCGCAAGGCGTGCGGCAGCGCTCCGTCATGCGGGCGCTCCCAGGGGCGTGCGTTCGGCGCACGGCAATGATGCCGCGGCGGCCGGACCGCCCGACCGCAGGACCTGCGACCCGGCGGCGGGTGCCGGCAACCCGCTTCCCCCGCAAGGCGCCCAGCGGCGCCCCATCCGGCGGACGCTCCCAGGGGCGCACGGGCTACGCACGGCAATGATGCCGCCGCGGCGGCCGGGGCGACCGCCCGCAGGACCTGCGACCCGACGGCGGCTGGCGGCAACCCGCGCTCGGCGCCATCCGCTTTCCCCGCAAGACGCGCGGCGGCGCCCCATCATGCGGGCGCTCCCAGAGAGGCGCACGGGCTGCGCCCGGCGACGGCGCCGCCGCGGCGGCCGGGGCGGCCGCCCGCAGGACCTGCGACCCGGCGGCGGCCGGCGGCAACCCGCGCCCGGGGTAACCCGTCTTCCCCGCAAGGCGCGCGGCGACACCCTGTCATGCGGGCGCTCCCAAGCGCAGGCGCCGGGACTGCGCATCTCCCAGGTCAAGCGGCTGGTGACTGCTCACCACCAGCAGGCCGCCCCGCGCCAGGTGCTTTAGAAACAGCGCTTTCAGGGCCGCCGCCATGGCCTGGTCGAGACCGGCAAGCGGCTCGTCCAGTATCCAGACCAGGGAGGCTTCCACCAGCAGGCGGGCCATGACCACGCGCCGCCGCTGGCCGTAGGACAGGCGCCCGACCGGGTTCTGCTCCAGGCCGCGCAACCCGGCCCAGGCGAGAGCCGCTGGATAATCCGGCGCCCCCGCCAAGCCCGACAAGGACGCCAAAAACTGCAGGTTCTCAAGGGCGCTGAGCTCCGGCCGCAGGGCCGCGGCGTGTCCGATATAGGTCAGGTTTCGATGGTAGGCAAGCGCATTGCGGGCGATGTCCTCGTTGTTCCAACGCACGGCGCCGCGATCCGGCCGCGCCAGGCCGCAAAGCAGGCGCAACAGGGTCGTCTTGCCGGCGCCGTTGTCGCCTTCAACGCGCAAGGCCGTGCCCGGCGCCGCGACCAGGCTGAGATTGTCGATGACCATCACGTCGTTTATCTCGTAAGACAGGTTGTCGCCGCACAACATGGATGCCGGCACCGCGAGCGCCGCGGCGCCCTACTGGCTTTCCCCCAGGACGCGCCGGACAAAATCCACCGTCAGCCTTTTTTGCGCCGCCAGGCTGCGGGCGTCCAGCCGGTCCAGCCAGCGCAACAGGTTGTGGGCGTCCCGCCTGACCCGGCGCAACAGGTATTCCACCACCCGGTCGCTGAGATCAAGCCCGCGAGAGCGGGCGCGGCGCTTCAACACTTCTATGCTCAGGGCCTCGTCCAGGGGGCGCAGGTGAAAAGCCGGCCCCCAGGCGAGCCTGGATTTCAGGTCGGGAAGCTGAATGCGGCTGGCGCCGGGGCCCAAGCAGGCGCTCATCACCAGGGGGATTTCCGCGTCCCGCAGGCGGTTGAACAGGTCAAACACCGCGGTTTCCCAGGCAGGGTCGCCCGCCGCCCGGTCCACATCGTCCAAGCAGACCAGGTCGCAATCCTCCAGCGCGAGGAACATCCCCGGCGTCAACTCAGCCAGCCGCATCAGGGGCACATAAGCGCTGCGCCGCCCGACCCGGGCGGCCGCGTTGCAAGCGGCTTGCAACAGGTGGCTTTTGCCAGCGCCCGGCCCACCCCAGAGATAGATGTTGTCGGCGCCGTCGCCCCGGGCCGTGCTCAGCAGGCAGTCCACCGCGGCCGCGTTCTGCCCCGCCAGGTATGTTTCAAAGACGTGGACGTCCGGGCCGGCCAGCACCAGCGGCAGTTGCCGGCAGGGCGCCGCCGACGACGCCTCGGCGGCGCCCGGTAACAAGGGGAGTTGTTGCCGCTCCGCCGCCGGCGCGGGGAGCGTAAACACGCAGTCCAGCACGGCAGGGGCGCGCTCCGACAGGCGTTGCCCGTCCCGCGCCGGCGGCGCGGGCGCGGCGGCAACGGCGGAGGCATCCAGTGCCGCAACAGGGGCGCACTCCGACAGGCGTTGCCCGTCCTGCGCCGGCGGCGCAGGCGCGGCGGCAACGGCGGCGGCATCCAGAGCCGTGGCAGGGGCGCACTCCGACAGGCGTTGCCCGTCCCGCACTTGCGGCGCGGGCGCGGCGACAACCGCGACAGCATCCGGCGCATCGGCAAGGGCGCACTCCGACAGGCGTTGCCCGTCCCGCTCCGGCGGCGCGGGCGCGGCGGCAACGGCGCCGGCATCGGCGACGGCATCCGGCGCATCAACAGCGGCACACTCCGGCAAGCGGGCCCGGTTTTGCCCCGGCAACGGCATCCTGTTACGCACGGCGTCCAACCTCACGGCGCCAGGCGGTAACGGCGCTCGCCCGCATCCCCAACCGGCTCCAGGGTTCTGCCCAGGCTGATGGCCTGCGCCACCACCGGCTCGCCGCCGTGTGCCGTCAGCGCCAGTTTCAGCTGCCCTTCCCGCACTTCTTGCACCCGCACCGCGCTGACGGAACTCAGGGACTCCAGGTACTTGATGACCCGGGCATACTGCGCGACGGAAGCAACGCCGCCCACCGTTATGGCGAAATCCCCCAGGCGGGAATGGCCGCCGCGGCCAATGAACTCGGCGGCCAGCATATCCACGAGCTGGTCGAAACCCTCCTCCATGACCAGTTCCGGCAGGTCCGCCACGGTAACCCACTCGCCGCTCAGCCGGCCGCCGTCGTAGCGTCTCCACTTGCCCTCCCACAGGTTTGCGGCGAGTGCGGTAATGCCGGCGGCAACCACCACGTCCGCCTGGTACCGGGCGGACGCCGCCGCCACCGGGTCCATGAAGCCCCCCCAGATGTCGCTGGTTCTCAGGTGGGCGTAATCCTCCCCGTCCAGCAGGGGGAACACCACCGAAATCCCGCGTTGCATGGCCCGCCGGCGCAACATCTCGCGCAACTCCGGCGCCTCTTCCGAGCCGACGAACAGCCGCTGGCGGTCCCGCTCAAGCACCAGCCAGCACAACACCGCCGGGCGCTCCCTGCCCCACACCGGCGCCCCCGCCGCGCGCAACGCCCGGTTCAGGCTGTCCTCGTCGAAAATGACGGAGAAATACGCTTGCGGGGCAACGCCGGAGGCCGCCAGGGCGGGGTCGGGACGGGCTTCCCGGTAGCGGTACTGCTGGACAAAGCTGGAAGCCTGCTCCAGTATCGGCAACAGCGTATCCGCGCCGGCGGCGGTGCGCGAGCCGGTAAGTTTCAGCAGGACCAGGCGCAGGCACTCCCGGACGGCCGCCTCGCGGCCGGCGGCCGTCTGGTCCGCGACCGCGATTTCCGCCCGGTACAATCCCGGCGCCAGGGCCGCACCCAGAAACGCCGGGTATGACAGGAAAAGACAGCAGGCAAGCCCGAGTATTTTGTTGGGGGGAACCAAGTCAGTTTCTCTCGCTCATGGAGCGGGACATTATATAAGGTGTTGGCGTCCTTTTCCCTGTCATTTCGCGGCCGGCAGGGTCGCGCACTCCTGTTCCGGCGCCGCGGCGGGGCTGACAGCGGCGGGACTGGCGGCGGCGCGCCCCCGCCTCTTGCCGCGCCCGCACTATGGATCAGATGCTCCCTGCCGCGCCCGGGGCGCAAACAGCGCACCAGCCCAGGCAGAACGCATCGCAGAACCACTGCCGCAACCCGGCCGGACGCCCGCCCTTGTCCCGGCGCCGCGGCGGGGCTGACAGCGGCGGGACTGGCGGCGGCGCACCCCCGCCTCTTGCCGCACCCGCACTATGGATCAGATGCTCCCTGCCGCGCCCATGACGCAGACAGCGCCCATCCCAGGCAGAACGCCGCGCAGAACAACTGCCAAAACCCGGCCGGTCGCGCGCCCTTGTTCCGGCGCCGCGGCGAGGCTGACAGCGGCGGCGCTCGGTCGCCTTTTGCCGCGCCCTGCGGCGTGCGGTCGCGCCCTGCCGCGCCCGCCCCGCGCTACGACCCAGGCGCCTCCGTCTTTTCCGCAACCGCCGATTCAGCGTTGGAGCGGGGGCCTCTTGACGCATAAGGCCGGTATGAATCCTGAACCACGCCCGAGAAGCGCTCTTTCAAGCTCGCCCGACTCATTTGATTGCGTTTACCTTGTCCCGAGGCAGGGGAAAATCCTGGATGTACCGCTTGGCGTAGCTGAACCAACCGTTTCTGAATGGTTGCGAGAACGCCCTCACATGACGGTCCATTTCAGGGCTGTTCAACATCTTCACCAGGGTCCGCAGGCTGACGTCCGTGCGGGGCTTTACGCAGTACCCCGAATAAAACAGGGACTGGGGGTCGTCGCAGATCTGAAAGCCGGGCGCGGCGTTCATTGCGGAAGTCAGTATTTTACGCCCCCACGCATTTTTGACGCCCACCTCGCGCCCGTAGCCATACCACTTGGCCCGGTCCGCAGCGCCCTTGTCGCGCGCCAACAATCGCTCCCTGTTTTCAAGCAACCAGGCGTAGGCGCGGGGGAACTTCTTCATAAAATCGGCTTCCGGCATCAACCTGCCATTGCTGTCGTAGGGGAAAACGGCGACGCGCTCCACCCTGTCCCTGCCGTTTTTCATCACGGAGGCCTTGAGGATGCGGCGCGTCGCTCCTCTTTCGACGACAACCTCCCTGCCCCCCGCATTGCACGCCACCAGGTCCTTGCCCTGTTCTTTCACCTCCAGGATAAACACCTTGTCGGCAAGCGTCTGAATGCCCACGTGAATGTCGGCAATATCCCGCAACCTGAGGGAAGCGCCGGCGGTTGACCTCGCGGCGGAGGGGGCAACCACGGCCCACCTGGAACCGGATTTTGCCAGCTTGCAAGAGTTGGTGAACCCTTTCCCGTTCCAGCGGTATATTTTGCCGCGCTCCTCGCACGCGCCTTTGCGTACCTGCGTAATGCAGGTGTAAGTGCTGACGCCGGGAAACGCCTGGCGGTCCCTGAAATCATACAGGGCGGCGATGCCGTGGTTCTTCTCCAGGTCCCGCCGCATGCGGCCGCCCGCATCATTCCGCAACCAGCCGCTGGGGGAGATGTAAATGAGGTTCCCCCCGTCTTTCAGCAACCGCAACCCCAATTCAAAGAACACGATGTACAGGTCGCTGGACCCCTGAAAATACTGCCAGCCGGATTGTTTAATCTTCTCGCGCCTGGGCCGCTCCAAGTGCTGAATGCGAACATACGGGGGGTTGCCTATCACCCAGTCAAACGCTTCTGCGTCTTGCCGCCAGGCGTCCAGCGCGTCTTCGTGCCTTATCCGCCAAAAGTTTTCGGGACAACGCCTGCCCAAAAGACGCTGGGTGACGTCCGACAACCGCTCCCGGCAACGCCGCACGGCGGCGCCGTCCACGTCATATCCCGTCAGCTGTTTCAGAGTCGCGCGATAGGCGCGGCGCTCATTTTCCGGCGCCCCGGCGGCGCGGCGACAGAGCTCCTCGGCGAGTGGAACCAGAAAATCACCCGTGCCGCAGGCGGGGTCGCATATACGCAATTCGCCGAGCGAACCCGCAAACAACGCATCCAACATGAGATTGACGATGTGCGGCGGAGTATAGACCCTGCCAAAATACTTGGCGTCGTCAATGCCGCGGTGTCCGCCGTTCTCCGCTCTCAACTCACCCCTCGCTTGTTCATGGAGGCGCCAACCGGCGCGATTTTCCCGTATGGTAACGGTTCAAGCCGGTGCGTCAAGCGGCAACGGGATTTGCCCGGCGGGCCGGCAAGATCGTCTGTTCCCGGGGCGCCCGCCGCGCTGAACCACGGCCACAGCATTCCGGCAGGACGGAATACCTGGGCCGACGGCCGGCGTCTTGCCCCCGGCGCCGGCGCGCCGACGCAGGACAGCAACGCCGGCTTGTGCGCCCAGCGGGCCGGCTTGCGCACCCGACAGGCCGGCTTGTGCGCCCGGCGGGGCGTGCGCCCCTTATGCCGCGCGCCGCCGATTACAATATAATGTCCCCCTGTCACATTGTCGCCACACGGAAAAACCATGCCTCTTGACTACAAAAGCGCCGGGGTCGATATCGCCCGGGGCAACCAGCTCGTGTCCCGGATTAAATCCCTGGCGCGGCACACTTGGGGGCCCGAGGTGCTGGCGGACCTGGGCGGTTTCGGCGCCTTGTTCGACTTGTCCAGCCACAAGTACCGGGAACCCGTGCTGGTGGCGGGCGCCGACGGCGCCGGCACGAAAGTCAAGCTGGCGGCGGCGGCCGGCCGGCACGATTCCATCGGCATAGACCTGGTCGCCATGTGCGTCAACGACGTACTGGCCCAAGGCGCCCTGCCGCTGTTTTTCCTGGACTATTTCGCCTGCTCCAGCCTGGACGCGGACATCGCGGAAAGCGTCATCGCCGGCATTGCCCGGGGGTGCGGCCTGGCCGGTTGCGCCCTGGTGGGGGGCGAGACGGCGGAGATGCCGGGCATGTACCAACCCGGCGAATATGACCTGGCCGGTTTTTGCGTGGGAATAGTGGAGAAACAGGACATCATCAACGGCGCCGGCGTGCAAGCGGGAGACGTGCTGGTGGCGTTGCCCTCCAGCGGCCCGCATGCGAACGGCTTCTCGCTGATTCGCAAGGTTCTGGAAGTTGCGGAAGCGGACCTGGCGGACACGCTGGACGGCGCCGCCCTTGCCGACCTGCTGCTGGAGCCAACGCGCATCTACAAGGACAGCGTCTTCGCCCTGTTGCCGGAGGTGCGCGTGAAAGCCATCGCCCATATTACCGGCGGCGGATTGACCGAAAACTTGCCGCGAGTCATCCCAAGGCCGTTGTGCGCCCGGGTGGAGCAGGACAGCCGGCAATGGCCGCCGCTGTTCCAGTGGTTGCAAGAGACGGGCGGCATCAGCACGCCGGAGATGTACCGGACATTCAACTGCGGCGTCGGCATGGTGCTGGCGGTGGCCCCGGAGGAGGCGGATGACGCCCTGCGCCTGTTGCAAGACGCCGGCACGGCGGCGCGGCGCCTGGGAACCATAGAAGAACGGGACGGCGCGAACGAGCAAGTGCTGTACGCCGACGCGTAACGGCCGCGGGCGAGCGCCGCGGCGAAAAACGGCCGGTGCGTAACGGCCGCGGGCGAGCGCCGCGGCGGCAAGACGCCGGCGCACGACGGCGCCGACCACGGAGAGTCTGCGCTCAGCGCTCCTTTTGGGCGGCGCGCCGGGCCGCCGTCAAGATGCCGCGCAACAGGTTGACTTCATCCCGGTCCGGGCGGGCGCGATTGAACAGGCGCTTGAGCCGCCGCGCCAGGCGGGGGCGGTGGGGCCGCTTCGGGGCGAAGTAGCCGATGTCCGTCAGGGTCTGCCAGAGGTGCTGATACAGGCGGTCCATCTCCTCCGCCGTTGCCGGCGGCGCCGCGGCGGTGCGCCCGGCCTTGTCCGCCGCGGCACTCGCCGCGCCGCCCGCCGCGGCACTCGCCGCGCCGCCCGCCGCGCCGCCCGCCGCGCCGGCCGCCAGGTCGTCATACTGCTTGCGGATTTCATAGCAGATAATCTGCGCCGCCGCGGCAAGGTTCAAGGAAGCGTAGTCGGCGCTGGTGGGAATCCTGATCATGGCGTGACAGGCGTCCAACTGTTCGTTCGACAGGCCGGTGCTTTCCCGTCCGAATACGACCGCCGTCGCGGCGCCGGCGGCGGCATGGTCAAGGAGTTGCGCCGCGGCGGCGGCCGGCGTCGCCTCGGGCCAGGTAATGCTGCGGGAGCGCGCGCTGGTGGCCAGCACCAGTTCACATTCGGCGATGGCGTCTTCCAGGCGCTCGAACACCTGGGCGGCGGCCAGCACATCGTCCGCGCCGGCGGCGCGAGCGGAGCACTCCGCGCTGGGGAAATGCCTGGGCGCCACCAGCGCCAGGCGCGTCAGCCCCATGGTTTTCATGGCCCGCGCGGCGGCGCCGATGTTTCCCGGGTGCGTGGTGTTCACCAGGACAATCTTGACGCGTTCGAGCATAATGTTGCGGTTACCAGTCGGCGCGGGGTTGTCGCCGCGGCCCGCAAGGCCGCAACGAGGCCGGAGCGGGAGACGGGTTCATTATTTTTGACATTTCAAGGTGCGCGGCGCCCGGTGAAGCCGCCGCCCGTAGTACAATCACCCTAAGGCACGGCCTATTGGCGAAACAGTATAGTACCCCCGAAAATAAAAATGCACCCCATGCTCAACATAGGAATCCGCGCCGCGCACGCCGCGGGGGACTTGATCGCGCGCCGCGTGGACCGCTTGCACCGCATCACTGCCGCCGAGAAAGGCCCCAACGATTTCGTCAGCGAAGTGGACCGGGACGCAGAACAACGCATTATCGAGGTGTTGCAAAAGTTCTACCCCGACCACGCCATTTTAGCCGAGGAAAGCGGGGCGCAGGGAGAAAGCGATTACCAGTGGGTCATCGACCCGCTGGACGGCACGACCAATTTCTTGCACGGGTTCCCCCAGTTCGCGGTGTCGGTGGCGCTGAAACACAAGGGGATTCTCGACCAGGCGGTGGTCTATGATCCCCTGCGCCAGGAGCTGTTCACCGCGAGCCGCGGCGTTGGCGCTTTCCTGAACGACCGGCGCATTCGCGTCTCCCAGCGGCGGGAGCTGGCGGGCTCCTTGATAGGCACCGGCTTCCCCTACCGCGCACTGGAGCAACTCGATGCCTACATTGGTGTGTTCAGAAAGCTGGCGGGCGTCGCCGCCGGCATACGCCGCCCCGGGGCGGCCTCCCTGGACCTGGCCTACGTGGCCTGCGGCCGCCTGGACGGATTCTGGGAATACGGGCTGCAACCCTGGGACATCGCCGCCGGCGCACTGCTGATTCGAGAGGCGGGCGGCTACATCAGCGACATGAACGGCGACAGCCGCCGGGCGGAAAGCGGCGATGTCGTGGCCGGCAACCCCCGCCTTCACCAGTTGTTGTTGGACATGATACGCGCCGGCGCGGACGCCCAAGCGGCAGCCGGAGAGGTTGCCGCGGCGGAGCAAGCGGGCGCGGCGGCGGAACAGGAGCCGGCCGCGCCGCCGGAACCAGATGCGCCGGCGGAGGTGGACACACGAGCAGAACGCCGGAAGCGCCGCACCATCAGGCTGCGAGCGGCCAGGCGCACCGCTGGGCCCCGCACGGATGACCGCGACGCCAAGCCGCGCACCGCCCGCCGCGACGCCAAGCCGCACTCCACCGACCGCACCACCCGCCGCACCGACAAGCCGCGCACCACCCGCCGCGCCGCCAAGCCGCGCACCACCCACCGCGCCGACAAGCCGCGCACTGCCAGTCGCACCACCAAACCACGCACTGCCAGTCGCACCACCAAACCACGCACCACCAAACCTAGCGCCACCCGCCGCACCGCCGGCCGCACTGCCAAGCCACGCGCCGCCCGCCGCGACGCCAAGCCACGCACTACCGGCCGCGCCGCCAAGCCGCGCACTACCCGACGCACCGATAAGCCGCGCACCACCGACCGCACTGCCAAGCCACGCGCCACCCGCCGCGATGCCAAACCTGGCGCCACCCGCCGCACCGACAAACCGCGCACCACCCGACGCACCGATAAGCCGCGCACCACCGACCGCACTGCCAAGCCACGCGCCACCCGACGCGATGCCAAACCTGGCGCCACCCGCCGCACCGACAAACCACGCACGGGCGGTCGCACTACCAAACCACGCTCCACCAGTCGCGACGCCAAGCCGCGCAAGCCAAGCCACCGCCGCTGACCCGCGCCGCGCAAACCGCAACTGCAGAGACTAAGAGGAGAGCTTATCCCTCAAATCATCGGACGAAAAAACGGTTACTTCATCCAGTACTCTTTTACCCCCTAATGCCCCTTGTAGGCTACCGGGCAAACTGACAAACAAAAAGTCTTTAATGCTATCGGAGTATATTTTATCATCTGCCGTTTCTACTGCACTTGTCACGAGCCAAAACCTATATTTTCGGTCGCCAAGCAACTCTTTCACCTCATCGTGTTTCGTTGCCAGACGACACAGAACCAAAATGGCGCCGTATACTTTTAGCTGAATTTCATCTCGAACAATTTTATTGAGCGCCCCATCGTTGCTTTCCAGATTATATTTTTCCCGCCGGGTTTTTGCCTTGTCAGCCAACTGAGTTTCCTCGATGAGAATAATGCGGTCACCTTTCAACAAGAAGTAATCGCAACAATGGCAGGTGCCCAAGCCACTCTCCACCCTCAGGTCTTTGCCGTTGTTGGTTCGGTCCATTTTGTAGGCACGGCAATCTTCGTCAACAACGATATCGGCGACAGTAACCGGTTCCAGAACTTCGTCAAGAATGCTCACAATCCGGCCATATACAAATCAGCGAATGGCCTGGTCAGCTCCTCCTTGATGGCCGCCATTTTATAGCCAAAATCCTGCTCCTCTACCTGTGTGCCGTTCATTGGAAACTTGTTCAGGGCAACCAGGCTTTCATCATCGGGGTTATGTTTCACATGCACCTCCAGCCACTTGAGGATGTCCGGGCTATGCGTGGCGATGACAACTTTCACCCCGCCTTTCGCCAACTCAAACAGGGTCTTTACCATAATCACCTGCCAGGCGGGGTGCAAATGTGCTTCCGGCTCATCGATGAACAGGAAAGCGCCTTCATCTATGATTTTGCGCTCAATGAGCAGGGCGATCATGCCGAGATTGATGACTCCCATGGAGGTCAAATGCAACGAAAAACTGTTCCCTGCCTCTTGAAAAATCAACTCTCCGGTTTCGGAAATCGCGAGTTTCCCACCGATAACTTTCGACGTCAGTTTTTCAAACAACCCTGGAAATGCAACCTTGCCCGTGTATTCCGAGCCTAAGACGCCAGCCAAGTCGTAAAAATATCCAGGTACGCCCTGTAACGGAATCCTGCCGGGATAATGATAGAAACGAGGGGTTGCCCTGACGTGCTCAAGGGCGGGTTTCAATTTCCAGTATACGGGAGACTCCAGGTAGATGACCCGGGAATAGTCCTGTAGTTTCCGGTATCCATCCATCTCAATCGAAAAATTGACGTGCTCGTGTTCGTTGAAAAAAAGCCGGCCAATATCGGCAATGGAGATGTTGAGTGGCTTGCCCTCGCGTCTCAAAGAGGAAGGGTTGGCAACCTGGAAGTTCCGCATCACGTTCTCGGCGACTTTGCCTGATATGCCGTGCATAACCAGGCTACGGGCATCCATTTCTTGCATTTCTCTTAGTTTCGATGGGACCTGCATGTCCTTGACAAACGAATTCCACGATTTTGACGGCATTGGCAACTGCTCTTTACCCAGCGCACCTAGGATGTTGTCCAAAGACACCCGTATTTCGGGCAACCTGCCCTCAATTTCGGAAATCTCATTCGTGCTGAGAAGGTTCTCTACCCTGCTTATTTCCACCTCGAGATAGGCGGCCAGTTGCCGCACCTCATTCTCGTCGGAAGCACCGAAATTCTCCAACGAAGCCCGCACCGGGGCGAGCACATCGTTGAAGTGGAACAAGGCATGGTGCGTATTCATCCCATCAAACAGGGAATACAGAAGCTTCGAAACGAAACTCTTGCCCGTGTTGTTGGGGCCTGCGAGCACGGTGAACCGCCCGATTTGCACATTCGCATCGGCCAGTTTTCCAAAGTTTTGTATGTTGACGCTGAAAAACATTTCGTTTTTTGTCACGTGGTTCCAGTAGCTCGTATCATTGCCGGTTTATTTCCCTCCCGCGCAACAGGCGGAGGCAACCCTCCCCGTTATGTCGCGCCGCAATCCCCGAAACACCCCGCCTTGGGAGAGTGTGCAAGCATACCACAGCCAGCTAATTTTTCCCGTGCAACCGTCGTTGCCAACGGTGCGCCACGGCGGGAACGGAGGCGGCAAGCGGCGCGGCGGGCGGCGCAAACGCGGCGGCAGCCACTGCCCGGCTATGGTATGCTTGACGGCGCAGGAGATAAAACCAGTTCATGACCAGCCAAGTCGAAAACGTCAACGCCAAAACACTGCGCCAGTGCCGTGAACAGATGGCGCTGGACCTTGACCGCGTTAAAAAGAAAGTGGGGTCTATCGCGGCCATTGAAGCGGGGGAGAAATATCCGACGTTCAAACAGCTGGATACCCTGGCGGACCTGTACAAGGTGCCTCGCTGGGTTTTTGTCGCTGATAAACTCCCGAAGCAATATGACTTCGCCAGGTCCGCGCCGGCGTTTCGGCGGTTCGCGGACCTGGCATCGGACGCCTTTGCCGACCCGAAAGTGCGCGGCCTGGTGGCACAAGTGGGGCGTTTCCGCGAACTGGTACTGGAGTTGCAAGAAGATGCGGACGAGCCCGTGCCGCCGTTCGCGCCCCCGGCGCTGTCCGACACAAAGGATGCGGAGCGATGTGCGAGGGAAACCCGGCGATGGCTGGCGGTGGACGGCAACCTTCCTTTCGAAGGCTGGAAAGCGCACCTGGAGCAAAAGGGGATCTTCGTGTTTATGACCAGTAAGTACAAGGGCTGGTCCCATGTTGACAAGTTGCAGTTTCGCGGCCTGTCAATGCCCCATGCGACCCTGCCCATTATCGTCATCAACAATTCCGATGCGCGAAAGGCGCATTCGTTCACCCTGTTGCACGAGTTGGGGCACCTGCTCAGGCAAGAGCCGGCGCTGGACAGCTGGCATGAGCAGGATGCCGCGGTAGAGAAGTGGTGCGACCAATTCGCCGGCGCAGTATTGATGCCTGCCCAGGATTTTCGGAACGCAGTGGAAAAAATCGCCGGGGGCAACCCCAGCACGCTCAAGGACGTGGAGAAACTGGCGGACAAGTTCCAAGTCAGTTCTTACGCCTGCCTCGTCAGGTTGCGGACCCTGGAGGTCATCAGCCAACGGCGTTACGCCGAGATTGACGGCGCCCGAGAAGCCAAGTACCGGCAAGTTCAAGATGCGCTGAGGCAAGCGCCAAGCGGCCCCGCCCGGGAACGGAGTAAAGAAGCCCTGGAGCAGTACGGCCGGCTTTACGCCGGAGCGCTGTTCCAGGCTTACCACAACGACGAAATAGGACTGCACAGACTGTGCAAGGCGTTTGATTTGAAGCGCGTGTCCCAGCTCAGGGAGTTGGCGGCAAGCATCTGATTGTTCGGTAGGCGGGCGACCCGCTCGCCGGCGGCGCGGCGGCCGAGCGTCACGCCGCAAATATGCGGGCCACGTCGTCGGTCCAGTAGTCCCGGTATTCCTCCGGCACGCCGGCGATGTTCCGGTTGTACAGCAACAGCCCCACCGAAACTTTCAGGTTCTTGTGGTTGAAAATGCGGAGCCGGCCGTTTTCCCAGAACAAGTTTTTGTAACCTTTCACTTTATGGCCGTAGGACATGTGCGCCGTGCCTTTGGGGTCAACAAAAACGATCCGGTACTCACCTTTTTTACACATCCAGAACACGAAATCGGGCAAAAAGCGGCGATATTCGTTCTTGTCGGAATCGTAGTAGGGAATATGCACCTTATCCAGGGACTCGTCCAGCTTGCTGAACATCCAGGCGTCCCACGGCGCCTCGTTGTGTGCGGCCCATTTCTCCAGCTTGTTGAGGAAATCCACCTCGCTTTCCACCTTGATGACGTGCTGTATGTAATCGGCCGCATCCTCCCCGAGGATGACCGGAAAGTAGTAATGGTTCAGCAACTTTTTAATGGTCAGTCCTCTGAACTCCGCTTCGTCTTGCCCACACATGTAAGCGTCAAACTCCTCTCGCACCATTTCCTTGCGCTGAAATTTACCGAACATTGCCTGTAACTCCGCATCGGAAGGTTTGCCTTTTTTAACCTGGCTGATTTTCTCCTGGAGTTCCTCAACATAATCCACCTGGGCCCGTATCTCGCGAAAGTGGATGATGTCTCTCTCCTCCTCCTTGTCTTTCAACTCCCGCACGCCGTCAGGGACCTTGGCAGACCTGGAAAGGTGCGACAGCAGGCGCTCTTGCAGAAAACGAATGTCGGCATAATCCTTTGTCGACACGATTTGTATTCCGGCGCCCGTCGCCGCGCCGCGCAGGGCATCGCGCTGAGCCGCCGCCGCCCCGTCCCGAACTGCGAGCACCGAGTCGGAGGCGCTGTCAAGCCAGGCCTTGAACCGGTCCAGCGTCCCCTGGCTCATGGCGAACTTTGCTTTCTCCAGCTCGCCGGCGGCTTTCCTGTACTTGGGCACAAGCAACAGCAGGTCTTGCTCGTCGTTGATTCGGGCCGGCGGCGCTTTTTCAACACCCCCCAGCCTGCCAAATGTCACTTGCTCTTCGTCCTCCAGACCTTCCAGCACGGATTGAACGGCGGCCCGGTTCGTCGCAAACAAAAAAAGCGTCTCTACCAGGCGCACCTTGTCCCCACGCAGTTGCGGGATTTTCTTCTGCACGGCGGGCGCCAAAAAGTCGTAACGCCGTCTTTCCCCCGGCAGGGTCTCAATGCGCACCCCGCGCCCCACGGACTGCACGACAAACTTCTTCGCATCGGCGCCGCCAATGTTGATGAAGTTGATCACGTTGGGGCGGTTCGAGTCCCAGCTTTCAAAAAAGGCGCGCGACCCCATGAGTATGGTAATAGGGCTACGCTCCAGTTCGTCAAAGAAAGCATGTTCTTGCAACGCCGTGGTCTCCTCGTATCCCGCCAGCAACTGGTTGCGCCATTTCGAGGTGTCCCCTATGCGTATCAGCGCGAACGGGGAGTCGGCGTTTTTCAGCTGGAACGCCAGCTCCCGGTTGTCCCTGCTGCGAATGAGTTGCAACGCCCCTTTTTTGCCGCTGAGAAAAATTTCCCGGCGCACGCGCACCAAGGTCATGCCCTTGAGGGGATCATCCCAGGGGGGCGCCAGTTGTTCCCCGCTTGCCTCGAAAAGAAACTCCGCGTTGCGCCATTCCCTGGCCATCTCCTTTTTGGCCTCGTCGAACAGCTCCGCATCCGCCTCCCCCATCGCAATGTCGCGCAGGGTTTGAAAGAATGAGTAGAGGTCGTTTCGCTCTTTCTCAATCTCGGTGTTCACGGAGTTGACCAGCGTCAACATCAGCGGATTGTGGTAAAGATTGTCCCGCTTCGTCTCCCGGCGCAGTTTTTTAACTTGTCGCGACACGCAAGCCAGGGTCAGGAGCGATTTCAGAACGATCTTCCTTCTTTCCCTGGGGCTGATTTCCTCCCGGCGGTTCTTGAAAGACTGGTATTCCGCCCGCGCCAGGCAGATGTTCTTGCCGTGCCCGTTTTTGACGAATTCCTGCAGGTTGTATTTTTTGACGGTGGTTACGATGTCCTCGAAGTCCGTGAAAGTCGCGGAAAAATTAAACAGGAACCCGTTGCGCGCCATCACCGCGTAATAGGCCTGGCGCCTGGAATCCTCCTTGCCTCCTTTGTGCGCCTCGTCCAGGAACACGAACCAGTTGCCGTCGTTTTCATACTGCCGGTAATCGGTGAGCGCCTCTTTCTGCTCATCAGAAATATTGTCGCTGCGGTGATAGTACACGGTCAACGCATCGCCCAGGAGCGCCTGGCGCTCGTCGTGAATATCGCGCAACGGCGCCAGTTCAACATGCAGGCCGGCTTGGTTGAACTCGTCCACCGTGCGTCGTATCTGTCGGAGCAAATGCTCGCTGGGCGCCAACACCAGCATGTTGCGCTGAGGGATTTCCCCGCGCTTCATCAAGGAATGCAGGTACTCCATCAGCTTGACCATGATGAGGGTTTTGCCGCTGCCCGTGGCCATCCAGAAACACATACGGTTGACCAGGCGCTGGTACGGAATTTCCTCGCCCAGGGGCGCAAGGTATTCCGCCAGGATTTTGAACACGGGATTTTGTTCGCCGTGCTTCTTTTTCTGCCGGGATTCGTATTTTCTGACGGCTTTAATCTTGACCCGCCCATACAGCGTAAAGAAATCGCGTTTGCGCTCATCGTTGCTTGACGGTAGTTCGTCGGGCGCCCAGTCATGCTCTTGCTCATAGTAGAGGTACAAGGCGCCCGCCGCTTTTTTCAAGGCGTCCTGCTGGTAGTCGTACAGGGTCTTCTCGGCGGAAAAGCATTCAATACCGGGGATGCGCCAGGTTTCCGGCAGTTCGCCGTAGTGGATAGATGCGATCCTGCGTTCCAGGATTGGACCGGGCATTACTCCCCCCACCACAAGTACGGCTTCAACAATGCGATGAAATCCAGTTGTTCCTCCTCCGTCATTTTCTCCGGGTTGATTTTTTGGACGGTCCCGTCTTCGAAAGCGACGCTGTCCGCCGTGCGCTTGCGAATGTTTTTGCCCAGAGCATTGGCAAGCGTCTCGGCGATGTCCACGTCGGGGTAAAGGGCGTGCAGGTCGATGCGCAGTTTGCCGTTTTTCTGTGGCTTGACGACATGCGCCAGCTTGTCGTCGCCGAAGAAGACATATTGCTCGAAAGGCGATTTCTCGCTGTCCAGCTCCAGTTGTTCGCCGTCCTCGTAACGGGAGTTTTTGAGGGTCTCCTCGTACTGTTCCAGGGAGTAGTACTTGAAAGCGCCGCCGCCCTTGTACTCTTTCACTTCCCTTGAGATGCCGGATTTATCATACGCCAGAACTTGTTTCATCCGCCGCAGGATTACCGTATTAAAGTGGTCGCCCATCTCCACGCCAAGCCACTTTCTGCCGAGTTTGTGGGCTACTGCGGTTGTCGTGCCGGAACCCAGGAAAAAATCAGAAACGATCTCTCCTCCCCTCGTAGAGGTCCTGACAACGCGGGACAATACGCTTTCCGCGTTTTCCGTCGGGAAACCTGTGGTGGTTGCATATCCATATAAATCCGTCCAGTCATCCGTCATCGGGATGGTGTCCGGCTTCTTCATTTTGGGCGTGCCGTTCTTGTCCAGTTTAAGCAACCCGTTCTTTTCCATTTCCACAATGGATTCCTGGTCCGGGTATCTACTCCGTGGAGGAGGCACACATTCTTTCCCCAGTATAATTCTTGCCCTTGAAGTTGGGTTGCCCTCCTTGTCGTATCTTATGTTCTCAGGGGTGTGTTTATGCACCCACTCTTCAGGGATAATTTTCCAAACCTCGCCGGGTTTATCAATGCTCCTCCATTCTTCCTGTTCTCTTTGTATGGTCAAATGTTCAAAAAAGACAGTTGCCGCTTTCTTTGCGTAGTAGAAAACCGTCTCATGCCAGGACAAATATTTTTTCCCTTTTGTTTTTATCCTGTTTGTTTTCAGGATGGCAATTTCATTTCTGAAATTATCCTCGCCAAACCTGTCATCCAGCAAACACTTCACAATCCAATTACCGTTGTAGTCGCACCGCACAAAAATGCTCCCTTTCCCACTCAACTGCTCCCTCGCAAGTTGCAAGCGATTTTCCAGCAGGGTGGCCCAGTTGGCATCCTTGTAGTTGGTTCGATAAAGGAATTGATCAGATTTGTCCTGATTGAACGGCGGGTCAATGTAGATGCACTGCACTTTCCCGTGGTAGCGCTTTCGCAGGGTGTTCAGCGCCTGCCAGTTTTCGCTGTGAACCAGCTCCCCGTCCAGCGCCTCGTCCAAGTTCCCCAGCCCGTCCAATATCTCCAGTTCCAGGTCCTTGAAATGCCGGGTGTCCAGCGGCAGAAAACGATACTTCGGGGTCAATCCTTTCCGCCCGTTGAGAATCGCCGACATGGTGAATGCCTTGTCCACCATCTCAAACTTCTGCCACTCCTCTACTTGCGCCGCGGCGCCCTTGTGTTTTGCCGCCTTCCGCAACAGGTCGGCATCCAGCCGGTCCAGCGTCACTACGTAGTTAACGCCGCGGACAAACTTCGGCTTTTCCCAGGCGCGGCGCAACTCGTCTTCGAACTGGGCGATGAAATTGATGATGTCGTACGCCGTGTCCCTGAGCGCTTGCAACTGGCGGAGCCGTTCCTGAGGAAAGACGGTTTCTTCGTGGAACAGGTACTGGTGCATCCACAAGTCAAACTGCTCGCGCAGGAAGCCGCGGGCGTCCTTGTGAATAAAGTAGTCCGCCTCGGTCTGGCGGCGGAATACGCCAATGGCCTGTTCCAGCTGGTCTTCGGTGAGGAGGACGTCCGCCTTGTGGGCAGACTTCAAAATGTCCCCGACGTTGGTCTTTCTGCCTTGTTCTGAATAGGCGACCGTGAGATGAACGACTGGCCCCTCCCGCTCGTCTTTTACCCGGTCGAAAGTAAAAACGAAATCGCGCTTTTCGTTGCTTCGCTTGTGTTCAACACCCGAAGCATCGAAGTAAAATTTCCTTGTGTTACTGGTAGTTAGGGAGCCCCCCCCCCCCCCCCCCCCCCCCCCCCCCCCCCCCCCCCCCCCCGCCCGCCCACA
>CAZDXS010000067.1:0-3569 GCA_964509455.1 uncultured Enterobacteriaceae bacterium | reverse complement strand
ATCAACGACTGCCGGGCGCCCCGCGCCCGCCGCGCCCCTCCCCCATCTCAATCAAGGGACAGCAGGGAGTTCAGCAGGTTGTCCTGGAAACTGACATTGCCGGTCAGGCTGTTGTGCTTCTCGCACAGCAGGAAAGCGTGGTCCAGGGGAAAGAAGCTGTACTTGTGGCGCGGTACGCTGGGGTCCAGCGTGTCCCGCCCCAACAAGGACGCCTTGGTAACAGAGCCGTCCCCCGGTTCCAGCAACAAGGCGTCGTAGTCCACGCCTGGGGCGGGTTGCGTCACCTGGTGCGGGTACATGCGGATTTCCGATACGCCGTCCACCTCCTCCACCAGGATGCGGGCCGGGGTCAGGGTGCAGTCGCCCCCGAAAACAATCAGCCGCGGATGCGCCTCGGGCAGGGGCACGGTGAGCGACCAGACAAAGCGCCGCGCTCGCTCCAAGGAACTGCCGAAATACGCCTCCAGGGTGGCCAGGTAGGCTTCGCCCTCCTCGTGCGAGTCGTAGCCGGCGAGGATGCGGTCGCGCGTCTCGGCGGCAAAAATGGACCACTGGAAGCGGCGCCAGATCTCCACGTCAAAGATGTCGCGCTTCAAGGGGGCGCCGCGGCTGGTCACGATCCAGTTGTTCAGGGGGTGGGGCAACAGCTGGTAGAGGCTGGGCATGGTCGCCAGGGTTTCGGTGTTGATCCGGCGAAAGCCCAGCTTGATCCCGTCAATGAAGGCGTTCAGTATCTCCACGGAGCCCAGGCTGGGCGTTCCCAGCAGAATGACGCGCCTGACCCGCTCGCCGCCGTACATGTTGACTGGGAAATCGTTGCTTTCCAGCACGTCCTCGCGGCCGTAGCGAATGTAGTAACGGGCGATCAACCCGCCCATGCTGTGGGCGACAATGTCGACTTTCAGGCCGGGGTCCTGGTGGTCCTGCCGAATCTGCTCGATGAAATCCGCCAGCCGCGCCGCGCTGACGGCGTTGTCCAGGCGCCAGTCGTAATGAAACGTGTAGTAATGCTTCGCGCCCGGACGCGGCGCCTGGCCTGGGACTGCGTGTTCATACCCGCCCACATCTTCCAGGGTGCGCAGTATGTTGCCGTAAAAATCCTTGCCGGCGGTGTTGTCGGCGATGGCGAACGCCGTCAGGTCGGTGGGGCGCGGGCGCAACGTGTCGGGGTCGATTTCCAAGGCCAGCTCCTCGTGCTCGTCGAACAGCAGCTTCGTCACGGAGCCGAACCACAACTCTTGCCCGGTTTCCTTGCTTCTCAGCTTGCTGCCCAGAATACCGTGGATGAACACCACCGGCGGCTGGTGCGGCGCGGTCCTGGCCTGCATGTAAAGACGCGGCAAGTCGGGGCGGTTGGCGGCGGCAAAGTAGTGACTGCCCGCCAGGGCGATGCCGGCGCCGAGAACGAGATAAAAAAGACGATTCAACTTGGTCGCGCTCACATTTAGTTTGTTGCCGCCCGAAAACGCCGGCGCCGCGCAGGCGACAAGCGCACGCATTCGGCCGCAACGAACGCCCGGCGGATTGTCGCGCCGGGCGGCGCCCGGCCCGGCCCGCCCTGCCGCCCCGCCGGCGGGTTGCGCCGACAACGCGGCAACAACGCGGCAACACGCCCCGGACGCAGGAGGCATGGTTGCATCCCGTGACGATAATGGTACCATAAGCGGCGCCGTAACGCCCAGACCGCCCATGTCCGCCACAGCCGCAAATTGCACCGCCCAACGACAGCCGCGCCGCGCCGCGCGCCCGGCGCCGGCGGCCGCCGCCCTGCTGAACCGGGGTCGCGCCCGACTCCGCCCAGCGCTGCTCGCCGCTGTGCGCACAGCAAGCGCCGCCCTGCTTGCCCGGCATCTTCCCCGGCCCCGCCCGGCGCGGTGCGCCGTCCTGTTTCTGGCAAGCGCCGCTTTCGCCCTGCTCGCCCCGTGCGGGCCGTCGGCCGCGGCCGACGTTCGCGCCTCCCTGGATATGGCCGCCCATTCGCGCACCTTGACGGTCAACGGCATACGCCTGCCGGTCACCGTGTACGGCGAGGGCCCCGCCGTGGTGCTGTTGCACGGCTTTCCCGACTCCCGGGAGGTGTGGCGCTTCCAGGCGCAGCCCCTGGCGGCGGCCGGCTTCCAGGTCATCGCACCGGACCAGCGGGGCTTTGGCGGCGCCGACCGCCCCCAGGGCGTGGAACATTACGCCATGCCGCAACTGGCCGCGGACGTCATCGGCGTTATGGACCAGCTGGGCGTTGACCGGGCGCACCTGGTGGGACATGACTTCGGCGCCGGGCTGGCCTGGTTCCTGGCCGCCCATCGGCCGGAGCGCTTCCGGCGGCTGGCGGTGATGTCGGTGGGTGCGCCCGGCAATCCCGGCTGGGATACCATTGCCCAGCGGCAGGCCTCCTGGTATTTCGACTTTTTCAACAAGGAGGGCATAGCGGAAACGGCCCTCAGGGCCAATGACTGGGATTTTTTCCGGCGCCTCACCCGCCGCAGCGGCGACCAGCGGCGCTTCATCGAAGACCTGTCCCGCCCCGGCGCCCTGACCGCGGCGCTGAACTGGTATCGCGCCAACACCCGGGGCTGGGGAAAGTTGCATGATGCGCGCGACTTCCCGCCCGTGCCGTTGCCGGTCATGGGCGTCTGGAGCGACAACGACCCTTTCCTGTTGGAGGAGCAGATGCGCCGCTCCCGTGTCAGCGTGACGGGCGCCTGGCGTTACGAGCGCATCGAGCGGGCGGGACACTGGTTCATGTTGGAGCGCCCCGAGGAAGTCAACCGGCTGTTGCTGGACTTCCTGGAGCAATAGCCGGCAGGGCCGGCGGCCAACCGCCGGCGCGGTCTCGTCCCCGCCGCCCCAGCACCATGTCAACGACGGCCCCGACATGACCCGGCCCGGCGCCGCCGCACCGCCGGACAATTTTCTTTACTGCCCGGCCGACCGAACATTCTCCCGGTCGTTTCCGCCGGTCGAAAAAGCCCTGCGCGAGCCCAACGGGTTGCTGGCCGTGGGCGGCAACCTGGCGCCAGGCACCCTGCTCAGTGCCTACCGCCAGGGCATTTTTCCCTGGTACAGCCAGGGAGAGCCCATCCTCTGGTGGTCGCCGGACCCGCGTTGCGCACTGGCGCCGGAGCGAATGAAAATCAGCCGCCGCCTGGCGCGCACCCTGAAAAAGGGACTGTTCTCGATAACGTTCAACCAGGCATTCGACGAGGTGGTAGCGGGATGCGCGGCGCCGCGGGCCGGAGCGACCGGCACCTGGATTACCCCGGACATGGCCCGCGCCTACGCCGCGATGCACCGGCTGGGATACGGCGTATCGGTGGAATGTCGGCAGGACGGCGCCCTGGTCGGCGGCCTCTACGGCCTGGCCGTCGGCAAGGTGTTTTTCGGCGAGTCCATGTTCAGCCGCGCCGCGAACGCCTCCAAGGCGGCCCTGGCGCACCTGGCGCAAACCCTGGCGCGGCGCGGCTTTTGCCTCATCGACTGCCAGGTCGACACCCCGCACCTGCGCAGCCTGGGCGCAGAACCGATGCCGCGCAAGCAGTTCACCCAGTTGTTGCGCCGCCATTGCCCCGATC
>CAZDXS010000066.1:0-6895 GCA_964509455.1 uncultured Enterobacteriaceae bacterium | reverse complement strand
TGATGATGGGCTTGGCCGCCATGCGCTTTAACATGGCGGCGTTCAGCACGCCGCCCACGGACAGCCCCAGGAACACGTCCGCGCCGGCAATGGCCTCGTCCAGGGTGCGCAACCGCGTGGCCCGGGCATAGCGGGCCTTGTAGGGGTCCATCAACTCCGGGCGCCGCGCATACACCACGCCGACCTCGTCGGTGACAATGACGTTCTTCTTCTTCAGCCCCATGGCAACCAGCAGGTCCAGGCAGGCCAGGGCGGCGGCGCCGGCGCCCGAGGTCACCAGTTTTATGTTGCCCATTTCCTTACCCACCAGCCGCAACCCGTTGAGAACGGCGGCGCCGACGATGATGGCGGTCCCGTGCTGGTCATCGTGCATGACGGGAATGTCCAGGCGCTCTTGCAGTTTTTGCTCGATGATGAAGCACTCCGGCGCCTTGATATCCTCCAGGTTGACGGCGCCGAACGTGGGCTCCAAGCTGGCGATAATATCCACCAGCTTGTCGGGGTCCGTCTCGTCGATTTCCAGGTCGAAGACATCGATGCCGGCAAACTTCTTGAACAGCACCGCCTTGCCTTCCATGACCGGCTTGGCGGCGAGCGGGCCGATGGCGCCCAGCCCCAGCACGGCGGTGCCGTTGGAGACGACCGCCACCAGGTTCCTGCGGGTGGTCAGCTCGGCCGCTTGCGCCGGGTCTTGCGCGATTTCGTCGCAGGCGGCGGCCACGCCCGGCGAGTAGGCCAGGGCCAGGTCGTGCTGGTTGGCCAGCGGCTTGGTGGGCAGTATCGTCAGCTTGCCCGGCGGGCGCCGGCGGTGGTATTCCAGCGCCGCATCGCGCAGGTCGCCGCTCTTCTGTCGCTTGGTTTTATCTCGCATGCCTGCCGCTGTTGCCGGTTAATCGCTTGCTTTGCGGGCGCGGTCGCGCAGGATGAATTTCTGAATCTTGCCGGTGGAGGTCTTGGGCAGGGGGCCGAACACCACGGCGCCGGGCGCCTTGTAGCGAGCCAGGTTGTTGCGGCAGAACTCTTGCACTTCCTCCTCGGTCAGGGCGGCGCCCTCTTTCAGGGTGATGAACGCGCAGGGGGTCTCCCCCCATTTCTCGTGGGGGCGCGCCACCACGGCCGCCTCCAGGATGTCGGGATGCCGATACAGCGCGTTCTCCACCTCTATGCTGGAAATATTCTCGCCGCCGGAGATGATGATATCCTTGGAGCGGTCCTTGATCTCCACGTAGCCGTCCTCGCGCCACACGGCCAGGTCGCCGCTGTGAAACCAGCCGCCCTGGAAAGCCTGCGCCGTGGCGGCGGGGTCTTTCAGGTAGCCCTTCATCACGATGTTGCCGCGATGAAACACCTCGCCCAGGGCGGCGCCGTCCCGCGGCGTCGGCTCCAGGGTTTCCGGGTGCGCCACCATCACGGCGTCTTGCAACAGGTAGCGCACTCCCTGCCGCGCCTTGAGTTCGGCCTGCCGCGCCGGCGGCAACGCGTTCCATTCCTCGCGCCACTCGCACACCACCGCCGGGCCATAGACTTCGGTCAGCCCGTAGACGTGGGTGACGGGAAAGTTCATCTCCTCCATGGCCTGCAACACCGCGGGGGGCGGCGCCGCCGCGGCCGTCATCACCTTCACTTGTTGCGTAATGCCCCGCTTCAATTCCGCCGGCGCGTTGGCCAGCAGGCTGAGCACGATGGGCGCCCCGCACAGGTGGTCGACGCCCTCTTTTTTAATCAGCGCGAACACGGCGTCTGCCCGCACCGCGCGCAGGCAGACGTTGACGCCGGCCAGGGCGGCGATGGACCAGGGGAAACACCAGCCGTTGCAGTGAAACATGGGCAGGGTCCACAGGTAGGTGGGCCGGCCGCCGGCGCCCCACGCCATGAGGTTGGAGACGGCGTTCAGGCAGGCGCCGCGATGGTGGGTCACGACGCCCTTGGGGTCGCCCGTGGTACCAGAGGTGTAGCACAAGGCGATGGCGTCCCACTCATCCTCCGGCAGGCGCCACGGGAAGTCGGCGTCTCCTTCCTGCAGGAAGTCCTCGTAGTCCAGCTCGCCGACGGGCTCGCCGTCTCCCTCGTAGGCGGGGTCGGCCACGTCGAGCACCAGCAGGTCGCGGCCGGCCCGGCCCAGGGCGTCCTTGACGACCGGAGCAAATTCGCGGTCGGTGAGCAGGACTTTCGCCTCGCCGTGGTTCAGCATGAACGCGATGGCGGCGGCGTCCAGCCGGTAGTTGAGCGCGTTCAGCACGGCGCCGGCCATGCCCACGCCGAAATGCGCCTCGTACATGGCCGGCACGTTGGGCAACATGGTCGCCACCGTGTCGTTTTTGCCTATGCCTCTTTGTTGCAGGGCGGACGCGAAGCGGCGGCAACGGGCGTAGGTCTCGGCCCAGGTGAAGCGCCGCTCCCCGTGGACGACAGCAGTGTAGTCCGGATAAACGGCGGCCGCCCGCTCGATGAACGGCAGGGGCGACAGCGGTGCGTAGTTTGCCGGGTTTTTGCCCAGGCCCGCATCGAAGATGTGCGCGGCGCTCACGGCGTTGCCGCCCGCCGGCGCTCCGACCTCAGCGGCTCGTCCATGGCGGTTTTCTCTTTTCCAAGAAAGCGTCAATGCCGGCGCGGGCGTCCTCGCCGTCCAGGTTGAGGGCCATGCATTCTGCGGCAAACCGGTAAGCGTCTTCCAGGCTCATATCCAGCCGGCGGTAAAACATCTCCTTGCCCAGGCGCACGGCCGGCGGCGGCTTGTCGGCGCCGGCGCTTGCCAGGGACGCCGCCGCGTTCCGGGCGATTTCATCCAGCGCTTCTTGCAACGCGAACAACAGCTCTTCGGACAAGGCATTGAACCGGCCGGGGCGGTTCAGGGTCAGGGTCGCCGTGCCGGCGGTTGCGCCGACAAGCAGGGTGGGTTCCCCGGCCGGAGCCGGGGCCGGCGCCGTCGCGGCCATGTTGCTGTCTCCTTAAGGTGAGTTTGCCTGGTAGTGTACTATAAAAGCCCGTGATTTGCGGCAGGGATGTAGGGGCGCGCGGCAAGCGGTGCGCGGGGCGGAACGCGGGACAAGGGGTACGACGCAAGCGGCGGACGGGCGGCGCGGAACGCGGGACTAAGGAGCGAGCCGCGCTGCACAAGCGACGGGGCGGCAAGCAACGGCGCGGCCGGCTCCCGAAAATCAGGTTGCCGCCCCGCTTTGTGTTCTATAATGGGCGTACTTGTAATTACGCGACAGCTTTTTGGGGAGACACACCATGACCTTCAAACGCGTTTCATACATTGCCCTGCTTGCTTTTGGCACGACCCTGTTCGGCGCTGCGCCCCGGGACAGCGCGGCGGCGGAGTACGAGATTGACATTCCCGGCATGCACGCGGCCATACAGTTCAGGATTTACCACCTGGGCTACAGCGTGTTGACCGGCCGCTTCAACGACTTTGGCGGCAGCTTCACCTGGGACAAAAATAACCCGCAGGATTCTTCCATCGAGGTGACGATCAAGACGGCCAGCATTGATTCGAACCACGCAGAGCGGGACAAGCACCTGCGCGAGGAGGATTTTCTGAACGTGGAGAAATACCCGGAGGCGACGTTCAAAAGCACGAAATACGCGGGCGACGCCATGGGCGGCAAACTGGAAGGCATCCTGACCCTGCATGGCGTCAGCAAGCCGATTTCCATAGACGTCAAGTACATAGGCGAGGGAGACGACCCCTGGGGCGGCTATCGCGCCGGCTTCGAGGGCCACGTGAGCCTGCGCCGCTCGGACTTCGGCATGACCTACGATCTGGGACCCCAGTCGGACGCCATGGACCTGGACCTGTACATCGAGGGCGTGAGAAAGTAGTGAGCGCCGCCGCCACAAGCGCCGCCCTGCCCGCCGCCGGGCGCGGCCGGCGCGGCGCCCTGGGCGACCCGCAGGCGGGCGACCCGCAGGCGGGCGACCGCCGGCTTACAGCCGCCGACCCCGCGCCGCGGCGCCGGGGGGCGCCCGCCGCAAACCCGTTGCCGCTCCGCGCCCCGTGCTGATCAAAAACACTCCGGACCGGTTTGGCGCGCCCAGCCGCCTGTTGCACTGGACCATCGCCGTGCTCATCCTGGCGCTGGTGTGGCTGGGCTGGTACATGGTCGACCTCACCTACTACGACAAGTGGTACAACGCCTCGTTGCATTACCACAGGTCCCTGGGGTTGCTGGTCCTGGCGCTGGTGCTGGTGAAACTGGGCTGGCAATGCTGCACACCCGCGCCGCGGCCGGTGGCGGGACTGCGGCCCTGGGAACGCATCGGCGCGAAGCTCATGCACTGGGCGCTGTGGGGCATGATGTTGCTGATTCCCGTGACCGGCTACCTGATCTCCATCTCCGCGGGCAAGCCCGTGCAACTGTTCAACTGGTTCGCGTTGCCCGCCCTGGTCGCCGTGGACGAGACCCTGCGGGAGCAAGCCATCGCCGTCCATTACTACTTGTCCTACGCCGCCCTGGCGCTGGCGGCGGGCCATGCCGGCGCCGCGCTGAAACATCACTTCATCAACCGCGACGACACGCTGCGCCGCATGTTGTGGAAGTGAGAGCGAGGTAACTCCCGCCGGGCGGCGGGCCATGCCGGCGCCGCGCTGAAACATCACTTCATCCACCGCGCCAACGCACGGCGGCGCATGTTGTGGAGGTGAGGGCGGACGGCGCCGCGCCCCCAGGCGGCGGGCCATGCCGGCGCCGCGCTGAAACATCGCTTCATCCACCGCGCCAACGCACGGCGGCGCCCGTTGTGGAAGTGAGGGCGGACGAAGCCGCGCCCCCAAGCGGCGGGCCGAGCCGGCGCCGCGCTGAAACATCACTTCATCCACCGCGACGATACGCGGCAAAGCATGTTGTGGAAGTGAGCGAGGACGAAGCCGCGCCCCCAGGCGGCGGGCCATGCCGCACCGCGCTGAAACATCACTTCATCCACCGCGCCAACGCACGGCGGCGCATGTTGTGGAGGTGAGGGCGGACGGCGCCGCGCACCCCAAGCGGCGGGCCGAGCCGGCACCGCGCTGAAACATCACTTCATCCACCGCGCCAACGCACGGCGGCGCCCGTTGTGGAAGTGAGGGCGGACGGGGCCGCGCACCCCAGGCGGCGGGCCATGCCGGTGCCGCGCTGAAACATCACTTCATCAACCGCGACGATACGCGGCAAAGCATGTGGTGGAAGTGAGCGAGGACGAGGCCGCGCCCGCCGAGCGGCGGGCCGCGCCGGCGCGGCGCCTCCCTAACGCAGCGCGAACGGCCGGGCCGGGGAGCCGGTCGCGCCCTTGAACGGAATGGCGCCGAAGGCGAAAGCGAACTCATACACCCGGTCCTGCAACAGGGCGCTGAAATCCATGTTCTCCATGATGTAAATCCCGTTTTCCACCAGGAACTTCTGGTGGTTCGGCGCGAACGGCGCATCGGGGCGCACCGCGGGGATGGTCTCCACCGCCCAGCTGTCGACGCCCACCAGCAACACTTTTTTAGCCACCACCCAGTCCCCGGCCGCGGCTGTCAGGCCCGGGACGCAACGGTTGAACTTCTCGTGGTCGGTTTCCCACAACTCCCCCCAGCCGGTGTGGTAGAACAGCGCATCGCCGGGTTGAATGGATGCCGCACTCAGGCCCTGCCGCGCCAACGCCGCTTCCAGGTCCGCCGTTGTCACCTCCTCATCGCATTCCAGCCTGCGCCCTTTTAACCCGGCCGCGTCAATCAGTACGCCGCGAGTGAATATGGGGGTGACGTGTTCCACGCCCAGCTTGCGGAAACCGCGCCCGCCGCCGATGTCGGCGTGGCGGTGCCCGTTGTAGTAGCGCAACTCGCCCAGGTCGCCGGGGGCGCCGGTGACGGTCGCCATATGGCTGAGCGCGTCGAATTGCGTGCCGTTCTGGGTAATGTGGCCGGCGATGTAATCCTCGTTCCACGCCAGGCCGTTGCGGCCCAGGGGCCCCCAGGAGGGAGCGCCGGGGACTGTCAGCGAGTACTTGCGCCGGCCGGGCGTCAGGTTGAACAGGGGCATGTCCTCTTCCACCACCCGCCCTAGGTCGTAGATCTTCCCGCGCGTCACCAGGCGCACTGCTGCCAGCACCCGGTCCGGCGTCAGGCGGTTCAGCGCACCCCGCTGGTCTTCCGCCCCCCATTCCGACGGCCACCACGGCCTGCCCGGCGGGTCGCCGGCAAGAGCGGGCGCGGCCAGGCAACAACAGGCCGCCGCCGACAACAACAGGCGCCGGGCGCCGCGGCCGTTCGCGGTTGCCCCGGGCGTGTTGGTCTGCGCCATACTCTAGTGACTGGCGGCGTAGTCGCGCAGCTCCGGCATCAGATGGTCGGCAAACAGCTGCTGCGTTCGCAGGGCCTGCTCGCGCTTCATGCCGCCGTAGTGGCTGATGATGAGCAGTTCATCGTAGCGAAAATTCTGGTACAGGCCTTTCAGCTTCTCCCCCACGGAAGCCGGCGAGCCCACGTACACAATGTCGTTGTCAATGAGCTCCTCGTAGCTCATCCTGCCGATGCTGGGCAGAAAGTCCATGGTGTAGAACTGGTAGCCGGCGTTTTCCAGGCGCTCGCGCTCCGCATCGGTGGACGGGCGTATGGTCTGGTGGGGCGAGACGTTGTACTGAATGAAATTCACCACGGACTCCCGCGCCTCCTCGTGGGCCCGCGCCTCGTCTTCGTGCAGAAAAATCCCCTTGATGAAACCCACGCTGGGGGTGGTGCCCGCCGCCTCGCAGGCCTCCCGATAGACCCGCACGGCGTCCGTGAACGCGGCGTTGGGCGCCGGCCCGCCGACGACAATGCCCCACTCTTTCTGCGCGGCCCGGGTGAACCACTTGGCGCTGGTGCCCACCTGGAAAATTTTGGGATGGGGCTTTTGTACGGGGCGGGGAACAACGGCGACGTCTGTTACGT
>CAZDXS010000065.1:0-7685 GCA_964509455.1 uncultured Enterobacteriaceae bacterium | reverse complement strand
GTCTTTCGCGTCGTACAGCACTGCTTTCGGGCAGGCGATGATTTCCGGCAAGCGGTCCAGGTCGGTTTCCGTCAGCCGCGCGGCCGATTTCCCCGGGCGTGACAGATGATGTTGAACGCCGCGCGTGGTGACCACGGCCGCATTCTCCACCTCTATGCGGTGTTTGTTCCCCAAGTATTTCAGCACACCCGGGTTCCTGGCGACGGGATTTTGCGTGAGAACGCGGCGGCACACGACCGCACAAGGGAGGCGTATATGTAATACGCCGACTGCAGTAAGGGAGTGATGCCAACAAAGTTATCGCGCAAAATAACAAGCCAGGTAGGAGTGCGCCCAGTTCAAATGCTTAGTATTGATTGCCTCCTGCGACAGACCTTTCGCGCCGCCACGGCTTCCATGGTTTCCTCATGGGGTTCAGTATACACGAACATTGCCGCGTTGCCTCCTGAATTTGCCGCCGACGCACCACCAAAATCCTGGCGCAAAACAAACAAGCCAAGCGCCGCCTGCCCCGAAGCGCCATTCTTGTGGTACACTTGTTGCACGATAATCACCATTCAATCTCTCGTTAACGGCGGCGGCCGGCGCCGCGCCTGGTCCGCCAATGGATTAAAAATGCGCTTTTTCCTGGCTTTCATCACAGCTTCCCTGTTGTTTTCTCTCCCGCCGCAGGCGCCGGCGGAGGAGGAACAGCAACAGGTTTCCAAGGAGTTCACCAAAACCTACCGCGCCTACAACGCCGCCTATGCGCAACGCAATTTCCCGCGCGCCGCCGAGCTGGCGCGCAAGGCGCTGGACCTGGGCGTCCGGGAACTGGGCGCCGAGCATGAAAAAATTGCCGTCCTGCGGCTGAACCTGTCCCACGTGTTGCTGGACGTCAAAAACTACGAAGAAGCCGAACCGTTGCTGGCGCAGGCCCGGGACGCCTTGGTGAAGCGGCTGGGCGCCGACCACGTCGACCTGATCCTGGTGCATGAGAACTACGCCAGGATCCACCTCGCCAAAAAGGAGCCGGCAAAAGCGCACCAGGAGCTGGACAGGATCATTGCGATCATCGCCGCCGACAAGGGCGAGGATGCCGCGCCCATTGCCGATGTGCTGTTGCAACAAGCGGCGCTCAACCTGGCGGAGAAAAAACTGGAGGAAGCCGAGACCCTGTATGGACGGGCGCTGACCATTTACGAAAAAAGCCTGGGCGAGGACAGCCTGCGCGCCGCTGACGTGATTGGCTTGCTGGGCGACATCGACCTGGCGCGCCAGGACTACGAGAAGGCGGAGGAGAAATACGCCAGGGCGCTGGCCATTTACGAGGACAATCTGCTGGAGGACGATCCCGTCGTCCTGGCGGGCCACTCCCGCCTGGCGAAGCTGTACGTCCTGCGGCGCGACGACAAGTTCGCCCGGCACGCAGACAAGTTCATCCAACATTCCCCCGCCAAGGAAGGGGCCGCCGTGCCGCTGTTCATCATGCAACCCCGCTATCCCATTTTCAAGGACGGCGTGAAGCCGGCGGGGTGGGCCCTGGTGGAGTTTTCGGTGACGGCGGAGGGGCGCGTTCTGAATCCCCGCATCATCGAGTCACGGCCGGGGAAGCTTTTTGACAAGGTTTCCCTGGAGGTTGCGCCCCAGTGGCGCTTCAAGCCGAAAGTGGTGGAGGGGAAGCGGGTGCCGCAGGAAAAGACCCGGGTGCGGCTGGTCTATGCCCGAGACAACATTGAAGTCTATTACGGCGAGTTGAAGCTGTAGGTTGCCGCCCGCCGCGCCCGGCGGCATCGCGCCGCGGCGCTCGTTGCCGCGTCGTATTCCCCCGGCATCCTGTCAGGGCGGTCGGTTGCCGGGCGCGGTTGTCGTCCGGCAGAATGACGGTTGCCGCGCGGTGGGAGTGCGCCGCCGCCGAAGCCCCATCGTTCTGGCATAGGTTCAACCCCCGTTGCCCGCCGCCGTCGGCGCCCGTTGCCGCCGTCCTCGCCGTTGCCGGGGCGCTGGTTGCCGGGAGCGGTTGCCCGGCATGATGATGGTTGCCGCTCGGCAGTGGGGCGCCGTTGCGTCGCCGCGTACCGCCCGCGCCCCGGCAACAACGCCGGGCAACCCTGGCGGCGCGGCGGGCGCGGCGCCGCCCTGGCGCCATCGCCTCGGCGCCCATTGCCGCTGTCCCCGCCGCTGTCGGCGCCCGTTGCCGCGTTGTATGTCCCCGCGCCATGTTGGGGGCTTGGTTGCCGGGTGCGGTTGCTTGGCATGATGACGGTTGCTGCACGGTGGGAGTGCGCCGCCGCCGAAGCGCCATCGTTCTGGCGCAGGTTCAACCTCCGTTGCCGTAGTCCCCGCCATTGTCTGCGCCCGCCGCGCCCCCGCAACAACGCCGGGCAAACCGGTCGCCAGGTTGCGGTTGCCCGGCAGGATGACGAGCACCGCCCGGCGCTGGGCGTCGCGGCGCCATTGTTCTGGCATAAGTTCAACCCCCGTTGCCCGCCGCCGTCGGCGCCCGTTGCCGCCGTCCTCGCTGTTGCCGGGGCGCTGGTTGCCGGGCGCGGTTGCCCGGCAGGATGATGGTTGCCGCTCGGCAGTGGGGCGCCGTTGCGTCGCCGCGCACCGCCCGCGCCCCGGCAACAACGCCGGGCAACCCTGGCGGCGCGGCGGGGGTCGCCGCCGTTATTTCCCGGCGGCAGGGCGGATTGAGTCGGGCCGCTCCCCGCCGGCGGGAGCGCCCAGCCCCAGGCGTTCGTGCCACTCCGCCAGGGACTCCTCCGGATAGCGGGGGAAGGTTTTGTCGTGTTCGCGCACGTCGGCTTCCACCCAATCCGCTTTGCTGTCCATCATCAGGTGCGTGCGCTCGGGCGGGCGCGGCAACGGGTCGTCAACGGCGGAAGCGAACGGATGCACCAGTTGCGGCCAGCGCGGGTCCCAAACCCACAGGGCGCTGCCGCATACCCGGCAAAAATAGCGTTCGGCCGGGCTTTGTCGGGCCGCGCCCGTCTCCTCGTCTGTTATGCGGGCCCGGTACCGGGAGATGTATTCCCGCCCGCTTGCTTCCAGGGAGGCGTACTCGCCGCCCAGGTTAATGGCGTAGCCGCCCCCGCCGGCGGTTTTTCGGCAGATTGAGCAGTAACAAAAACAGAACGGGTACGGGTGAGGGACGTTGACGGTGAAACGCACCTTGCCGCAGTGACAAGAGCCCCTCAGTTCCATTACGCGGCCGCCGTTGCCCAGCGCGGCGCGGCCGGAGCGTCGCCGCCGCGAATCACGTAGGCGACGGCGGGCCCGTCCCCGGCATTTTCGAAGCGGCGGGACAGCTCCAGGGGAACGCTCAGCACGTCGCCCGGTCCCAGGGTCAGCTCGCCGCCCTGCCACGCCGCGCGCAATTCGCCCTGGTGTACGTAGATCACCTCCTCCTCGAGACGCTGGTGCTCCCTCACGGCGCCGCCCACTGCGAACTCCAGGCGCCTCAGGTGAAAGCCGTGGGGCCACGCCATTTTGCCGGCGTCCAGCCCCTCGGCGGCGGCGGCCGCGCCGATGACGGGCCGTTCCGTCACGCCGTCGTAACCGGCCGGCGCGGCGTTGCCCTGTCCGGCCGCGGCGCCTGCGCGATACACGCACCCTTGCATGTCCTCCAGGGTGAGCCGGCGCATGCCGGCGATTATCTCGGGGCTGGTCGGCGGCATCACCGCCGCGTCGGCGGGGACTTCCTCGCCGTTGGCGGTGTCGATCAGCCGGCCGTTTTCCAGCAACACCAGCCCGTATTCTTCCGCCAGCTCGAAGACCCGGGGCGCCCAGGTAACCCGTCCCGGGTCATCGCCGCCCAGCACCGAGAACATGTAGGCGCTTTCCGTGCCGGTGTTTTCAAACCCGCGAAACACCTGGGTGGGGATGGAGATGACGTCGCCCGGCCCCAGCTGGATCTCGCCGTCTTCCGCTTCCACGCCCCAGCGAAACGTCCACCGTCCGTTCTGGACGACGAACACTTCCGCCGTTTCGTGGCTGTGTTGCGAATTGATCGCATGGGGCTCCTGGCGGACGCCGCCTACATTGAATCCGTGGGGTATATTAATGTGTACGTGCTGGTCCGGATTCTCCGCCACGCCCGGGCCGATGATGGCGAAGTTCTCTTTCTGGTTGCCCGGGGTGCGGGTGTCGACGAACGCCGTCGTGCAAGGAATGAGTTCCCGGTAGCGGACGCGGCGGCGCTCCAAGTCCGCCTGGCTGTATTGGCTGGTCATGGATTTTACAGGTCGCAAAGTTTGACAGACAATCTACCCTGAATATAAATATAATGCAATGCGCCGGGCGCCACGTCCGGGGAATGCGGCGGTTTCATAAAACAAGACAAACCTCATTTTTTCCGCCGGCGCTCGCGCGCCGCAACAACACAGGAGCCTATCGTGACTAAAAAATACAGCATTGGCGACAACAAGCAACAGGCCCGGACCCTGCTGGAGCAGGTGGCGTCCGCCGACCCTGGCAACCTGGAGGAGCGCCTGGCGGCGGTCTATCACCCGGAAGCCCGCTGGCGCGGCTCCCATCCCCTGAACGAGCTCAGCGGCCTTGCTGCCATCCAGGAGAAGGTGTGGGCGCCGCTCCTGCACTCTTTTCCTGACCTGGAGCGGCGCGATTTCTTGGTCATGGGCGGTGACTACCAGGGCCGCAGCTACGTGGGCATGGTGGGGCATCTTGCGGGAACGTTCACCCATGACTGGCTGGACATTCCCGCTTCCGGCGGCCTGGCATACTTGCGCTACGGCGAGGTGCACCAGTTCGAGGACGGGCGCATTGTCGAGACCACGGCGCTCATCGACCTGCTGAACCTGTTGCACCAGGCGGGATTGTGGCCCCTGCCGCCCAGCCGCGGCAGCCAAGCGATGTGGCCCGCCCCCATCCTTGGCGCCGACGCGGCGCCGCTGGAACCGGACCCCGACCGCTCCGCCGCCAGCATGGAGTTGTGCCTGGCCATGCAACAGACGCTGGACAACGACCTGGTGGAGCGCGACCAGTTGCTGAACATGTCGCAAAAGAAATACTGGCATCCGAAAATGATGTGGTACGGGCCGGCCGGCATCGGCTCCTGCCGCGGCTTGCCGGGCTTCGTGGACCATCACCAGCGTCCTTTTCGCATTGCCTTCCCGCGCCGCAACTACGGCGGCGAGCACTACCTGCGCATCGGCGACGGTTGCTTCGCCGCCACGGCCGGCTGGCCCAGCGTCACGGCGCGGCACGACGGCCCCTGGCTGGGGCAGGCGCCCTGCGGCCGCGAAATCAAGATGCGGGTAATGGACTTCTACCTGTGCGACGAAGGGCTGGTGCGGGAAAACTGGGTGCCCATAGACGTCATCGACATGTTGTTGCAGATGGACCTGGACGTCATGGACTGGGTGCGGCAACAACGGCGCTGAGCTGCGTTGCGGCGGCGCGGGTCGCGCCTCAGTCCGGCCGCAACGCCGCCGGTTGCCCCGCGCCCGGCGAGCCGCGCCTCAGTCCGGCCGCAACGCCGTCGCCGGTTGCGCGGCGCCCTGCGAGTCGCGCCTCAGTCCGGCCGCAATGCCGCCGCCAGTTGTGCGGCGCCTTGCAACAGGAACCCGTGATCGGAGCTGGACAGAAAAAAGCTGACGCCCCGGTCCCGCCATTGTCGCGCTTCCTGGGCGCCGTCCACGAACAGGCCCACGGGCGTGCCCGCGTCCGCGCCGGCGCGGCAGACTTTGTCTATGGCTTGTTGCACCGTCTCGTGCCCGGATGAGTCCGCGCCCAGGGACACGGTCAGGTCGTTCTTGCCGATGAACAGGCAGTCAACGCCCTCCACCGCGCTGATTTCGGCAACGGCCGCCACCGCCGCACGGTCCTCCACCTGCACCATCAACGTGGTTTCCGCGTCCCCCGTCGCCAGGTTTTCCGCCATGGTCCTGGTGGTGAAGCGGGCGGACCGGGTGGAGCCGGCGTATCCCCGGCCGGTACTGAAACGCGCCGCCGCGGCCGCCGCGGCGGCCTGCTCCGGATTGCTGACGTGCGGGACGACAACGCCGGCCGCGCCGCAATCCAGGGCTTGCAGAACGTACTCCGGCCGGTTGGCGGCCAGGCGCGCCAGGGCCGGCATGCGCGCCGCGCGCAGGGCGGCGATGCAACCGTCCAGCTCCACCCTGCCGAAAGGGGCGTGTTCCAGGTCCAGGCACACGGCGTCCAGGGCGGTCAGCCCCAGCACCTCGCAGAGAATGGGCGAGGGCGTTTTTACGAACGTACCCGCCAGCGTTTCACCGGCCAGCAGGCGCCGCCGAAACGCCGCCGCGCCGGGGTCGCCTAGGCCGCCCGCCGCCATAGCTGTTGGCCGGCAAGCTCGGCGCCGTCTGCCAGGGCGCTCAGCTTCGCATAGACGATGTCTTCATCCACGGCGCCAAAGCCGGCAAACGTGGAGAAGCCGCAGTCCGTGCCGGCGATGACCCGCTCGCGGCCGACGATGTCGGCGAAGCGGCAGATGCGCTCTGCGACCAGGCGCGGATGCTCGATGAAGTTGGTGGTGGAGTCGATGACGCCGGGAACCAGGATCTTGTCCTCGGGCATGGACGTCTCCGCAAAAACCTGCCATTCGTGGGCGTGGCGCGGGTTGGCGGACTCGAACAACAGGGCCTGGGGCTTGGCCCGCAAGGCAATGGGCAACACCAGCTCCATGGGGGCGTCGCAGTGATGGGGCCCCTCGTAGTTGCCCCAGCACACGTGCAAGCGCATGCGCTCTGCGGGAATGTTGCGCACGGCATGGTTCAGGGCGTCCACGTGCAGTCCCGCCCGCCGCGCGTATTCCGCATCGTCCTGGTCCTTGAACATCATGTGGCGGCCCAGCCCCAGGTCCGGCGAGTCCAGTTGCAACAGGAATCCGGCAGCGACGATGGCCTCGTACTCGGCCCGCATCGCCTCCGCCAGGGCCTCTAAGTAGGCGGCGGCGTCGGGGTAGTAGTCATTGGGTTGAAACAGGGCGATGACGCCGGGCGATGCCGCGTTCAAAAACCCCTCCGCCGGCGCGGCGGCGGCCACGGCGTCCTTGAAGTTGGCCAGGTCCCGGTTCAGCGGCGCCGGGTCTTTCACGCTGATTTCGCCAACGCACCGGGGGCGCTTGTAAGTGGGCGTCCCGCCGGAGCGCGCCTGGCGCTCCAAGAAGCGGGGAAACTCCTCCAAGTCCTGGGGCGGGCGCCGCGGGCTGTCGCCGGCAAACCCGGTGATGCGGTCCTTGATGTAGGTGGCGTAGCTGATCTTGCTCATCTCGCCGTCGCTGACCACGTCCACGCCGGCTTCCGCCTGTCGCTGGACCACTTCCTTGACGGCGGCGGCGATGACGGTCTGCAACGCCGCCGCGTCGTGCGGCTCCTCGTTTTCCCGGGCGAACACGCCGTCCGTCACCGCCTGGGAGCGGGGCAGGCTGCCCACGTGGGTGGTCAGGATGCGTTCGGTGCTGGTCTTCATCGCCGGTTACGAGGGCTTGTCGCCGCCGTGGCGCCGCACCCGAATGTCGGCCTGCTCCTTGTGTCCCATGAAGCCCTCCAGGGCGCACAGGCGCGAGCAGTATTCGCCGATGAGGACGGACGCCTGCGGCGTCTTGACTTCCTGGTAGGTGCAGGTTTTCAGGAACTTCCCCACCCACAGGCCGCCGGTGTAGCGGGCCGCCCCCCGGGTGGGCAGGGTGTGGTTGGTGCCGATCACCTTGTCGCCGTAGG
>CAZDXS010000064.1:0-3497 GCA_964509455.1 uncultured Enterobacteriaceae bacterium | reverse complement strand
GCCCTGAGCACCGCGCTACGCTACTCGCGCCGCCCTCACCGCCCGCCCGGAAAACCCAGGGACGCGGGATTATCGTTCTTGATGCGGCCCCTTAAATGGGGCCGGCGCCGGGCGCCGTTGCCCCGCCGCGCCGCTAGGATTTTCAGGCCCTCTCGTGTCGCGTGCCGTGCTACGCTACTTGCGCCGCCCGCCGCACCTCTTGCTCGGAGATTCATGCGTTGCGGCGCCGAGCGCTACGTTGCGCCGCCTTTGCCGCCCGCCGCGCTTCTTGCTCAGAGATTCATGCGCCTTGGCGCCGCGCCGCACGACCCGCCCGGAAAACCCGGGGACGCGAGATTATTGTTCTTGATGCCGGTCTTTCAGTGGAGCCGGCGTCGGGCGCTTGCCTCTGCGCCAAAACTGAAAATGCTCTCCGGTTTGAAACCAGCCTCAAGCGCCGCCTGGCGAGGTCGCAGTGCCGCAACATGAATGAGTGCGCCGCCCCGGGGGGGCGCTTATTTCTTTGCCATGCCGATGAACCACGCCATGTGCAGCGTTCCGTTGCCCGCGCATCCCGCCGCGCGCCGCGCTACGCCGCCCGTTTGAAGATTCATGCGCCCTGGCACCGCGCCGCACGGCCCGCCCGGAAACTCAGGGACGCGAGATTATTGTTCTTGATGCCGGTCTTTCAGTGGAGCCGGCGGTGGGCGTTTGCGATGACGCCTGTAGCCGCGCCAAAACCGAAAGACGCTCCGGTTTGAAACCGGCCTCAAGCGCCGCCTGGAGAGGTCGCAGTGCCGCAACATGAATGAGTGCGCCGCGTCCGGGGGCGCTCATTCCTTGTCGCCGTGGCGATGCGTCAGGCGCGCCAGGCGCTGTTTTTGCCGTTGCCAGTCCCGGTCTTTTTCCACCTGGCGCTTGTCGTAGTCTTTCTTTCCCTTGGCCAGTCCCAGTTCCAGCTTGGCGCGGCCGCCCTTCCAGTACATGGCGAGGGGGACGGCGGTGTATCCCTTGCGCTCCACGGCGCCGCGCAGCCGGTCTATCTCGGCGCGGTGCAACAACAGCTTCCGGGTGCGGGTCGGATCGGTTTTAACGTGCGTTGAGGCGGTCGGCAGGGGCGTGATCAAGGCGCCAAACAGAAACGCCTCCCCGTCTTTCAACAGGATGTAACTCTCGTTCAGTTGGATTTTCCCCGCCCGCAGGCTTTTCACCTCCCACCCCCGCAGGGCGAGGCCGGCCTCGAAGCGGTCTTCCACGTGATAGTCATGGCGCGCCTTTTTGTTCAGGCCGATCGTATTATCCGGAACCTTTTTCTTTTTCGTCGCCATCCCGCCGTAGTATACCAGTTTGGCAGGCGGGAAGCGGCTTGCATCAGGGCGGAATTTCCCGCAGAATCGGTCATTAAAAAAGGTGAGAAAAAATGGCAGGCAGTCGCAGTTCCATTCATGGTCAATGGTCATCGCGCTGGATATTCATTCTGGCCGCCACCGGGTCGGCGGTCGGACTGGGCAACATCTGGCGATTTCCTTACGTCACCGCCGAGAACGGCGGCGGCGCTTTTGTGCTCATTTACCTGGCATGCATCGTGCTGGTGGGCTTGCCGATCATGATGGCGGAGATTATGCTCGGGCGGCGCGGGCGCCAGAGTCCCATCAACACCATGAAGACGCTGGCCCAGGAGGAGGGGCTGAGCCGCCGCTGGCGCCTGCTGGGGGTGATGGGCGTGGTGGCGGGGTTTTTCATCCTGACTTTCTACAGCATCGTGGCGGGTTGGACGCTGGCGTATATTTTTCGCGCCCTGTCCGGCATCTTCGTACAGGCGGACATCGAGCAGACCGGAAAGATTTTCAATGACTTGGTGTCCGATCCGGAGCGCCTGCTGGCGTGGCACACCGTGTTCATGGCGATGACGGTGTTCGTCATCTCGAAAGGGGTGAGAAAAGGGCTGGAGCGGGCGGTGCGCTACCTGATGCCGGCTCTGTTCATGATGTTGCTGGTCCTGGTGGGCTACTCCCTGAACACCGCCGGCTTCGCCGCTGCCGTGTCGTACCTGTTCAAGCCGGATTTCAGCCAGGTGGGCCCCGCCACCATCCTGCTCGGGCTGGGCCAAGCCTTTTTCAGCCTGAGCCTGGGCATGGGCGCCATCATGGCGTACGGCTCCTACCTCTCCGAGCGCGCTTCCATTCCCGGCACGGCCCTGTCCATAGCGGCCATGGACACCAGCGTCGCCTTGCTGGCCGGCCTGGCGATTTTTCCCATCGTGTTCACCTACGGGCTGCAACCCGACGAAGGCGGCCCCGGCCTCATTTTCAAAATACTGCCCATCGCCTTCGGCCAGATGCCCTACGGCCGCGTCTTGAGCGTGATCTTCTTCACCCTGCTGATGTTTGCCGCCTGGACTTCGGCCTTGTCCCTGTTGGAGCCCATCACCGCCTGGCTGGTGGAGCAAAAAGGCTATTCCCGCGTGCGCGCCGCCGCCGGCGCCGGCCTGGTTGCCTGGGCCCTGGGCCTGGGCTCGCTGTTGTCCCTGAACCTGTGGTCCGAGGCGACCCTGTTCGGGATGACGTTCTTCGGCCTGATGGAATACCTGTCGGTCAACATCTTGTTGCCCGTCGGCGGCCTGTTGATAGCCCTGTTTGCCGCCTGGTTCATGTCAACTTCGTCTTCGTTTGACGAACTGAAACTGGGCAGGCGCGGCTACCTGGCGTGGCGCATCGGCACGCGGTACGTGGCTCCGGCGGGGGTGCTCCTGATCCTGTTGCACAAGGTGTTCGGGTTCCTGGGCTGAGGCGGGTGCGCGACAGGGCCATGAAGCCGGGCGATGACATGCACGGGGCGCGCCCGGGGCGCACTGACCCGGCCGCCGCATCCCCGTCCCAGGTCACGGTGGAAGTCGTGCTTGGCGCACCGGGGGCCGCGCAGGTCATTGAACTGGCGGTGCGCCGCGGCGCCGCCATAAGGCAGGTCATAGAGCAATCCGGCCTGGCGGCGCGGCATCCGGAGATTGACCTGGACGACTGCGCGGTCGGCGTGTTCGGCCGCCGCCGGGAACTGCACGAGGCGGTGCGGGACGGCGACCGCATCGAGATTTACCAGCCGTTGCTGATGGACCCCCGGGAAGCGCGGCGCCGCCGTGCCCGCCGCTGAGCGCCCGCCACCGATCCCGCCGCCGTGCCGTTGCCGGACGTCAACTTGCATTCCGCGCCGCGCCGGCGGTTGCTGTTGTTCTTTGCCGGCCTGCTCGTCCTTGCCGTAGCCGCCGCCCTGTTTGCGCTGAGCGCAGGCCCGACCGCCCTGTCGCCGCGACTGTTGCTGAGCGCCCGCCACTGAGCCCGCCGCCGTGCCGTTGCCGGACATCAACTTGCATTCCGCACCGCGCCGCCGGTTGCTGTTGTTCTTTGCCGGTCTGTTGGTCCTTGCCGTAGCCGCCGCCCTGTTTGCGCTGAGCGCAGGCCCCGTGTCCCTGTCGCTTCGACAAGCGCGTCGCCGCGCTTGTTGCTGAGCGCCCGCCACTGAGC
>CAZDXS010000063.1:0-4667 GCA_964509455.1 uncultured Enterobacteriaceae bacterium | reverse complement strand
CCGGTCAATGCTTAGGTGATGTGCCGCCAGTATATCACCTGGCTTGTTATTTTGCGCGATAACTTTGTAGCGTCACGCCCTCACTGCGGTCGTCCCCTGGCTCGTTATTTTGCGCGATAGCTTTGTTGCTGTGTTAGTTCACGTCGGTCGTGTATTAGACATACACTCCCTTGCCTGGCTTGTTCTTTTGCGCCATAACTTTGTTGGCGCGACGACTTCACTGCAGTCGATGTACTACCTGTACACCTCCTTTGTTCAGTCGTGCGCCGCCGCGCTCTGGCGCAAAATTCCTGCGCCAGGACTTCACTACACACAGCGCCGCGTACTCACACAAAATCCCGTCGCCAGTCTGGCTTGTTATTTTGCGCCATAACTTTGTTGGCATCCCGCCCTTACTGCGGTCAATGTACTTTATGTACACCTCCCTTGTTCGGGCGGGTGCCGCCGCGTTCTGACGCAAAATCCCGTCGCCAGGGGAGTAACCCTGCGCCTGGAATTCGCCACGCCTGGCGCCGCACGCTCACGCAAAAGCCCGTCGCCGGGCGGTTTCGTTCGGGGGCGGGCGCCGCCGCGTTCTCGCGCAAAATTCCTGCGCCAGGACTTCAGTCGTGTGCCGCCGCGTTCTGACGCAAAATTCCTGCGCCAGGAATTCGCCACGCCATGGCGCCGCGCGCTCACGCAAAATTCCGTCGCCATGGGCAACCAGTCGCGCACAACGCATGGCGCCGCACGCTCACGCAAAAGCCCGCCGCCGGGCGGCTTCGTTCGGGGGCGGGCGCCGCCTCGTTCTCGCGCAAAATTCCTGCGCCAGGAATTCGCCACGCATGGCACCGCGCGCTCGCGCAAAAGCCCGTCGCCGGGCGGCTTCGTTCGGGGGCGGGCGCCGTCTCAGTTCTCGCGCAAAATTCCTGCGCCAGGCAAGCCAGAGTCAGACCAGACTGTCGAAGAACCTTCCCGCCTTGTTGAGCCAGCTGTCGGCCCTGGGACGATGGCGCTTGTCGTTTTTCTGCATGGACGTTTCAAGTTGTTGCAACAACGCCTTTTGCTCCTTGCCCAGCTTCACCGGGGTTTCAACAACCGCGCGGCACAGCAGGTCGCCTCGGGCCGTCGAGCGCACGGGGCGCACGCCCTTGCCGCGCAGGCGGAACATCTTGCCGCTTTGCGTCTCCGGCGGGATTTTCAGTTTCACCTTGCCGTCCAGGGTGGGGATCTCGATCTCCCGCCCCAGGGCAGCGGCGGCAAAACTGATGGGGATTTCACAGAACAGGTCCGCCCCCTGGCGGGTGAACAGCTCGTGGTCCTTGACTTTCACGAACACATACAAATCGCCGGCCGGCGCGCCCGGTGCGCCTGCCTCGCCTTCGCCGCCCAGTCGCACCTGGTCCCCGGTATCCACCCCCGGCGGAATCTTCACGGAGATGGTTTTGCTTTCGCGCACGCGCCCCTGGCCGTTGCAGGGGTTGCACGGGTCGTTGATGATTTTGCCCTTGCCGCGGCACTGCGGGCAGGTCTGTTGCACCGAAAAGAATCCCTGTTGCATGCGCACCTGGCCCATGCCTTTGCAGGTGGGGCAGTCCAGGGGGCTGGATCCTTTTTTGGCGCCGCTGCCGTTGCAGGCATGGCACGCCGCCAGCTTCGGCACTCGCAACTGCACGGTGGCGCCGGCGATGGCTTCTTCCAGACCCAGCGCCAGGTCGTAGCGCAGGTCGGCGCCGGAGCGGACCCGTTGCCGGCCGCGGCCGCCGCTGAAAATATCACCGAAGACGCCCTCGAAAATATCATCGAGGCCGCCCATGCCCGCCGCTTCCGGGCCGCCGCCGGCGGCGTTGACGCCGGCATGGCCGAACTGGTCGTACGCCGCCCGTTTCTGCTGGTCACTGAGTACGTCGTGGGCTTCCCTGGCCTCCTTGAACTGCTCCTCGGCGCGCTTATCGCCGGGGTTGCGGTCCGGATGGTGCTTCATGGCCAGCCGGCGAAACGCTTTTTTTATGTCGGCGGCGGACGCATTCTTCGGTACGCCAAGAACCTCGTAGTAGTCTCGTTTTTCCGCCATAAGCCCGCCATTTTATTTTTTCTTGTTGTCATCCACTTCCTCAAACTCTGCGTCCACCACGTTCTCATCGCCGGCAGCGGCATCGTCTTTGGATTGCGCCGCGTCGTTCGCGCCGTCTGCGGCCGCCTCCGCCGCTTCCTGTTGTTGGCGGTAAGCCTGCTCCGCCAGCTTGCCGGCGGCCTCGTTGAGCTTGCCGGTTTTCTCGTCAATGGCGGCCTTGTCGTTTCCTTTCAGCGCCTCTTCCAGGTCGGCGATGGCCGCTTCTACGTCTTTCCGGTCCTGCTCGGCCGCCTTGTCGCCCAGGTCTTCCAGGGATTTCTTCGCGGAATGCACCAGGTGATCCGCCTGGTTGCGGACTTCCGCCAGCTCTTTCGCCTGGCGGTCCTCCTCGGCATGGGCCTCGGCGTCCTTGATCATCTTGTCCACCTCGCCTTCCGACAGCCCGCTGGACGCCTTGATGACGATGGACTGCTCCTTGCCGGTCGCCTTGTCTTGCGCCGACACGTTGAGGATGCCGTTGGCGTCAATGTCGAACGCCACCTCGATCTGCGGCATGCCGCGCGGCGCCGGCGGAATGTCCGACAGGTCGAACCGCCCCAGCGACTTGTTGCCGGCGACCATTTCGCGCTCGCCTTGCAACACGTGCACCGTTACCGCGGTCTGGTTGTTCTCCGCGGTGGAGAAAGTCTGCTGCGCCTTGGTGGGGATAGTGGTGTTTTTCTCGATGAGCCGGGTCATCACGCCGCCCAGGGTCTCTATGCCCAGCGACAGGGGCGTTACGTCCAGCAACAGCACGTCCTTGACGTCGCCGCCCAGCACGCCGGCCTGTATGGCGGCGCCCGCTGCCACGGCCTCGTCCGGATTGACGTCCTTGCGCGGCTCCTTGCCGAAGAACTCCTGGACTGTCTCTTGCACCTTGGGCATGCGGGTCTGGCCGCCCACCAGGATGACGTCGGTGATTTCCGCCGCCTCAATGCCGGCGTCCTCCAGGGCGGTGCGGCAGGGCTTGATGGTGCGCTCCACCAGGTCTTCCACCAGCGCCTCCAAGCGCGAGCGGCTCAGCTTGATGTTCAGGTGCTTGGGGCCGCCGGCGTCCGCCGTGACGTAGGGCAGGTTGATGTCGGTCTGTTGACTGGACGACAGCTCGATCTTCGCCTTTTCCGCGGCCTCTTTCAGCCGTTGCAACGCCAGGGGGTCGTTGTGCAGGTCAACGCCCTGTTCTTTCTTGAACTCATCGCAGAGAAAATCGATGATGCGCAGGTCAAAATCCTCGCCGCCCAGGAACGTGTCGCCGTTGGTGGACAACACCTCGAACTGGTGCTCGCCGTCCACCTCGGCGATTTCAATGATGGAGACGTCAAACGTGCCGCCGCCCAGGTCGTACACGGCGATGCGGGCGTCTCCCTGCTTCTTGTCCATGCCGTACGCCAGGGCCGCGGCCGTGGGCTCGTTGATGATGCGCTTCACCTCCAGGCCCGCGATGCGCCCGGCGTCCTTGGTGGCCTGGCGTTGCGAGTCGTTGAAGTAGGCGGGCACGGTGATTACCGCCTCGGAGACTTCCTCACCCAGGTAATCCTCGGCGGTCTGCTTCATTTTCATCAGCACGCGCGCGGAGATTTCCGGCGGCGCCATTTTCTTGCCGTTGATTTCCACCCAGGCGTCGCCGTTGTCCGCCTTGACGATCTTGTAGGGAACCATCTTGATGTCTTTCTGGACGACTTCGTCGTCGTAACGCCGCCCCACCAGGCGCTTGATGGCGAACAAGGTGTTGTCGGGGTTGGTGACCGCCTGGCGCTTGGCGGCCTGGCCCACCAGGGCCTCATCGTCGGTGAACGCGACAATGGACGGCGTGGTGCGGCCGCCCTCGCTGTTTTCGATGACCTTGGGCTTGCCGCCCTCCAGCACTGCTACGCAGGAATTGGTGGTGCCCAGGTCTATGCCAATTATTTTACCCATGGTTCAAGTCTCTCTGCCGTTGCGCGACAGGGTCCGGACGCATCGCCCGAGGGCCCGGCCGGACGCCGTGATGATGCGTCCAGCTGTCGTTCGCGTTGTTTAAGAAAATCGGAGCGCCGCGTACAGCCGCCGGGAGTTGCGGCGGCGGCCGCGTCACGCGCCGCGGCGCGTTTCAGTTTGCCGATTGGGACTATATGCGGCCGCCGGCGCTGAAATTCAAGCCGGCGCTTGCCTGGCGCATCCGCACTCGCCCGGCGTTGTTGCACCGCCCGCACCGCCCGCCGCGCCCGATGCCGCGCCGCTCGCGCTTGCTTGGCGCACCCGCGCTGCCTGCCCGGCGTTGCCGCGCCGTCTGCGCCGCCCGCCCGGCGCCGCGCCAGCCGCGCCGTCCCGAGGCCGCGCCGCTCGCGCTTGCCCGGCATCACTGCGCCTGCCCGGCGCACCCGCATTTGCCCGTTGCCGCGCCGTCTGCACCGCCCGATGCCGCGCCGCCGGCGCCGCCCGCGCCGCCCGCGCTTGCCCGGCGCCATCACATTGTCTCTATGCCAGTCGTCGCAACCCCTCCCGCCAATGATGCCCCCGCAACCCGGCGATATGTAGTTCCGGCGGAGACCGGGCCGCGAGGGACTTTGCGAGGATCCTCCGCCGGAAATTCAGT
>CAZDXS010000062.1:0-6467 GCA_964509455.1 uncultured Enterobacteriaceae bacterium | reverse complement strand
CGTTACCTGTTGCGCCTGCTGTCGCGCCGCGCCATGCTTTACACGGAGATGCTGACCACGGGCGCCTTGTTGCATGGCGATGCGCACCGACATCTGCGCTTCCACGCCTTTGAACGCCCCGTGGGCATACAACTGGGCGGCAGCCGGCCCGAGGAACTGGCTGCCTGCGCCCGGCTGGCAGAGGATTACGGCTATGACGAGGTCAACCTGAACGTGGGTTGTCCCAGCAAGCGGGTGAAATCCGGACGCTTCGGCGCCTGCCTGATGGCGGAACCGGCCCTGGTGGCGGACTGCGCCCGCGCCATGGCGGACGCCTGCGGGTTGCCGGTCACGGTAAAGACCCGCCTCGGCATTGACGAGCGCGACCGCTACGAGCATCTTGCCGAGTTCGTCGGCGTCGTGGCGGCGGCGGGTTGCCGCACGTTCATCATTCACGCCCGCAAGGCCTGGTTGCAGGGGCTGAGCCCGCGCCAGAACCGCTCGGTGCCGCCGTTGCGCCCTGAAGCGGTGTATCGCCTGAAGCGGGACTTCCCGCAACTGGAAATCATCATCAACGGCGGCATACAGGACCTGGCCGCAGCCCAGGAACACCTGCGTTTCGTCGATGGCGTAATGCTGGGCCGCGCCGTCTGCCACAACCCCTACCTGCTTGCCGAGGTGGACAAAACCCTGTTTGGGGTGGACAATGGGATTGTTTCCCGCCGCGCAACCCTGATCCGCTTCATGGATTACATGGAGACGGAGACGGCGCAGGGGGAAAGCCTGCGCGCCATGGCGCGACATCTGCCGGGGCTGTTTCGCGGGCAACCGGGGGCGCGCGCCTGGCGGCGTTTCGTGGGAGAGAACGCCTGGCAAAAAAATGCGGGGCTGGAAGTCATCCGCCAGGCCCTTGCCCTGCTGAACGAGGGCGCGGCGCGACAAGCGGAGGCGTAACCGATGAACCAGCACGAGATTACCCTGTCTTGCATTGACGAGGCAGGCAATCCAGACACAACGCGGAGCAACAAGCGATGAACATGCGAACACTCATCCTGGGGGCGACCCTGGCGCTGGCGGTGGGTGCGCCGGCGGCCCAGGACGGCGACAACCAGGCGATGACCGAAAAGCAGCGACTGAGCTACGCCCTGGGTGCGATGTTTGCCCAAGGGGTGGCGCAGCAAGGGCTGGACCTGGACAACGAGCATTTCTTAGAGGCGGTGCGGGACCTGTTGCACGGCAAGGCGCCGCGCCTGTCCCAGCAGGAAATACAAGACGTCCTCACCCAATTTCAACAACAGGAGCAAGAACAAATGACCAAGACGTCCGATGAAAACCTGCGCGCCGGCCAAGAGTTCCTGGCGCGCAACAAGACGGCGGAAGGCGTAGTGACGCTGGACAGCGGCCTGCAGTACAAGGTGCTGGAAGCCGGCGCCGGAGACAGCCCAAAAGCCGACAGCAAGGTGGTTGTGCACTACCGGGGCACGTTGCTGGACGGGACGGAGTTCGACAGCTCGTATGCGCGCGGCGAGCCTATTACCCTGGGGCTGGACCGGGTCATCCGGGGCTGGCAGGAAGCCCTGCCCCTGATGAAAATCGGCTCCCGCTGGCGCCTCTACATCCCGCCGGACCTTGCCTACGGCCCCAACGGGACGGGAAGCATAGGCCCCAATGAGACGCTCATCTTCGAGGTCGAACTGCTTGAGATCCAGTAGTTGCGGCGCGGCAGCGCCGGCGTTGTGGCTGTTGTTGCTGGCGGGCGGGTTCGCCGAGGCCGCCCGCGACCAGCAGACGGCGGCGGCGGCCGGCATCGCTGCCTACCAGGAAAACCGCTACCGGGAAGCGGCAAAAAGCTTCAAGGAAGCGTTGCGCCAGGCGCCGGACGACTCCTCCTTGCACCACTGGCTGGGCAAGAGTTACGGGCGCATTGCCGAGAACGGCAATTGGCTCCAGGCCATGTCCTATTCCAAGAAAACGCTGCGACAGTTTCGGCGGGCGGTGGAGCTGGACGGCGCCAACCGGGACGCCCTGCGGGACCTCGCCGACTACCTTGAAAAGGCGCCGCGCTTCCTGGGCGGCGACAAGAAAGAGGCGGACGCCCTGTTGCGGCGCCTGGCCGCCATGCAAGATGCCGGAGAGGACGGCGCGGCCGGGGAAAACGGCGATGAATAGGGTCGCCCCGTTGCCGGCGCTGACGCCGGCGTCGATGCCGGCGAACCAGTCCGGCGCGGCATCCAAGCAAGGACGGGCGCCCCGCCCCTGCGCCTGGGCGCCGCGCCAAACGCAGGCAAAAACAGCAGCCGGCGATATTGCCCGACAGGCGGCGCTGACGTTCAATGCGCCGGCGGCCGGCAAAACGCCCGGCGGGGCGGCGCCGTCCCGTAAAACGCCCGGCAAAACGACGCTGGGCAGGGTCGCCCTGGCCCTGGCGCTGGCCCTGCCGAGCTGGGCCGGCGCGGCGCCGCCGCTGGTGGCAGAAGACGAGTTGCGCCCGAAAAGCAGCCACGAATGTGCAACGCGGGCGGTGCTGGGCATCATCGACAAGCACCATTACCGCAACAAGCCCCTGGACGACCAGCTGTCCAGCCAGATGCTGGACAACTACATAAAGAGGCTGGACGTCAACCGCAGCTTCTTTTTGCAAGCCGACGTAACGCGCTTCGAACGCTACCGCCACGGGCTGGACGAGGCCCTGGTGCGGCAGGAGCTGGCGCCCGCCTTCGCCATCTTCAAGGTCTATCGCCGGCGGGTGGGCGAGCGCATCGACTACGCCCAGCAACTGCTGGAGGGCGAGTTCGATTTCAGCGCCAACGAGGAGTACCTGTTCGACCGCCGCGAGGCGCCCTGGGCGGGCACGCAGGCGGAGCTGGACGAAATCTGGCGCAAAAAGGTGAAAAACGACTACCTGTTGCTGAAACTGGCGGGCAAGGAGGCCGGAGAGATACAAAAAACCCTGCAAAAGCGCTACGCGCGCCAGAAAACCAATGCATTCCAGCTCAACGCCAACGATGTGTTTCAATCGTTCATCAACGCCTACACCGCCGCCATAGAGCCGCACACCCAGTACTTCTCGCCGCGCTCATCGGAGAACTTCGACATCACCATGAGCCTGTCCTTGGAGGGCATCGGCGCAGTGCTGCGCGCCGAGCATGAATACACGGTGGTGCAACGGGTGATCCCCGGCGGCCCCGCCGAGCTGGACGGGCGGTTGCAGGCGGAAGACCGGGTGATCGGCGTCGGGCAGGAACGGGACGGCGCCGTCACGGACGTCATCGGCTGGCGCTTGGACGACGTGGTGGACCTGATTCGCGGCCCCAAGGGCTCCATCGTGCGCCTGGAAGTCCTGCCGGGCGACTCGGGCGGGGACGGCCCCAGCAGGACCATCGCCATCACCCGGGACAAGATCAAGCTGGAGGAACAAGCCGCCCAGGCGAAAGTCATCGAGCTGGACAACGGCATGCGACTGGGCGCCATTGAAATCCCCGCGTTTTACAGCGACTTTGCCGCCCGCGCCCGGGGCAAAAAGGACTACCGCAGCACCACCGTGGACGTGCGTAAAATCCTGGCGGAGCTGAACGGCCAGGACCTGGACGGGCTGATTGTGGACCTGCGCGGCAACGGCGGCGGCTCCCTGACGGAAGCCCTGGAGCTGACCGGGCTGTTCATCCGGTCCGGCCCCATCGTGCAGACCCGGGACTCCTCCGGGCGGGTGGAAGTCAACCGCGACCCGGACCCGGGGCTGGCGTACGGCGGCCCCCTGGCGGTGCTGGTGGACCGCTACAGCGCCTCGGCGTCGGAAATTTTCGCCGGCGCCGTCCAGGACTACAACCGCGGCATCATCATCGGCGAGCCCACGTTCGGCAAGGGCACGGTGCAGAACATGGCGGAGTTGAAGCGTTTCGGCTGGCGCGCCGGCAAGTGCCGGGGGCGCTTGAAGACCACCATCGCCCAGTTTTACCGGGTCAGCGGCGGCAGCACCCAGCACCGGGGGGTGGTGCCGGACGTCATCTTTCCCACGGCGCGGCACAGCGAAGACCACGGCGAACGCTCACTGGACAACGCCCTGCCCTGGGCCCGCATCGAACCGGCGCGCTACACGCCGGTCAACGCGCCCGCCGACCGCTTTGACCACGCCCGGAAACAACACGAGGAGCGCCTGCGCGACAACCGCCTGTTCCAGTTGCTGCTGGACGACCTGGAAGCGTCCCGCGCCGCGGACGAAGCCCGCACTGTGACCCTGCTGGAAAGCCGCCGCCGGGCAGAGCGCGAGGAACTCATGGAAACGCAACGAGCCCTGCGCAACGAGCTGCGCCTGGCGCAGGGACTGCCGCCGCTGCCCGCCGCTGCGGACGCTGCCGACGCCGAGGAGACGAACGACGACGAGGACGAGGACGCGCCCGACATCCTGCTGGACGAGACCGCCCGCATCCTGGCGGATCTGATCGTGCCGCGCTGAGCAAACACATTCCGAAATTATCACCCTGGGGGTACGGCAATGGCAGTGAAAGAAGAAATCTTCAACTACAAACTCTGCGAGATGCTTCGCAACATCTATGGCGAATGGCGGGATCATACAATCAAGGCGGAGGAAACCATCAAGCGCGGCTTGCGCCCAGACATCCTCCTTGAAATACCGGGCGCTCGGGATGTGGTATTCGAGTGTGCCTACGGCGGGGATGATGGGAAAGACGTCAGGGGCAGACTTCAAGACGACACTCTCGGACTGGAGATCGGGATAGAGATCAGCGCCCCCGAGGATTTTAAGCACGAGATGGATAAGGTGATGGATGAGTTGAACAGGGGCGCCTCCATCCTTGATTATGCCTCTCACCACAAGGGAGAAAGCGGCGAAGTGACCCGGTTTCCAAAAAAAGGATACATCAGCGGCTCGGCAAGAGATCTTGCGATCTTCGCGGCCGGGGCCGCCGTGCCGAAAGAAAATGTGGAGGATGTTGCCGAGAAAGTCGTCGAAGACATCAAAAAAGCCGCCGGGGTGCTGGAACGCCGGATGCCGGAGGACGCCCTTGAAAGCTTGTCTGACATGGTTTCAGTAAAGAAACCGCGGGACGCCTTGCAGACGATTGGAGTACTCTGGCTGGATGCCATGCTTGTGCAGTCTCACCTGGCCCGCACGGGAACCCAGGGAGTGGAGCCCCTGCGGGAAGTGAGGGCGACCCGGCTCATCGGGCAGTGGGAGCGCATCCTCGAAAAAAACTGGCGCTCCATATTTCAACGCGCCATCAAGGCGCTGAAAGAAGCAAGCGATTGGGATGCGGGCGCAACGCAGGAGGCGCTCGACACTCTGGCCAGTGCTACAAAAGCAGTAGAAGAAAGCGACCTCGGGGAATACATCAACGTCGGAGCCGAACTATTTCCCAAGGTTTCCCCCGACCGAAAAGAGGCCGCCGCTTTCTACACGAAGCCCGCCACTGCAGAATTCCTATCCGCCCTGCTAATCAAGGAGGATGACTTGGCTTCCCCCGACAAGTGGGGGGATCCCGCTCTCTTCAACACCTTGCGCGTGGCGGACCTGGCTTGCGGCACCGGAACGTTGCTTCGGGCCGCTTACAGGCGCATACGCACCCTGAGTGAGCTCCACGGCAACAAGAGCAGGGACGGCATCGCCAGGTTGCATGTCGGCGCAATGGAGGGAGGGTTGACAGGGGCTGACGTCAACCTCATCGCCTCACATCTGACCAACAGCAGCCTGGCGCTGATGGGCCTTGGAAGTCCTTACAAGGCAACCAACATTGGCTGGGTTGGAGTCGGCCGCCCCATAGCAGGGGGTTTCTTGACCACGGGTTCCCTGGAATTTTTTGAGCGTAACGAAGTAGCCGACCTGCTCGAATCCTACGGAAGCCGCATGGGAGGTTCGGGGGATACCGAACGCACGATAGCGGCCAAGGACTCCGATTTCGACTACATTATCATGAATCCGCCGTACAGCAGGACGCGCGGGAATAGAAAGACATTTGACATCGCCGGCCTCAGTGATGAGGAAAGAGGCATGTGCCAAAAGCGATGGGGGTGGATGATCAGAGACCAAGCCGCCATAAGAACCGCGGGCATGGCCGCCAGTTTTTTGTGCCTGGCCCGCCAAAAAATCAAGCCTGGCGGCAAAATCGGGTTTGTGCTCCCAATCAGCGCAGCATTTGATAAATCATGGGAGAGAACCCGTGAGATGATCGTCCGGGACTTCGAAAATATTATTGCGATAACATTTGCCAGTGCCGGCGGCGGGGGCGACGAGGCAATGAGCGCAGACACGGGCATGGGGGAAATGTTGCTCGTTGCCCGGCGCAAAATCAAGAGAAGCGATTCGACGCCGTCCCCCGTTTCGTGCGTGACGCTTCGTGAAAGCACCGGGCATTATGAACGCGTATGGGAGATGGCAAAATCCATACTTGGCGCCGTGGACGCGGTGAACAGCGGGCCGGGAGAATGGGAGCCAATCCACGTGGGAGAACAGGAACTGGGGGTGGTGACGCTCC
>CAZDXS010000061.1:0-23676 GCA_964509455.1 uncultured Enterobacteriaceae bacterium | reverse complement strand
CATCAGCGAAGTGCGGGAAGTGAAGCACGCTTTTAACCACGGCGTCAAAGCGCAGAAAGGCACAGAGTACTGAGGGCCGACGGGGGTTGCGAGCGCCGGGCCGGGCGGCGGACGGAAGCCATGCGGATGCCGGGCCGGGCGGCGGGCGGAGGCCGTGCGGGCGCCGGGCAAGCGCCGGGTCGGCCGGTGGACGGGAGCCGTGCGGGTGCCGCGCGAGCGCCGGCCGAAACAGCAGAACGTCATCATCACCGGGCGGGATGCCGTTCCTGAACTAAGCGAAATTGCCGACATCATCAGCGAAGTGCGGGAAGTGAAGCACGCTTTTAACCACGGCGTCAAAGCGCAGAAAGGCACAGAGTACTGAGGGCCGACGGGGGTTGCGAGCGCCGGGCGGGGCGGCGGATGGAAGCCGTGTGGTCCGGGCATGGCAACGGGTCTCCCTCATTGCGCCGGCGCGGTGAAAGCGCGGCGGCTCTTGGCGATGTGCTCCTCGGCGTGGGCCGCGCTTGCGTTGCTCCGCACCAGTGACTGCCCGCCGTGCGAGCGCCGGGCCGGGCGGCGGATGGAAGCCGTGTGGTCCGGGCATGGCAACGGGTCACCCTCATTGCGCCAGCGCGGCGGCAACGCGGCAGATACTGTCGCTTGGCCCCACGGCGTGGGCCGCGCTTGCGTTGCTCCGCACCAGCGACTGCCCGCCAAGCGCCGGCGGGTCTCCCTCATTGCGCCAGCGCGGTGAAAGCGCGGCAGATCCTGTCGATTTGCTCCTCGGTGTGGGCCGCGCTCACGCTGATGCGCACCAGCGACTTTCCGCCGGGCGTTGCCGGCGGGAAGATCAGATTCACGTACACCCCGTGCTCGTACAGCCCCCGCCACAGGGCCAGCGCCTGCTCGCGAGTATCCAGCAACGCCGCGATGACCGGGCAGGGTTCCGGCCCCAGCTGATAGCCCGCCTCGCGCAGGTGCTGGTACAAGCGCCGGGCATGGCGCCAGAGGCGTTCGCGCAGGTCCGTCCCGCGCTCCAGCCGCTTCAAGGCCGCACGGGCGGACGCGATCACCGACGGCGCGGGCGACGCCGTAAAAATGTAGGGACGGCTCCCGTAGCGCACCAGGTCCAGTTGCGGATGGTTGCCGGCGCAATAGCCGCCGGTGCCGGCCAGGCTCTTGCTGAAAGTTCCCACGATGAAGTCCGCCCGGTCCATAACGCCGGCCTCTTCCACCAGTCCCCGGCCGCGCTCGCCCAGCACCCCCAGCGAATGCGCCTCGTCCACCATCAGGAAAGCCCCAAAGGCCTCCTTGGCTTCCACGATTTCCCGAATCCGCGCCCGGTCGCCCAACATGCTGTAAATGCCCTCAATAATCACCAGGGCGTTCTCCGCCCGCTCGCCCAGGCGCCGCAGCCGTTTGTGCAGGTCGTCGGGGTCGTTATGCCGAAAGCGAATAACGTCCGCACCGCTTAGTCGACAACCGTCATAAATACTGGCGTGGCTGTCGGCATCGATGACAACGGCGTCGCCGCTGTCCGCAAGCCCTGCGATCATGGCCAGGTTCGCCTGGTAACCGGTGGTGAACACGACGGCATGCCGACATTCGTAGAAAGCGGCGATTTCCCGCTCCAGCGCCAGGTGGCCGTCGAAACTGCCGTTGGCCATGCGCGAGCCGGTGGTGCCGGTGCCCTGTTCATCCAGGGCCCCGTGGGCGGCGTCCAAGCACGCCTTGTCGAAGGTGAGTCCCAGGTAGTTGTTGGTGCCGGCAAGAATGGTGCGCTTGCCGTTTATCAGGGCTTCCGTGGGGGAGTAGATGCGCTCTATGGGCGCTCCGAAAGGGTCGACGCCCTGGTCCAGCAGGGCTTTCCGGTCCGCCTCCAAGCGCTGAAACTTGTCGAGCAGGCCCACCTGGCGTTACGCGGCGGCCTGGACTGTGTCGTGCACCTTGCGCGCCAGATCTTCCACGGTACGCACGTCTGCTAGCAGGTTCACGGGCATGGATATGTCAAACTCGTCTTCAATGTCCAGCAACAGGTCCAGCACCTTGAACGAATCCAGCCGCAACTCCGTCACCAGGTTGGAATCTTCGCGCAACTCGACTCCCGGGGGCGTCAGCTCGGCCACCCGGGCGGTGATTTTCGCCAGGATTGCCTCGTAATCAGTGCTCGGGTCGGGGGACATCGGGTCATTCTCCGCTTATATGGAAGCCGCTTTTATGGCGTCCGCCAGCCTTATTTTTGGTTGCCAGCCCAGGCAGGCCGCCAGGGGCGCATTGTCGCAGGTCCAGTCATCATGGGCGATTTCGTTGATTTTTCCCGGGGTCAACATGGCCTTGCGCCGCAACAACCGGGCGCACAAAAGATTAATGCGGGCAAAGACTCGCAACAGGGAAACGGGAACCTGCACGTGGACGATGGAGCGTTTCCAGGCATTCTGCCCGATGGCCTTGACGTCTTTCCAGCGATACCCGCCGGCGGCTCCGTCATCCAGTTCGAAGCGGCCGCTGATCTTTTCGGCGCCCAGCCATTTCAGCACTGCATCCGCCAGGTCGTCCACGTGCAACAGGCTGAACCTGGCGTCCGGCGTTCGCGGCGTCGGCAACAGGCCGCGCCGCATCAGGCGCAACAGCGGCCGCAACTCCCGGTCTCCCGGTCCATACACCGCCGTTGGCCGGTAAATGGTGCGCGACAGCGCCGCGTACCGCTCCGACATCAGCGCGGTTTCCGCCATTGCCTTGCTGCGGGAATACCAGGAATAATCGGGGCGCCGGGCGGCAAGAGACGAGATCAACAGGAAGCGCGGCGGCGGCGTTTCTTCCAGGCAGGCGTCCAGCAGTTTCTCGGTTCCCCCGACGTTGGTCGCCAGGAAATCATCCAGGGAATTGCCGCGAACCGCGCCGGCGCAATGGATTACGGCGGAACAGCCTTCAACCAGCAGGCGCAGGGCGGAGTCCTGGGATAAGTCGCCCTTGACCCAGCATGCGGCATCGGGTCCGGGGCCGTCTCGACGGGTCAGGGCCCGAACTGCGAACCCTGCCTTGTTCAGCGCGATGAGAAGGCGCTTGCCAATGAAACCCGTGGCTCCCGTCAGCGCCACTTGCTCCATGCTATCCGGCTTCTGCTCCCAGCGCCGCAAGCCGCCCCAGGTCCACCCGCTCCGTAAAACTTTTGCGTGCGGCCGCCCGGGACAGTTTTCCGGATGAAGTGCGCGGCAGGGTGTCCTTGGAGACCAGGTCGACGTAACAGTAAACGCCGAAGCCCTCATATACTTTCATTTGCAGGCGCTTGATCAGGGTCTGCCTGGCCGTGCTGTCGGAGAGGCGACATTCAACCACCAGGACGACGATCTGCCGGCCGCCGGCGTCTTCTACATCGAACGCCGAGGAGGCGGCCATTTTCGTCCCGTCCAGGTCTGCCAGGATGTCTTCGGCAATCTCTTCTAAATCCTGGGCGCGAATGTTTCTGCCGTTCACGATGATGATGTCCTTGCGCCGCCCGGTCAGGTAGAGGTTGCCCTCCAGCAGGTAGCCCAGGTCGCCGGTATCCAGCCAGCCGTCGCCCAACAACACGCGGTCGGTGGACTCTTGGTCGTCCAGGTAGCCGCTCATCAGGCTGGGGCCTTTCACCAGCACGCGCCCGATGCGCAGGTCCGGCAGGGTGTCGCCCTCGCTGTCGGCGATGCGAATCTCGTGGCCGGGAATGGCGCGCCCGCAGTTGACGATTTCGTTCACTCGGCGCCCGTCCGACTGAACCCGCACGGCAACGCCTTTCTCCGCCATGGTCAGCGCATCCAGCGCCATCACCTCCGGCGGGCGCTCCAAGTCTGAAAAAGTTGCGGCCAGGGAGGCCTCGGCAAGTCCGTAACAGGGCAGGAAAGCCTCGGGGTTGAAACCCGCCGCCTGGGTCGCCGCGGCAAAATTCCGAAAAGTCCTGGAACGCAACATCTCGGCGCCCAGGCCGGCGATGCGCCAGCTGCGAAGGTCTATCTGTTGCAGGTCTGCGGGGCGAATTCGGTAGGTGCAAAGGTCGTAGCCGCCGGGCGATGCAAAGGAGATGGTGCAACGATTGCGACTGATCAGGCGCAACCACTGCAACGGTCGGATGGCGAAATCAGGGGTGCGCAGGTAGTCAACCGACAGCTGGGAAGCCACCGGTCCCAACATGAATCCCACCAGCCCCATGTCATGGTAAAACGGCAACCAGGATGCGCACCGGTCTCGCTCGTTGACCTTCAATCCGTTTCTTGTGATCCCCTGCAGGTTGCTCATCACCGCCTTGCCGGTAATGACGACTCCCCGGGGCGCGCGGGTGCTGCCGGAGGTGAATTGCAGGTACGCTGGTTCCTCGGGTCTGCTGGGTTCCAAGGGCGCTGTTGACGGCGCGACCTCTTCCAACTGTTCCGTCGTGCCGACCCATGCCAGGGTTTCATTGCCGGCGGCCGCGTTCTCCAAGAAACCGATGAACTCCTTGTGGGCGACGGCCGCCTTTGCCTTGCTGCCGTTCAACAGCCCGCGCAACTGTTGCACGTAACTGTCGCCGCCGCCCAGGGTCATGAGTATGGGCATGGCGAAAGGCACCAGTCCCACGTACTGGCAGGCAAAAAACAGGATAAGGAAATCAGGGTGGGTGTCGGCGACTAGGGCGACGCGGTCGCCGCGCTTCAGGTTCAGTTGCAACAGGCGTCCGGCGGTGACTTTGGCTTTTCGTTGCAGTTCCTGGTACGGCAACACCGCCGCCAGGTTGCCCCTTACGTCATAGAAGTTGCATCCGGTGGCGCCGCCCGCCGCATAATCCAGCGCCTCGGACAGGCTGGAGAACCCCGCCAGGTTCTGCGGTAGCGTGTTATGAGTGTCAGTTGCTTCTAATTTCACGATGTAAATAGACCTCCGTCCGGTTTTTCACTCCCCGGGAACGACGGATTCGCCCTCAAGCGCACGGTATCGTCCACTCGAAAGCATGAACGGCATAGCTCCCCATCAGCGGGTGGTTTCGGCAGAAGCCGTGTCCTCCAAAAGATACGCACAGAATAACAAAATCGTGGATGTTACACAATTACAAAAAAAACTGCTACTTTTTTCTTGATGCGCCCCGTTGTCATGGAACAATCCGCGGATAGCCCCTGCGGACAGAGACCGCCGCCGCGACCGGCGGCGACCCGCCGCGGGCGGGCAAGCCCGAGGCGTTGCGCCCTGAAAAGCGGCGCCCTGAACCGGATTGTTCCGGGGATTATACCACCAAATTTGAATTTCGCATTATAATTTCCGTTGATGGGAAACGACAGGTTGAAACATGGGTACTGACCAGGCGCGAGCCGCGCCCGCGCACGAGCGGCGGCGGGCGGCGGCAACGGGCCGGGCGCATTCGCCCGCCGCTGGGCAATGACACGCCGGGCCATGGGTGCTGAGCCGGTGCGGGTCGCGCCCGCGTACAAGCGGCGGCCTCTACGACGACAGAGGACGTCTACGGGCCTCCTGAGTGCGGGTCGCGCCCGCGTACAAGCGGCGGCGGGCCGGGCGCATTCGCCCGCCGCTGGGCAACGACATGCCGGGCCATGGGTGCTGAGCCGGTGCGGGTCGCGCCCTCGAACAGGCGGCGGCAGCCGGCCGGGCGCATTCGCCCGCCGCTGGGCAACGACATGCCGGGCCATGGGTATTGAGCCGGTGCGGGTCGCGCCGCGCCCGGCCGGCGGCGGGCGGCGGCAACTGTCGGAGTTCATTCGCTCGGCGCCGGGCAATGACCTGCCGAACCATGGGTGCTGAGCCGGTGCGGGTCGCGCCCGCGAACAGGCGGCGGCAACGGGCCGGGCGCATTCGCCCGCCGCGGGGCAACGACACGCCGGGCCATGGGTGTTGAGCCGGTGCGGGTCGCGCCCGTGCACGGGCGCCGACAACTGGCGGAGTTCATTCGCCTGCCGCGGCGCCTGTACGCGCAGGACCCGAATTGGGTGCCGCCCCTGGAGTTGGAGCGCCGGCAACATTTCTCTTCCCGCAACCCCTGGTGCGCCCACGCCCGCCGGCAACTCTGGCTGGCATGGCGGGAGGGACGCCCGGTCGGCCGGATCAGCGCCCAGGTGGATGAGTTGCACCGCCGCCGGCATGCCGTGAACTCCGGCCACTTCGGCTTCCTGGATTGTGAGAACAACCCGCAGATCATGAGTGCGTTGCTGGAGGCCGGCGAGGGGTGGTTGCGGCAACAGCGCACCGAAGTGGTCACGGGCCCGTTCAACTTTTCCATCAACCAGGAGTGCGGGTTGCTGGTGGACGGTTTTGACGCGCCGCCGTCCGTCATGATGCCCCATAATCCCCCGTGGTACGGGGCGGCGCTGGAGCAACAGGGCTACGCCGCCGCCAGGGACCTGTACGCCTACTGGTTGCGCTGTGATTTCGCCGTCCCGCCCGTCATGCAGACCCTGGTGGACCGGCACGGCGGCCGCATCGCCTTGCGGCCGTTGAACCGGAAAAAATTCGGACAGGAGCTGGAGACCCTCAGGGACATTTTCAACGACGCCTGGGCCGACAACTGGGGTTTCGTGCCTTTTACCCGGAAAGAATTCGCCGCACTGGGCGCCGCCCTGCGCCTGTTCGTGCCGGAGGATTTTATCTGCATTGCCGAATGTCAGGGGACGCCGGCGGCGTTTATCGTCGTGTTGCCCAACCTGAACGAGGTGCTGAAAGAGCTGGACGGCCGCCTGTTGCCCCTGGGGTGGTTCCGGTTGTTGCAGTCCCTGAGAAAGTCCGCTTTCAAGACCGGCCGCACGCCGTTGATGGGGGTCAGGAAACAGTTTCAGAACACGCCGCTGGGGATTGCCCTGGCGTTTCTCGTGATACATTTTGCGCGCCGGGCGGCCGTTGCCGGGGGCATGGAACATGTGGAGTTGTCGTGGATACTGGAAGACAACCAGGGGATGCGCAACATCCTGGAGAGGATAGGCGGCAGGCTGTACAAGACCTACCGCATCTACCGGAAACAGTTGTAAGGGGGCGCCGGGTGACGCGGGCAAACTTCCAACGGGCGGCGGCCCTGGTGCCGGCGGCAGACCGGAGCGCCGCGGACGCGGTCGCCCGGGCCGCCGGCGTTTCCTGCAAGGCGCTGGCCCCGGTGGCGGGGACTCCCATGATCCTGCGGGTTCTGAACGCCCTGCAGTCCTGCGAGCGGGTTGACTCCTGCCTGTTGTGCGGCCCCTCCCAGGCGGCCGTTGCTGAATGTCCGCCCTTGCAGCAGTACATTCAACAGCACGACGTCGCCTGGCTCCCGCCCGAGGAAAACCTGGGCGACAGCGTGCGCGCCGGACTGGAAAAAATCGGCGCGGCGCCGCTCATCCTGGTCACGACGGCGGACCATGCCCTGTTGGACGGCGCGATACTGGACTGGTTCTTAGAGCGGGCCGCCGCCGCCGCCGATGCCGCCGTCTGCGTCGGCGTGGTGCGCTACGACTTGGTCCAAGCGGAGTTCCCGCAGTCGCGCCGCACCGTCCTGCGGTTCGCCGACGGCGACTATTGCGGTTGCAACCTGTACGCCATCGCCGGGGTTCGTTCCCGCGAGGTGGTCGCGGCCTGGAGCCGGGTTGAGAAGCACCGCAAAAATCCCCTGCGGATGGCGCGGGAGTTGCTTGGCGCCGTTGCCCTGGCGAAATATGCCTGCGGGCGCTTGAGCCGCGCCCAGGTCTGTCGCGCCCTGCTGAAAAAAACGGGCGTGGCAGCGGACTTTATCGAGTTGCCCTATCCTCGCGCCGCCGTGGACGTGGATACGCCGGCAGACCTGCAACTGGCGGAGCGCTTGCTGTCCGCGCAGTGACGCGCCGCTGGCGCAACCCGCGCCGTTGGTTCAGTCGCTGGTGAGAATGTCGGCGGCCGTACGGTTGCCGGCCGCGAAATGACGCGCTGTCGGCGCCGCCCACGCCGGTAGCTCAGGCGACGGCGAGAATGTCGGATGCCGTGCGCTTGCCGGCCGCGAAGCGCCGCCCCGGCGGCGCAACCCACGCCGGTAGATCAGGCGACGGTGAGAATGTCGGATGCCGTGCGCTTGCCGGCCGCGAAGCGTCGCGCCGGCGGCGCAACCCGCACCGCTGGTTCAGTCGACGGCGAGAATGCCGCCCACCGTGCCGGCATCGACCGCGCCCGCCTCGGCCGCGGCGGCGTCGGCCGCGTCGCGGTGCGCTTTGCGGCGCCGGGGAGAGACGACGGCATGCGCCTGGTCCAGGTCCTCCTTGAAGTCAATTTCGCACCAGCGATGGCCGTTGACGTTGCATGAATGCACCAGCCCCTGTCGCGCCATCAGGTCAACCGCGCTCAGAAACCAGGACTTCAAGCCGTCTCCCTGCCGCATCTGCTGTTGCAACAGGTCGCGAAACAGCGCGGGGCCCTCGTCCCGAAAATACAGCATGCCGATGGATTCCGCCTGGGTCTCATCGTCCGCCAGGGTCTTGCTGACGGCCGCCACCAAGGAGCCGCGCAACCGCACCCGCATGTCGTCGCTGTCGTACTCGTCCTTGTAGTCGTTGGCGAGGGTGACGGGCGCCGTCGGCGAACCGAGCACGGTATCCAGCAGGAGCGGTTCGAACAGGGTGTCGCCGTTCAGCAGGATGAAGTCGTCGTCCATGGCGCGGCGCGCCATCCAGCAACTGGCCAGGTTGTCGGAGACCTCGTAGAAAGGGTTGAAAACGACTTCGATGCGGTCCCGCTCGCGGCGGAACCGCTCGTCCAGAAGCGCCTCGACCATGGCGACATTGAACCCGGCGACCACGAACAGCCGCTCGAGACCGGCCGCCAGCAGGGCCTGCACCTGCCACTCCAGCACGGTCCGGCCCGCCACCGGCAACAGGCATTTCGGGCGCTTCTCGGTCAGGGGCAACAGCCGCCGGCCTTGCCCTGCGCTCAATATGATTGCGTTTGCCATAAACATCGAGGCGCCAGTTTAACGGATTTTATAATATAATCCAAGTGCTCCTGTCTGCGCACCGCGCCGCAACCGGGGCGTGTCCCGGTTTTTCGGTTGAACTCTCTATGCCAAGCATCGAACGCTACATCGTCCGCGAAGTTCTCAAGCCCTTCAGTTTCGTATTGCTCATCCTGGTGTTTCTGTTCGCCTGTTTCAGCGGCGCGCGCTACCTGGCGGAGGCGGTAACGGAGACCCTGGGCGCTTATTTCATGCTCAAGCTGATCCTGCTGAAGACGTTTATTGCCCTTGAAGTGCTGGTTCCCATCGCCCTCTACGTCTCCGTCGTCATCGGTCTGGGCCGGTTGCACCGGGACCAGGAGATTATCGCCCTGCGCGCCGCCGGCATCGGCAATGGGCGCGTGATTGGCTCGGTCGCCGCGGTGGCCGCGCTCACCGCCCTGCTGGTGGGCGTCCTGTCCCTGTATGCCCGCCCCTGGGCTTACGAAACCAGCTACCTGCTGGACGCCAGGGCGAAGGCGGAGATGGACGCCGACCGGTTCCAGCCGGGACGTTTTTACGGCAACGAGGAAACCGGCGCCGTCATTTACCTGGGCGGCCGCGACGACGCCGACGGCGCCATGTCCGAGGTGTTTTACTACCTGCGCGACGAGGACGTCAGCGAGGTGGCGCTGGCGGCGACCGCGGTGCAACGCGGCGGCCGGGAAGACAACCGGATGCGGGTGGACTTGAATGACGGGCGCCTGTACCGGTTGCAACGCAACGCCACGGCCGACGAGCTGAGCGACTATGCCAGGCTGGTGAAATTCCAGGAGGAGTCCGACGTCCGCATCGGTTACCGGCGCAAGGCGGCGGCGACCTCGGACCTGCGCGCGTCCGCCGGCCTGGACGACGTCGCGGAGTTCCAGTGGCGGCTGTCCAAGCCCGTGACCACCCTGTTGCTGGCGCTGATCGCCATTCCCCTGAGTCGCTCATCGCCGCGGCAGGGGAAGTATGAAAAAGTGTTCCTGGCCGCGCTGGCTTTCGCGGTGTACTACAATCTCAGCGGCATCGCCCGCAGCTGGGTGGAGCGCGGCGTCGTGGGCGAGTTTCCCGGCATCTGGTGGTTGCATTTTTCCATGGCGCTGGTGGTGCTCATTTTCCTGTGGCCGCCGCGCCCGCGCCGCCGGCGCCGCAAAGCGCGCGGATGACCATCATTAAAGAACGCCTGGCGTGCGAGGTCGGCATGGGTATGTTGCCGGCCGTTGCCGTGCTGTTGCCGCGGCGCGGCTTTCCGGGACGGATTGAACCGCCTGTCGCGGCGCCGGCGGCGCTGACTGCCCCGTCGCCGTTGCGGCGGCGCCTCGGGGCCGCGCACGGATGACCATCATTGAAAAACGCCTGGCGCGCGAGGTCGGCATGGGCCTGTTGCCGGCCGCTGCCGTGCTGTTGTCGCTGTTCGGCTTTCCGGGGCGGATTGAACCGCCTGTCGCGGCGCCGGCGGCGCTGACTGCCCCGTTGCCGTTGCGGCGGCGCCTCGGGGCCGCGCGCGGATGACCATCATTGAAAAATACCTGGTGCGCGAGGTCGGCATGGGCCTGTTGCTGGCCGCTGCCGTGCTGTTGCCGCTGTTCGGCTTCCTGGAGCTGATTGAACAGCTGGACGAGGTTGGCGACGGCAGTTATCGCACCCAGGACGCTTTCTATTACGTATTGTTGTTGCTTCCCCGCCGGCTGGTGCAACTGTTGCCGTTCATCGCGCTGATTGGCAACGTGGCGGCGCTGGGACGCCTGGCGTTGCATTCAGAGATTATCTCCATGCGCGCCGCCGGATTGTCGCCGGCGGACATCAGCCGCGCGTCGCTCAAGGTGGGGCTGGCCCTGTTGCTGTTGTTGGTGGCGTTGGAGCAGTTCGTCGCGCCCGTGTTGCAACACCGCGCCATCGCCCACCGCTCCGAAGCCTTGAACCAGAGCGTGGAGCTGGGCGCAGGGCTGGGCATCTGGGCGCGGGATAAAAACCGGGTGGTGCGGCTGGGGGAGATAACCCACCTGGCCGCGGTGCAAGACGTGGAGGTGTTCACCCTGAGCGAGGAGGGTGCGCTTAGCGAGTACCTGTACGCGGCATACGCCCGCATCATCAGCGATGAGCAGTGGCGCCTGCACGACGTGGTGAAGAAAGAGTTTCACGACTCCGGCGTGGTCACGACGCGCGTGCCGCAACTGGGCTGGCAACCGTTCCTGGGCGCCGACGGCATCGCCACCCTGACCCGTCCGCCCGAAAGCCTGGCGCCGTTGGAGCTGTATCGCTACATTCGCCACCTGGACGAGACGGGACAACAACCGGACGCCCTCAAGCTGGCTTTTTGGAGAAAGTTCGGCGCCGGGTTGATCATGATCGCCATGCTGTTGCTGTCCGTGCCGTTCGTCTTCGGCTCCATACGCACCGGCATCGCGCCGCGGCTGGTGTTGGCGGGCATTACCGGCATCTGCGTTTACCTGCTGGACCAGATTTTGTCCAACGCCGGCCTATTGTTGGGGATGAACCACGCGCTGGTGGCGTTAGCGCCCGGGCTGTTGTTGGCGTTGCTCGGCCGGCTGTGGCTGAGGCACATTCACTGAGGCGGCGAAGTCCCGGCAAAAAACCGTTTGAAACTCCTGCGCCGCCGCGTTGAAGGCGCGCGCCTCGACCCGGGTCAGCCACTTTCCCGCGTCCCGGCTTATCCGGTACAGGTTGTATCCCGCCCAGCCGTCCTGGTGCGGGGAGTGGGCCGAGGCGGAGGGAACGCCGAAGACCGGCGCCGCGCAGTCGCCCAGTTCCAGCACGGCATGGGCCTGCCGGTGGCCGTGGCCGTGCAGTATCAGCTCGGCGCCGTGTTGCTCCAGGACCGCCAGCAACCGCTCCGCGTCCGCCAACCGCCGCCGGTAGCTGTAGAGTCCGGGTTGCGGCCCGTGATGCAACACCACCACGCGGTACAACCCCTGCCCGCCGGCCGTCTCCAGGAGCCGCGCCAGCTCTTGCAATTGCGCCGCGCCCAGTTTGCCGGTGGCGAAGAAAGGCGCGGTGGGCAGGGCGCTGGAAAGTCCGATGAGCGCCGCCGGCCCGCGGCGGCGCAGGTAGGGGAAACCGGGCGCCTCGCCTGCCGCGGCCGCATCGCCCTGCATGTACGGTTGCCACTGGCCCGTCGTAGCGGCCGGGTCGGCCGCGGCATAGCAATCGTGATTCCCCGGCACGATTGATATATAATCGGGCGTTCCGGCATCGCGCAACCAGGCCGCGACTTCCGCGCACTCGCGCGCCGTACCCAAGTGGGTGAAGTCGCCGCTGATCACCAGGTGGTCGGGTTGTTGCGTTGCCAGGTCAGTCAGCACGCGGGAGAGCGTCTCCCGGCGATGAATATGACGACGTCTGAATCTCCAGGAAAAATAACCAAGAATGCGTTTGTTTAACAGTTCGCGCCAGTCGACCCGGTCCAGGGACGACAGGTGAGGGTCGGAAATGTGTGCGATGGCGATGCTTGAGTTCACGGCGGCCCCGTTTGGAAAAATGACAAGATACACGAGATGGGCCAATAAGAAAACCGCCCGGCCGCCGCATTGCCCGGCCGGTCGCCGCCCGGCGTATCGCCCGGCCGGGCGCATCTCGCCGCGTCGTGCGGCCGCTTGCCGGCCGTCGCGTTGTACGGCTGGGCACCGCCCGCCGCCGCCCTGTTACGTCCAAATCGTCGGCGACAGCCTGGTGCGGGTGTGGAGCCTGGCCGGTCGGCGGGCGGCCGGGCGCCGCTCGCCGCAACCCAAAAGCCGCCATGAATGATCGCCCGGCGCCGCCCTGTTACATCCAAATCGTCGGCGACAGCCTGGTGCGGGTGTGGGGTCTGACCGGGCGCCGGCGGCTGTTGCGGTCGTTGCGGAAATTCGCCCGCGTAACCATTGTCTCCGACCAGGAGCCGGCGCCCCCCGGTGCACCGGTCCTGTGGCTTCGGGGCGGTTGCCTGTATGACGAGCGCCTGTTGCGGGCCCTGGCGGCGCGGGAAGACGAGTTCATCTTGCATGCGCCGGGCCAGGACGCGGCCGTTGCGGCGCGCGCCGCGGGCCGGGACGCGGCAGTGCTGGACGGCGCCCCGCATTCGCGGGACTTGCCGCGGCTCGCCGTCGCGGACCTGGAGATCCCGTGCGGCAACCGCATGCTGAAATTCCGCCCGCCCAAGGTTTGGCGGATTGATGGCGACAACCGGGCTTTTCTCGAGCGGGAGCTGTACCGCGGCGCCTACAAGCGCGTAACGGACCTGGTCACCAAATGGGTCTGGCCGACGCCGGCCCGGTGGGCGACCCGACTGTGCGTGCGGCTTGGGATACGGCCCAACCAAGTGACCACTCTCAGCCTGGCGCTGGCGGTCCTGGCCGGCGTCGCTTTCTGGCACGGGGAGTACGCCGCCGGCCTGTTGTTGGGGTGGGTCATGACGTTCCTGGACACCGTGGACGGCAAGCTGGCGCGGGTTACGCTCACTTCCAGCCGTATCGGCCTCGTGCTGGACCACGGGCTGGATCTGGCTCATCCGCCCCTGTGGTATATCGCCTGGGGCGCGGGGCTGGCGGCCGCCGGACAGCCCCTGGCGGAACCGGCGGCGTGGACGGCCCTGATGTTGGCCGCGTACATCGGCGGGCGCCTGTGCGAGTTGCTATTCGAGAGGCGCGTGGGTTTCTTCTCCATGTTCCTGTGGCGCCCGGTGGATTCCCTGAATCGCCTGGTCACCGCCCGGCGCAACCCCAACCTGTTGTTGCTCAGCGGCGCTTTCCTGGCGGGGCGCCCCGACGCCGGGCTGATGTTGGTGGTCGCCTGGCACGTTCTCTCCACCCTGTTCCTGCTGGCGCGGTTGGGCGCCGCCTGGCGGGCGCACCGCCGCGGGCCGCTGACGAGCTGGCTGGCGGAATGCGACGCCGGCGGCGGTCGCGGCGGCATGTTGGCGCGGGTGTTCGCATGAGACAGCCGGCGTCGGGCGCTCCCGGGACAACGCCCTTGGAACCGCACCGTCGACCGCCGCCGGCCGCCGTGCGCCGCAGCGTGCGACAGCCGGCCGCGCCGTCCCTGCTCGAAGTCGTGGCGGCGCAATGCGCCGCGCCTGCGCCGGGGTTCTGCGAGACCATCACCGCGGCGCTCAGGGAGACCTACGGCGCCGGGTTGCAAGGCGTCCTGTTTTACGGTTCCTGCCTGCGAGAGGCGCCCGGGGAGAACAGCATCGTCGATGTTTACGTCATCGTCGACGACTACGACAAGGCCTACGAAAAGCGCTGGCTGGCCCGCGCCAACGCCTGGTTGCCCCCCAATGTTTTTTACCGGGAGTTGCCCGGCGCCGGCGCCGCCCCGTTGCGGGTCAAGGCGGCCGTCATCAGCCTGGCGGATTTCAGGGCCGGCATCAAGGACTGGTTCCACTCCTACCTGTGGGGGCGGTTCGCCCAGCCGGCGCGCCTGTTGTACGCCCGCGACCCGGCCGCCGAGCGCGAGTTGCACCAGCTGTTGACGCATGCCGTGCTGACCCTGCTGAAAACATCCATTCCCATGTTGCCGCGCAAGCGCAACAGCGTCGAGGCCGTCTGGACCCAGGCCCTGTCCCTGTCCTATGCCGCGGAACTGCGTCCGGAACCCGTCGAGCGGGTCGCGCGGCTGGTGTGCGCCAACCTGCCCGACTACGCCCGCCTGCTGGCGGCGGCCTTGCCCCTGCTGGGCGACATGCTGTGCCGCGGCGACCACGACGACTACCTGTGCCTGTGCCGCGACAAGGACCGCAACAAGGCCCGCTTGCGCTGGCGCCTGCGGCGCTTGCAAGGGCGCGTCCTGTCCATGTTGCGGTTGATCAAGGCGCTCTTGACGTTCAGCAACGGCGTCGACTACGCCGTCTGGAAAATCAGCCGGCACACCGGCGTCGACCTGCAACTGACCCCCCGGCAGCGGCGCTATCCCCTGCTGTTCGGCTGGCGCGTGTTCCGGCGGTTGGTCAAGCGCGGCGTCCTGCGTTGAGCGGCGCCGTGGAGAAGAAGGGCCGCCGCGGCGCGGCTCCCGGACTCATGGCCGGTCAAGCGCGGCGTCCCGCGCCGAGCGGCGCCGTGGAGAAAAAAAAGAAGCACCGCCTCAGCGTCGCCCTGGGTTTATGGATCATCCGCCGCTTGGAGAAGCTGTTGATCGCTTTTTCTCAGGTGGAGACCACGCCTTTCCTGCGGGCGTCGACATTTCCCTGGACGGCGCCCCTGGAGGCCGAGTGGCGGGTCATCCGCGCGGAGCTGGACCGCCTGCTGGAAGCCCCGGAGCGGATTCCCAATTTCCAGGACGTCTCGCGGGACCAGGTCAACATCACCCGGGACGATAAGTGGAAATCCTTTTTCCTGTACGGCTACGGCTACAAGATGCCCGCCAACTGCGAGCAGTGCCCGGAAACGACCCGCATCGTCGAGTCCATCCCCGGCATGTTCACGGCCTTCTTCTCCGTCCTCTCCCCGGGCAAGCACATCCCCTTGCACCGCGGCCCCTACCGGGGGCTGTTGCGCTGCCACTTGGCCCTGATCGTGCCCGGCCCGGGCGCCGACTGCTGGATAGAGGTGGGCGGCGAGAAAAGCGCCTGGGAGGAGGGGCGTTGCCTGGTTTTTGACGACACCTACAAGCACCGCGTGGAAAACAACACCGACGGCGTGCGCGTGGTGCTGTTTCTGGACGTGTTGCGCCCGCTGCGTTTCCCCGGCTCCTGGCTCAACCGCATCGCCTTGCAACTGATTCGGCTGTCGCCGTTCATACAGGACGCCCGCCGCAACCAGGCGGCGTGGGAAAAGCGCCTGGGCGACTGAAACCGCCGTCACGGTCGCAGGGACGCGGCAAACCGCAGGCTGAGCTGCGCCAGGTCGATGCGGTCCTGCAGGGAGTTCATCACAATATTGGCGGTGGTAACCGCCATGCCCAGCCGCTCTACGGCGGCGCGCTCGTCCTCATCGGATTCATCAATGATCAGCCCGTCCAGAAAATCGCCGTAACAGCGGGCAATGGCCGGGTTGCCCGCCGCCATCCCCAGCTCCTTCATGATGCGGGCCGTGGGTCCTTTCAGGGCTTTCCCCCCGACCACGGGCGACACGGCGACCACGGGGGCGCGGGCCGCGCACAGAGCCGAGCGCACGTTGGGCAGGGCCAGAATCGGGGCCAGGCTGAGAAAAGGATTGGACGGGCACAGGATGACCGCGTCCGCGCCGCCGGCCGCTAGGGCGGCAAACTCCGGGTTGGCGCGGGCGCGCCCGGCGCCGGCGAACGCAATGGACTTCACGCGCGGGCGGCAGGCAAGGCGCACGAAGTAGTCCTGGAAAGCCAGCTCCCCCTGGTCGGTCAGCACCCGGGTGCGCACCGGGTCGTCGCTCATGGGCAAGAGCCGGTGTTCGATGCCGAAGGAGCGGCCGAGTTCCCGGGTCGCCTGCGCCAGACTCATGCCCTGCTCCAGGGCCCAGGTGCGGTACAAATGAACGGCCAGGTCCTTGTCCCCCAGCTGGAACCAGGCGGGCGCCCCCGCAGCAGTCAGCGCCTCCATGAAGCGCCAGGTTTCGGCGGCCCGTCCCCAGCCGCGCTCCGGGTCCGCCGCGCCCGCCAGCGTATACAGCACCGTGTCCAGGTCCGGCGAGATGTGCAACCCCAGGTGCTGAAAGTCGTCCCCGGTGTTGACGACAATGCGCAGGTCGCCTGGCGCGACGATGCGACTGAGGCCGTGCGCCAGTTTCGCGCCGCCCACGCCGCCGCACAGGCAGAGTACGGCGTCATTCATCGCCAGTCCCGCACCAGGGGTTGGAACCCGCGCCGCCCTCAGCGGAACAGGTCCTGCTCCGGCGCCCGCAGCAGGGCGGTCGCGTCCTGGCTCTCGCCGCGCAACGAAAGCCCGGTCACCAGCACGGCCGGCGCGCCCTGGGCCGCCTGTCCCATGACCAGGGACGCCGCAGCGGCGATTTCATCGGCTATGCCCACCTCGGTGGTTCGCAACGGTTGCCCGTGCAGGTCGTCCTGCCCGCGCAGGTCCAGCAGGCAGGGCAGGCCGGCGGCGCCGATGGCAATGCCGGTCACGCCGTTGCGCCAGGCGCGCCCGGCGCTGTCGTTGATGACGACGCCCACGCGCGTCCCGCGAGCGCGGTGGACGGCCGCATGAATGGCGGCGGCGCTGGCGTTGGGGTCCTCCGGCAACAGCAACACCTTTTCCGCGCCGCCGTCCGCCGGAATATTGGAATGGTCAATGCCGGCATTGGCGTGGACGAAGCCCAGGCGGTGTTCTACAATCAACACATCGCGCCGATAACGCACCACCCGCCGCGACTGGGACAGGATCAACTCCACCAGGCGCGGGTCCTTGTTGACTTTGGCAGACAGCGCCGCGGCCCGTGCCGACGGGGTCACCGTTGCAAGGTCAACATAACGCCCCTCCGCCTTGGAGACGACTTTCTGCGCCACCACCAGGACGTCGCCGGTGCGCAAGGCCCGGCCCTCCAGACCTTGCAACAGCAACTCCGCCAGCGGGTCGCCGGGCCGCACCTCGGGGACGCCCGGCACGGGCCACAGCCGCACCTCGGCGGCGGCGCTTGGGTTGTTTTCGCTCATCCTGTTTTACGGGTGGTTCATCGGTATAATAATCCAAGGGGTAAGTATGCCAAAAAACGACAAAGACAAAAGCCGTATCGGCGTTATCGGGGCCGGCGTCATGGGGCGGGGCATCGGCCAGCTGTTCTTGCAGGCCGGTCACCCGGTGCATCTTTACGATGCCGACGCCGCCGCCGCGGACCAAGCCGCAGACTTCATTCGCGGCATGATCGAGCGCCAGGCGGACAAGGGCCGCATCGACCGGGCGGACGCGGACGCCATGCTCCCCCGGCTGGCGGTTTGCCGCGAGCTGAAGGAATTAGCCGCCTGCCGGGTGCTGATCGAGGCCATCGTCGAGTCCCTGGAGGCAAAACAACAGCTGTTCGTCGAACTGGAGAACATCGTGCCCGCCGACGCCGTCCTGGCCACCAACACCTCGTCCCTGTCGGTTTCCGCCATTGCCGCGGCCTGCGCCGCTCCGGAGCGGGTCGCCGGCCTGCATTTTTTCAACCCGGCGCCGCTCATGCGCCTGGTGGAAGTGGTGCCGGCGGAGCAGACTCGGCCCGACGTCGTGCAGGCGCTGACGGCGCTGGTCAACGCCACTGGGCACCGGGCCGTAACGGCGGCGGACCAGCCTGGCTTCCTGGTCAACCATGCGGGCCGCGGCTTTTTCACCGAGGCCCTGCGCATCCTGGAAGAAGGCGCGGCGGCGCCCGTCGACGTGGACCGGGTGGCGCGGGACGCCCTGGGATTCAAAATGGGGCCCTTCGAGTTGCTGGACCTCACCGGCCTGGACGTCTCCGGCAAGGTGATGCAATCCATTTACGACCAGTTCCAGCAGGAGCCCATGTTTCGCCCCTCGTCTCTTGCGCCGCCCCGCATGGCGGCGGGAATTCTGGGCCGCAAGACGGGCGGCGGTTTCTACCGCTACGAGGACGGCCGGAAAATCGAGCCTGCCGCGCCGCCGCCGCCGCCCGCCGGGTTGACCCGGGTGTGGCTGGACGATGCCGCCGGCGCCGGTGCGCCGCTGGCGAAAGTCCTGGCGGCCGCCGGCGCCCAGGCGACGGACTCGCCCGCCGGCGACGACACTATCTGCGTGGTGCAACCAAAAGGGGGCGACACGGCGGACGCCTGCGCCCGGTTGCAACTGGACCCCGCCCGCACGGCGGCGGTGGACCCGTTGCCCCCCCTGGACCGGCGGCGCACCTTGATGCTCTCGCCCGTCACCCGCGCCGCGGTGCGCGACAGCGCCCATGCGCTGCTGGCGGCCGGGGACGTTCCCGTCACCGTGATCAACGACAGCCCGGGCTTCATCAGCCAGCGTCTGCTGGCGACCATTGTCAACATTGCCGCCGGCATCGTCCAGCGCCGCATCGCCGCCGCGGCGGACCTGGAAACCGCCGTCGAGCTGGGCCTGGGCTATCCCATGGGGCCCCTGGCCTGGGGCGACAAGGTCGGCCCCGCCGTCATCGTGGAAATCCTGAACAACATGTTCCGATTGACCGGCGACCCGCGCTACCGGTTGAGCCCCTGGTTGCGCCGCCGCGCCCAATGCGGCGCGTCGTTGCTGACCGAGGAAGCGGAGCGGGCCTGAGCAAAGTCATGTCGTCACCCCCCAAAAGCAAGAACATCGCCTGGAGCGAAAGCCGGGTGAGCGCATCGCGCCGCGCCGACCTCATGGGCCACAAGGCGGCCACGGTCTGGTTCACGGGGTTGTCCGGCTCTGGGAAGTCGACCATCGCCAGGGCCGCAGAAGACGCCCTGGTGAAAAGAGACATAAAAGCGTTCATCCTGGACGGCGACAACATTCGCCACGGTCTGAACGCCAACCTGGGGTTTTCCCCGGCGGACCGCAGCGAGAACATTCGCCGCATCGGCGAGGTGTGCCGGTTGTTCACCGATGCCGGACTGATCGTGTTCGCCGCCTTCATCTCGCCGTACCGGGCGGACCGCGACCTGGTGCGCCGCCGCCATCCGGCGGGCGGCTTCATCGAGGCCTACCTGGACGCGCCGCTGGAGGTGTGCGAGCGTCGCGACGTCAAGGGTCTGTACCGCCGGGCGCGGCAGGGGGAAATCCCGGAGTTCACCGGCGTCTCCGCGCCCTACCAGGCCCCCGAGAACCCGGAGCTGCGGCTCAAGACCGGCGAGCAGACCGTCGCCGAGACGGTGGCGCAGGTCATCGCTTGCCTGGAAGAGCGCGGCTGCATCTCCAGTCAATAACGCCCCGCGCCGAACATCATGGTAAAAACCCGCTTCGCCCCCAGTCCCACGGGCCGGCTTCACTTGGGCGGCATTCGTACGGCCCTGTTCGCCTGGCTGTACGCCCGGCATCACCGGGGGGAGTTCGCCCTGCGGGTAGAAGACACCGACCGCGAACGCAGCACCGCCGCGGCCGTTGACGTCATCCTGGAAGGGATGGCGTGGCTGGGGCTGGACCATGACGGGGACATTGTCTATCAGTCCGCTCGCGGCGCGGCCTACCAGGACGCCGTACAACGCTTGCTGGAGGAAGGGTGCGCCTACCATTGCGTTTGCAGCCGCGAGGAGCTGGAGGCCATGCGCCGGGAGGCCCTGGCCGCGGGCAAGAAGCCCCGCTACAACGGCAAGTGCCGCGACCGCGGGCTTGCGGCGGGCGCGGCCGCCGCGGTGGTGCGCTTCAAAAACCCCCTGGACGGAGAAGTGGTCATCGACGACCTGGTGCAAGGGCAAGTGACGTTCAGCAACCAGGAGCTGGACGACCTGGTGCTGGCCCGCGCCGACGGCTCCCCCACGTACAACCTGACCGTCGTGGCGGACGACGCCGCCATGGGCGTCACCCACGTGATTCGCGGCGACGACCACCTGAACAACACCCCCCGGCAGGTCAACATCTTCAACGCCCTGGGACTCGCCGCGCCGCGCTACGCCCACATTCCCCTCATATTGAACGCGGACGGCAAGAAACTGTCCAAGCGCCGCGGCGGCGCCGGCGTGCTGGAATACCGGCAACAGGGATTTTTGCCGGAAGCCCTGCTCAACTACCTGGCGCGGCTGGGCTGGTCCCACGGCGACCAGGAGATTTTCAGCGCGGACGAGCTCATCGAGTTGTTCGACTTGGCGCATGTCAACAAGGCCGCCGCGGCGCTGAACCCGGAAAAACTGGCGTGGCTGAACCAGCACTACCTGCGGGAAAGCGCGCCGACAAGAATAGCCCGGCTGCTGGAGGAGCAACTGGCGGCGCTGGGGGTGGCGGCGGCCGCGCCGCCCGACCCGACGGAGCTGGCGGCGGTGCAACAAGAGCGGGTGAAAACGCTGGCGGAAATGGCGGAGCAGAGCCGTTTTTTCTACGAGGAGTTTGCCGAGTACGACGCCGCGGCCGCCCAAAAACACCTGCGTCCGGCCGCCTCTGCCCCGTTGCGGTTGTTGCGCGAGACGCTGGCGGGCCTGGCGGAATGGGAGCAGGAGGCATTGCACGCCGCCCTGGTCTCCTGCGCGGAACAACAAGAGGTGAAATTCGGCAAAATCGCCCAGCCCCTGCGGGTTGCGGTGAGCGGCGGCGCCGTGTCGCCCGCCATCGACGTCACCTTGCGCCTGTTGGGACGCGAGCGCGCCCTGGCCCGCCTGGACCGCGCCCTGGCGTTCATCGACCAAAGAGCGGCCGCCGCCCCCGCTGAACCCGGCGCCGCATGACCAGAAAAATCAACAAGGCGGTGTTGCCGGCAGCGGGGCTGGGGTCCCGCGTGTTGCCGGCGACGAAGGCGCTGGCCAAGGAGATGTTGCCCCTGGTGGACCGTCCCATCATTCAGCACGTCGTCGAAGAAGCCCTGGCCGCCGGCGTCACGGAGTTCATCTTCATCACCGCCCCTGCGAAAAAAATCATCCAGGAGCATTTTCAGACCAACGCGGCGCTGGAACAGGAACTGGCGCGCCGCGGCAAGCAGGAACTACTGAGGTCCGTGGAGAGCATTTTCCCGCCGGACGCCGCCTGTCGTTACGTAGTGCAAGACGAACCCCTGGGGCTGGGCCACGCCGTCCTGTGCGCCCGCGACCTGGTGGGCGACGAGCCGTTTGCCGTGATGTTGCCCGACGACCTGGTATACCAGAAGGGGCGCCCCTGCCTGCGGCAACTGGCGGACGTCTACCGGCAGTATGGCGCTTCCGTCATCGCAGTGGAGAACGTAGCGCCCGAGAAAGTATCCCGCTACGGCGTCATTGACGCAGACGACGCCGGCGCGGCGCCCGTCAAGAAAGTGCGCTCGCTGGTGGAAAAACCCGCCCCCGAGCAGGCACCGTCCACCCTGGCGGTGGTGGGGCGCTACCTATTCACGCCGCGCATCATGGACCTGCTGGAAGCCACGCCCCGGGGCGCCGGCGGCGAAATTCAGCTGACCGACGCCATCGCCGCCCTGGCCCGGGAGGAGGACGTATACGCCTGCGAGATCGAAGGCCGGCGCAACGACTGCGGCGACGTCCTGGGCTACATGAAAGCCAACGCGGAATACGCGCTGCGCCACGAGACCATCGGCGCCGAGTTCCGCGCCCACCTGCAACGCTTGCTGGACGGCGGCCGGGCGGAATAGGGAGCGTTGCCGCCCGCCACGACAAAAACGACTCATGAAAGTAGGGTTTTTATTTAACCACTACCTGGCGTACCAGGTGATACACGGCGCTCCGTACGCCTTTGCACTGTCTGAAATGCGCCCCGACTTCGCGGTGGATATGCTGTTCACCAGCACGGCGTCTTACCGGGAAGCGCGGCGCCTCGCCGCGCTCTATCCGGACCATCGTTGCCGGTTGCGGCTGTTGTGGTCGGCGCACCCGCTAAAACTCATCTCACGGTGGCGCCCCAGCTGCCATCGCGGGCTTGCGTTAGCGGCCCATGCGTGGTCGCTGTCGTCTTACGATGCGCTGGCAGCGCCGGAGAAGAATTTTTTGCAGCTGAAATCCTTGCCCTTTTTCGCTGCCACCCGGTTTATCAGTCTCCATCATGGTCCTGCTGGCCGGGCCAGGTTGTTCAACAAAGGAAGCCTCCGGTTTGATTACGCCTTGGTGCCGGGACAGTCCTGTTGCGAGCGCCTGGCGGCGGAATCTCCCGAAGTCGGTCGCGCGATGGTCGGCTACCCGAAGTTTGAAGTCCTGCAAAAACAGGCCGCCGGCGCCAAGGCCTCCGCGCTGTTTGATAACGGCCGTCCGACCGTGTTGTATGCGCCGCATTTCAATCCACAGCAGTCATCTTGGGAGCCGCTGGGGCGGCAGGTGCTCGAATTCTTCGCCCACAACGACCAGTACAATCTGGTGTTCGCGCCCCATGTGCGGCTCTTCGAGGGGCGGCCATTCGAGGATTTCAACGATGCGCCCAACATTCGGGTGGACACGGGCAGCGAGCGCTCCATTGACATGAGCTACACCCGCGCCGCCGACCTGTTTCTGGGCGATGTGTCCAGCCAGGTTTATGAGTTCCTGCATTATCGCCGCCGCCCCTGCATCTTCTTGAATCCTCGCGGGCTTGATCCGGCGCAGGCGCCGTTCTGGAACCTGGGCGAGTGCATCGAGGAGGCGGGCATGCTGGGCGCCGCCCTGGCACGGGCGCCGCGCCGCTTCCGCGCGACCTACAAGAGCCGCCAGGATGCGGCCGTGGACCGGGCCTTTGGCGCGAGCGAGGAGCCGCCGTCGCAACGGGGCGCCGCGGCCATCGCCCGCTTCCTGGCAGAGTAAGCGGTGGCGGCCGGCGCCGCGCAGGGCGTCAACCAAAACCCGGAATGTCGTCTTTTCGCTTGTTCCGCCTCGCTTTCCTCGCGTTAGCGCTTTAGCCGTTTATGAGCCGTGCGCCTGCTGAGCCCAGGGAGCGGGCCGCATTAGTGGGCGATTGACCTTTCTCAATGACGCGCGTTGCCGGCAACAATCGACCATGGAATGTCAGTCGTGCGTTAGGGTGATGGTTCATTCGGACCTCCGGGTTGTTTGTTTGGCACTACCACATCCGGGTATGTTCCGAGAGAGCCGCCGCTTGATAAGTCACAGGCAACCCAAACGGTGGATTTGCATGGCTCTCCCCCGGTGAGAAAACGACAGATGTGTTTGAGCTGATGCGCCGCCCCCGCCCGGCCCGGCCCTGCCGGCGGCAGGGCGGGTCGCATCAGCCCCGGATGAGCTCCCGGTACAGGTTTTCGAACTCCCCCATCACCTTGTCGGCGGCGTAGCGCTCCCGAAACAGCGCCAGGGCCGCCCGGGCGCGGCGCCGGCGTTGCTCGGGC
>CAZDXS010000060.1:0-8344 GCA_964509455.1 uncultured Enterobacteriaceae bacterium | reverse complement strand
TAGGGCGGACAAGCATCATCCATGGTTGCCTTGAACATGCGCCGGCGGCGAGAAATATAAACCTCTGATGCCGCGACGGCCGCGCCGTTGCCGGCGCAACCAGCGCGGCCGTCGCGGCCATCAGAGGTTTATATTTCTCGCCGCCGGCGCATGTTCAAGGCAACCATGGATGATGCTTGTCCGCCCTAATCGGGGGAACACTTTCGCTTCGTCCCATGCGCCTCCGATTTTGAATGTTGCCACTCCACGCGGCCGCCGGCGAGGAAGCATCCCACCCGGTCCGCAACGCCGTCTCCGTCCTCGTCAATTGCCGCCTGCACTGTTCTGCCGTCGGTGTCCAGCACGTAACTCTTAATCCGGTCTGCCGCGCCGTCCCCGTCGTGGTCGCTTTCCTTGCGGACCACGTTGTCGTTCCCATCGAGGGTGTACCGGACCGACCAGTCCATGGCGCCGTCGCCGTTGCGGTCCACTTTCCTCCCAACCACGCGGCCGCGGGAGTCCAGCATTTCGATCCCTATCCAGTCCGCGGCGCCGTCCCCGTCGCGGTCGATCTCTCTGCGATTCATCTTGCCCTCCACCTTGAACAGTCGCCGGTCCGCCCGCTTCAAACTGCCGTCCGCGTTGTAGTCAAACACTTCCCTGGCAACCTCAGCATGATCTCTCCCTGAGACCCTGATTATGCGGTCTGCAATGCCATCCCGGTTGTAGTCGTACGCCTCTTCGTCAGTGGTCGTTTCTTCAGCCGCAACAGGCAGAAAATGTCCAGATCGAGCCGAAACTCCATCCACATCATATCCTTGTTTCGTACGGATTACCTGGCCGTTGGCATCTCGCGTGTAGTTCCACGCCATATCCTCGATGCCATTATTCTTCCGGCCCAATTCTTCCCGGGACACGTTGCCGTCATCTCCTGAACTGCTACTGACAACATTCCCGTCGTATGCGTCCAAGTGGAAACATACGGCGGTGCAAAGAATTGCAACAATCGTCAGTGTGCGATGATGCGCAACGTGAATCCGCCAAGATGAAATATGAATCATTCAGCCGTCCTGCCCGCGCTGGAACAACGACGCAGGCATTGTTTGCGCCGGCTCGCTTGCAACCGACGCGCTTCAATCAACTGTCCAGACACCGGTGTTCTCCAGCTTGAAAATCAGCCGCCCAGCAAGATCTGAGGCCTGGCTGTCCGCTTCATAATCTTTCAGCGCTTCAAGCAGTTCTTCTTTCAATTCGTTCAGCTCCGCTGCCTGGTTACCGCTGCCGTCATCTGAATAAGCCGTTAGCAAAACGTGCCGCAATTCCCGCAACCAGTCTTCGTATTGCACCGGGTGTTCCTCAAACCAGGCAAACATCAAAGCGGGGTGATGGATAAAGGCCAGTGCTATTGAATCGGCAACCTCGGCGCCCATCGCTCCATCCCGGTGTTGCCAAATAAACCCGAGCATGTTGATGACGGGAAGCAGTGCTTCACTGGGGCCGTCCTTGAGGATTTTTGCTGCGTAGGCATGGTTCTCGTAAAACCAATCAGAAGCGGCCCTTGTAATGCCAACCTCCGCCTGGACCGAAGCGGCGCAATAGAACGTCAGCAACAAACAACCCAGCAAGTTTTTCATGGCAGCCTCTTGAAACCATTTGCGATAACAATTGACGCCGATTTTACCCGTCCTTTCCATTACTCTCCACCTCCAACGCCGTGGCTTTTCTTGCACCCTGGCAAAAAGAAACGTTTTCCCTGCCGTCTTGAACCGACTCCCACGAGGAAACCGTGAGCATTGGGTAAAAGTGATGGCCTGTTGCCTGCCCGGACAAACTGCCGCGCAGGGACGCCGTTTTGCCGATTGCTGCGGCGATGGCATCTGGCGCTTTCCCATCAAAGACGAGTTGCACCCTGGAGACGTTTGCGACGATTTTATCGTTCAACTCGGATAATGTGGCGCGGGTTCCAACAATAATCGGTTGTTCCAAACGGAGTACGTAAATGCACATCCGTTTATCCGTTGCGGGCGACTCGCCGTAATTCGGCGGGCCGAATTTGGGTTCCAACTCCAGCACTCCTTGCAGGGTGACCATCGCAGGCTCATAAGGATGACCGCCGGCCTCGCCCGCAAGGCCGCCATGGGAGAAAGACAGGCACAGCGCCGCCTGGACAATGCATTTTCTCATGGAGGCGCCGCCGCTCGCGGGCGGCATCCCCGGCAACGGGGACTTCAACTGCCGGCGCCGCGGCCGCAACGCCGGCGAGAACGAGCAAGAGCAGTATCATGTTCATGGGAGTTGCGGCCGGCGTCAATATGCAAGGCAAGGCGGAGAGGGGCGGTCGCCCTAAGAAAAACAGGCAAGCAACCCGACAAGCGTCAACATTCCGTAGTCCTCGGCCCAGGGAGCGTGAGCGCCGTAGAAAAATGGAGTTCTGTGGAACATCCATTGATTGTCAGAATACGTTATCTGCGTCTCCAGGTAGCCGTCGCCCCATAATTTCTCCATCAGCACGGGGTCTACGTGGCCGTGTTCGTTGAAGCTTATTTTATCCGGGTCATAGTAAACCACCGTGTAAACCGCCGCGTGACTGTCATACTCAGGCACGCCCATGGAGTAAGGGCCGTACACCCTGATGGCGGTAGCGTCTTCCCCCAAAAACTCGACAGACCCTTTCTCGCCTTTCAAACCGAACACGTAATTCGTTTCATGTTCATCCATTTCTCCCCATAGGAAACGGCGGATTTTCTTGAACTCGTCCACAGCGCCGGCGGCGATAATGCCCTGCAGATGCAAGGCAAAATCCTCCGCCGACTGCCGGGCCGACTGGCTGTCGGTCGCACAGGCAGGAACGAAGCAAACCGCTGCCAACAGTATGTTGCGGAGAGTCATCCGCCTTGCGTAAAAGCGTTTTACCGGCCGGGCGATTCCACCGCCGCCTGCGTCGCTGTCAAATTTCTCTGCGACAACCCTTGTCGGGGGAGTGCGCGGTGGAGCTTCACGTCCAAAACTATTTTCGGGGAGCTTTACTCAGCAACGTTTCCAAAACACTACTCGCACGGTTGAAGTGCTCGGTGAATTCGTCAGTGAACATGCCCGTGATTAGTTCGCCCCGGCAAACTGAAAAGCTGGTTTGATTTATCACCACGATATTGGAATTCTCCCGGTAAATGGGCGCTGAGTAGTAGTAGTCGGTAGCCTTAGCCGTGTACGTTGATATGGACGGCGATTCAAAGTAATACTCCCACTCCACTTGTCCGGTTTCCCCGTAATAAACGGATTTGACGGCTTTCAGAACGTCTGTGGAATAGTAGTACTCAGCGGTTCCTCCCTGCGTAGACTCGACCTCCCCGCTGAGGAAAGTCTTTTGTATTTTTTCGTATTCTGATAAATCGACCAGCGCCAGTTGTTGCAACTGATTTACATCACAGGGCGGCAAGCCCTCAGCCCCGGCCGGGGCCGCAACATCGAAAGCAAGCAATAGTACAGCGCCAAGCAACTTCTGGTGTTGAAAAATCATGGTCGAACGCCTCTCTCGCCCACTCTGCGACCATACGACTCGTTCACATCTTACCACAATCGGACTTTGTTCTTACAGGTCCCGGGCCAGGCGGAAGCCCAACGCAGCATCGCGCACGGAACGGGAGTACCTGTAGCGCACGGCGGAGCGCAAGTACCAGGCCCGTGTGTAAACCCAGGAACCGCCCCGTATCGCACGTCGGTTGCAGTCGCCGCTATTCCAGGCGCCGCCGTCGTTTGGCGCACCCGCATAGTTGTCATTCCAGCAGTCCTGCACCCATTCCCATGCGTTGCCGTGCATGTCGTGCAACCCCCATTTGTTGGCGGGGAATGATCCCACCGGCGCTAGGCAACCGCTGCGATGCTCGGCGCACCGTCCGGTTGCATTCCGGTTTTCCGGGTCATTTTTCCAATAGGCGTCACAGCCGAGACAATTGGCCCGATTGCGCCCAATCGCATCGCCCCAGGAGTATTCCGTCGTTGTGCCGGCCCGGGCCGCGTATTCCCATTCCGCCTCCGTCGGCAACCGATACCCGCCCCCGGTCCTGGCGTTCAGCCAACGGATAAAGTCTTGGACGTCGTCCCAGGATACGCCGGTTATCGGACGGCGGCCTCGTTTCCCGCCCCGAAGAGGCGGATTGCCCCCGTCCTTGTCCGCCGCACAGACGCGCCATTGAGCGGCGGTCACCTCGTATTTTCCCAACCAGAAAGACGGCGTCGTCACTTTATGGGCCGGCCGTTCATTCCCGGCCCCTTCGCCACTCAGATCTCCCATGCGGAAAACGCCGCCCGGAATCAACACCATCTCCCCCGCCAACTCTTCCTCGGCGGCTGTTGAAGGCAGGCCTCCTTGCTTTGGCGTCGAAACGCCGGCGCGCGACCCGTAAGCAACGCCGGCGCCGGGGGCAGCCTCGCTCCCCGGCGCCGCAGTTAATGGCGCTGGCGCGGTGAACAGAAAAACCAGCAGGGACAAAACAGGCATGCGCATGGTTCCAATCGGTTTTGCTTTTCAGACTGCCGCCAATCCGCCCCTGGTGAGACAAACGGGCTCAGTCGCAAAGGGTGCTTCTCATTAATGCATTGTTTGTTAAATCAACGCCAAATGTGCAATGATAATCCTGCTCTGAATCCAGAACGAAGCAATCAAAATCCCCCGCTATTTTGTAGTAATGTCCCGTGCATTCTTCATAAACGGGCTCCACCCGCATTTCTTCGTAAATGACTTTCGCCGTTTGACCGACCACCGTAAACCGTACAATTTGGCTGCCCTGGTATTCGAAAATTCTCACATCGCCCTCCAGGGGAACAACGGCCGGCGAGCCGGCGGAAACCAGGATTAGAAAAAACAGGTAATAGAGTTTCACTCCAACCTCCGCTAACAGGGTTTGCGGCGCTTGTTTCCACCAAGGCCGAAAAGATTTGAAAGATAATTCAAATTCACCGCGCACCTACCAATCGCTCTCAACATACTCAATCCATGCCCCGTCGTAGTAAAACAAAATCATTGTGGACGATATGGCTGAAATCAGCACGGCGGAGCTTAATTTTCTACGATCAAGCTCGGAACCCGCTGTCTTTTTGCCAGAGTCCACAAACTTAAACTCCTTGCCGCTCAAATCCATGTTGCCGTGGTACAGCGACATCCCTTTCAGGCCGTGCCCATCGAGTACGTCTTTTACTTCAAAAGAATCGCCCTCCTTGTCCTTTATTGCGAAAATCAGAAAGTAGTCGTAACAACGGACCAGTCTCAGGACCATACCCAGGTTGTCGTCGTTGTTGTTGGAAATCTCATCTTTGCAAAACTGGTTCTGGTTCCTTTTCCTGGCCAGGAACAACACGCTGTTTTCCACGCCAATAACGAAGTCAAATACATACGGGGAGCCATAACTGACGTAGGGATTATATTCCGGAAAGGCATCGCCGTGCACGGCTTCAAGTTGCTGGGAAGCCGCCAGCTCATCCAGCAGGTGCTTCACCGGCCCCGCCGCGCAAGCCGGCGCAGGCAACGATACGGCCATGAGCAGAAACGTTTTTCTTGCCAAGTCGATCATGGGCTATACCCCTTTGGCGGTTGCAGATGATAATGGCGAGCAGGGTATCGATGGGGCATTGCGCCGGGGTCGAATATCAAGGGCGTCCTGCACCCGCCTTGATAGGGTACTCGCTCTGCTCTCCGTTTTCCATAGAGGCCGCCTCTTTTGCATGGCGGTGCGCATTACAAGGCGTCGGCCGCGGCGGCGAACACCGCGCCTTTGGCGAACTTGCCGCCGCCGGCCACGGCCGCCAGCCCGCCCGCCATGATGCGGGTTATGGCCTGGCCCGCCTTGCCCAGGCTTTGCACTGCCTTGCCGCCGCCCACCGCCTGCGCCACGCTGCCGGCGGCGAAGCCGCTGATGAAGCTCCCGCCCAGCGCCAGGGAGAACAGATGTTTTCAATCAGTCGCTTCCTTCTTGCCGCCATTCCAGGACCTGCCCTCGTACGAAGTCTCGAACCTCATCGAGGACGGGTAGATTATAACCAGAAATTCTGAACTCAATGAGAACATCGTCAATGAACTCGCGTATCTTGCAATTGGCAGATTTTTTTTCTTTGGAACCCAGCAAATGGCAACTCGCAATCAAAAAGTCCGAAACTTTGGCGGGAACGTTTTTCGCGGAGTCCGGAAATTGACTCACTAACATCCAACTACGAGGATACTCAACTTTCCTGTATACCCTGTACCAACCGGGCATTTCATCTGCTTCTACTTTGCGCCCTTTATAAGAGCCTGTGCCGCGCCATAAATCGCCCAGTTGCGCAAAAACCTCAGGGTCATTGTAGTTACGGAACTCTTCCGGCGTTAGCGCTATAAGCAGGCCGCCAACGTCGTCTTTAAACTGGTTGTCGGCGGCAACCTGGTATCCCGCCACATTTGCTTTAACCTCTTGGTCATCAAAATCGAACAATGCCTGGCCGGCATCATCGTCCAGTTCCCCGCTAAGAAGCAACAACCATATTGGCATTACGCTTGCCGGCTCCATGGCAATGTGCCGGGGAATTAAATACGTATGCCGTCCCAGCGTAATTTTAACAACGTCCGACAATGCAACGACAACAACCTGGACGGCGAACATCGCCGCTAGGAAGAGCAAAGTAGCCAGCACGATCTTCTTCACTGCCTGTCACACCCCCCGCACCAAATCGGCGCGGTAAGCCAGGTCTCCCAGATTCCGCCCGTAAACGGCGTGCCGCCAAAGGTCCTGGCGGGAAGTCCGTGATCTTTGAATATCTTGTGATGATACTCGGCCACTTGGCGAGGGCTGAGTAATCCACGAACTCCTTCCATATCCTGAGTAACTTCCCTAACATGCGCCTCCGCCAGTTCAATCCGCATCTGGTCTATTGTCAACGCACCGTTGGCATGATCATCAATGAATGCCTGCAAACGCCTATTGATGCTTTCGCCGCCAAAGAGATAATCCCACAGTCCTCCGGGCGGGTCAAGAGACGCTAGGGCAATCTTCGCAATTGGGTCCCCCAAGGCATCGCGGGATTCCCAGAATTCTCGTATTTTCCCCTCTTCTAACAGCTCGCGCTGGCGCTCAGTGATCGCCTGGCCTCCGCCCTCCGCATGCGTTGCCAAGTCATTAAAGGCGTAGGCAGCGGCGGCGGTGATTGCACCGTTGGCGAACTTGCCGCCGCCGGCCATGGCCGCCAAGCCGCCCGCCATGATGCGGGTTATGGCCTGGCCCGCCTTGCCCAGGCTTTGCACGGCCTTGCCGCCGCCCACCGCCTGCGCCACGCTGCCGGCGGCAAAGCCGCTGATGAAACTCCCGCCCAGCGCCAGGGAGGACAGGCCGCCCACCACGCCGTGCGCCGCCGCTTTCGCGGCTAGCGCAAAGTTGCCGAAGTGGTCCGCGAATTCGATGCCGCCCACCCAGTCGAACGCCCCCGCCGTCATGGCGCTCACCAGCCCCGCTTTCAGGTCACCGCCGCTGGCTATCATGCCCGAGACGAAACCCGCCGCGTAGATGTTCACCCCGGGGATGAACAGCACCCCGATGGCCGCGATGGCGCGCAGGTTGCGCCCTATCAGCCGCATCAGCGAGCCAATGGCTTTGGCGATGCCCTTGAACAGCTTGCCAATGCCCTTGAACAGCTTCTTGAAAAAGAATCCTGACGGGTCGGTGTAGCTTAGCGGGTTGTTGAGCGTGTAGCTATAACGGTTGTAGCTTTGGCTGTTGGCCGCTTGTTGAATATGCGGGTCGGCGGACAAGAAGCGTCCCGTCTGCGGGTCATAGACGCGCCCGCCCATGTGGACCAGGGAGGGCCAGTCCAGCATCTCGTGGCCGGTGAAGCCGTGGCGCGTCAGCACCTGGAACGTCGCCCGGCCCGAGGCGCGCCACGTCACCAGGCGACGCTTGCCCCAGGCATCGAAGGCCTGTTGCTCCGTCAGTTGCTGGTTGCCGTCGGTCACGGCCGCCAGGGATCCCAGGTGGTCCCGGTGCAGGTAGTGCGTCGTAGCAGATGTGGGGCTGCCGTGCGGGTTGGCGGCGCTGGTCGTGCCCAGCGAGCGGTGCATGGCCACGATTTCGCCGCCGGCTTCTAAGTAATGGATGTGGGTCGCCGAGGTCCCCGCCAAGCGCTTTTCGTACAGTTTGTCCGCGTACCAGACGGACCACGCCGAACCGCTCGCATTGATGACGTCTTTCTTCACCAGGTTGCGGTCGGCGTCGTAGCCGTAGGTTTCTATGGTCGCATTGGCGCCGCTGCCGTCGTTGTAATCGCTGCGGGTCAACCGGTTCAGGCGGTCGTAGCGGAAGGTCTCCACATGATTGCGCCAGGTCGGCGCCGCGCCGTCGGTTCCCTC
>CAZDXS010000059.1:0-20414 GCA_964509455.1 uncultured Enterobacteriaceae bacterium | reverse complement strand
CGCCAACTTGCCGGGCAGGCCGGCAATGTCCAGGGCGGTCTTGCGGCGCGTCAGCTCCCTGGCCTTGCGGGCCGCTTCGCGCGCCGTGGCCGCCTCTATGACTTTCTCGCAAATGGCGCGGGCCTCGTCGGGACGCTCCATGAGAAACTCCTGGAGCTTTTCCAGGATGGAGGACTCCACCGCCGGGCGAATCTCGCTGGAAACCAGCTTGTCCTTGGTTTGCGAAGAGAACCGGGGAGACGGCATCTTGATGGACAACACGGCGGCCAAGCCCTCGCGGGCGTCCGCCCCGTCAATGGAAACCTTGGCCCGGGCGCCGATGCCGGAGGTTTCCAGGTACTGGTTCAGGCTGCGGGTGAGCGCGGCGCGAAAGCCCGCCAGGTGGGCGCCGCCGTCCCGTTGCGGAATGTTGTTGGTGAAACAGAAGATGTTCTCCTGGTAGGAATCGCTCCATTGCATGGCCAGTTGCGCCGTCACGTCCCGGGGCTCGCCGTCGATTTCCACCCGGCGCACGGCGTCAATGCTCACCACGGTTTTATGCAACGGTTGCTTGTTGCGGTTCAGCAGTTGCACGAATTGAACGATGCCGCCCTGGTACTCGAACTCGTCTTTTTTGCCCGCGCGTTCGTCCAGCAACACGATTTTCACGCCGGAATTGAGAAACGACAACTCCCGCAGGCGTTTCGCCAGCACGTCGTAATGAAACTCGGTGGAGCCGAAGACCTTGTCGCTGGGCAAAAAACGGATTTCCGTGCCGGTTTCGGTGGAAGCTCCGACATCCGCCAGGGGCGCCAGCGGCTTGCCCTCCTGGTAGGACTGCTGGTAACGGCGGCCGTCCCGGCAGATGGTCATGTCCAGTTGCCGGGACAGGGCGTTGACCACCGACACGCCCACCCCGTGCAAGCCGCCGGACACCTTGTAGGAGTTGTCGTCGAACTTGCCGCCGGCATGCAGGGTCGTCATGATGACCTGGGCCGCGGACACCCCCTCCTCCTTGTGGACGTCCACAGGCACGCCGCGCCCGTCGTCTTTCACCGTGACGGCGCCGTTCGCATGGACAATTACGTTGATCTCGGAGCAATGGCCCGCCAGGGCCTCGTCGATGCTGTTGTCCACCACCTCGAAGACCATGTGGTGCAGACCAGTGCCGTCGTCCGTGTCGCCAATGTACATGCCCGGCCTTTTCTTGACCGCCTCAAGCCCTTTCAGCACCTTGATCCTGGAAGAATCGTATTTATTTTTATCAGCCATAAAAACTCTCTGTGATGATGGTTCAGCAGGTTGCGAAACGCCCATGTTTCACGTGAAACAATTTTTGACAGGCGGACTTCAATACGGCGGCGCCGGTCGTGCTGGTGATGAAAACCTGCCCCTCGTACTCCGCCAGTTCGCGGATGATTCGCCCCTGGCTCGCCTCATCCAACTCCGCCGCAAGGTCGTCCAGCAACAATATGGGCATGCGCCCCGTTCTCTGCTTGAACACCCGCCCCTGCGCCAGGCACAGGGCCAGCAGGCTCAGTTTGACCTGGCCGCCGGAATAAAAATGACCGATGCGGCCCGCCGCCGCGTTCACCAGGACGTCGCTGCGGTGCACCCCGAAACGGGTGTTGCCGCGCTCCATGTCCTTGCGCCGATGTTCCGCCAGGCACTGGTCCAGCGCACTGCCGGCGCGCCAGCCGCTGTCGTACTCCAGAGACAGCGGCGAGAGTCCCAGCCGCTGTCCCAGCTCCGCCGCCGCGACCGTCAGCCCGTCCAGGAAAACCCGCCGTTGTGCGTCTATTTTTTCCGCGAACTGCCACATGGACCGTTCCCATGCCGCCAGTTGCCCGTTGCTTCGTTGCCGCAAAAGTTTGTTCCTGTGCTTTAGCGCCCGATAATAACTTTTCCAAGTGTCCAAATAGCTTGGTTCCACGTGAAACATCGCCCAGTCCAACCAGCGCCGCCGCCGCGCCGGGCCGCCCGCAACCAGGCGGCGGCTGTCCGGCGTAAACGTGATGATGGGCACCCGCGCCGCCTGCTCCGAGGCCCGCCGCACCGACCGGTTGTCGTAACGAATGCTCAACTCGTTGCGACCGCGCTCCACGCCCGTCACCACGCTGGAGTCGTCCGCCAGGCGCAACCCGGCGCTGACTCTCAGTTTTTCCTGCTGATGGCGGATCACGCGCTCAATGGCGGCGGCGCGAAAGGAGCGACAACGCCCCAGAATGCTGATCGCTTCCAGCAGGGCGGTTTTACCGCTGCCGTTGGGACCGAAAAGACCGTTGACGCCGGCGACGGGTTCAATGTTTACGGCGCACAGGTTGCGAACATTGACGACCTGCAACCATTCCAGGTACATCGCCGTGGCTTGCCCGCAACTTCGCTGCGTCCCGCTCGCTCACAGCAACACGGGCATGATTACGTACCTGCAGTCCCCGTCTCCCTCCGGCAACACCAGACCTCCGCCTTTCGGCGAGACGATGGAAATCCTTACTTTCTCGGAGTCAATGCTGTTCACGGCGTCCAGCAGGTACTTCACGTTGAAGCCAATGTCCATGGCCTCCCCCTGGTACTCCACCGCGATCTCGTCTTCCGCCTGCTCATTTTCCTTGTTGTTGGCGAGCACCCGCATCTTGTTCTGCTCCAGGCTGACTTTCACGCCGTGGTGGCGATCGTGGGACAGGATGGCCACCCGGGACATACACTGGCTCAAGGCGTCCTTGACCGCCGTCACCGGCGCCTCGCTCATCTCTGGGATCACCCGTTCGTAATCAGGGAAACTGCCGTCAACCAGGCGGGAGGTGAACACCATCCCGTCCATGCTCACGCGCACGTTCCTGTCCCCTAAGGACACCTCCAACTCGGTATCCGTTTCCGGTATCAGTCGCAACAACTCGTTCACCGCCTTGCTGGGAATTATCCAGCGCTTCGTCTCCGTCACCGGCAGCTCCATGGCATGGTCGCACAGCCCCATGCGATGCCCGTCCGTGGCCACGGTGCGCAACAACTCCTTGCCGGCTTCCAGGAGGACGCCGTGCAGAAAATAGCGCACGTCGTTCTGCGCCATGCAAAAGAACGTCTTCCGCAACAGGGTCTTGAAGCGGTCCTGGGGAATGGAAAAACGGGTGGTTGCGTCTTTGGCCTCCTCCTTGACCTTGGGAAAGTCCTCGGGGGGTAGAGTTTGCAACACAAAACGGGTGCGCCCGGAAGTGATGGTCGCTTTCTCATCGGCAATGGCTATTTTTAGCTCGGAACCTTCCGGCAGCTGCCTGCAAATATTCAGCAACTTGGATGCCGGCAGGGTGACCATGCCGGCATCGCCGAAAGTTCCCGGGAAAGACACCACAAGTTCCTGCTCGCGGTCGCAGGCAGCGATGCTCATCCCGTTTTTATCTGCGTTGATCAGCAGGTTTGCGAGGATGGGCGCATCCGGTCGGTTGGGTACCGTGGACGCCGTGCTGTCGACAAACGGCAGGAGAGTTTCTCTGTTGATGTTAATTTTCATGACGTAATTCCTCCGGATTCATAATCATCATTACGTAACTTCTGGCTGTTGATAAAATGCAACTGTTGGCTATTTTTCGGCGATAGGGCGTTCGTTCTCCCCGACAACTCAGGGAATGCCTGTGCATAGCTTGTGAATGTCTCCGCCGATTGCAATTGGCCCGGTTTTCCGTCGTTGTTTTTCACGTTTATCCACCTGTTGTCCACACCCTGATCATGCGTTTTATTCTACCACGCCCTGGGCGCTGTCGCACGTTTTTATGTATGGTCGGCATTGGCGCGGTCATGGTCTTGTTGTCGCAACAGTTCCTCCAGGAGTCGGGCGGACCTTCGATAAATGCCGCGGCGCTTGCTCTCGCGCGGTCCGGCCACGTTGCAGATGTTTACGTGGTGGGCTGAAAGCCAGTCCCGGACCTCGCCGACTCTTGGCGACGGCGCGGCGTCAAGGTCGATCAGCAAGTGCGGGCGTTTTAACTCCCTGGCGAAAACCAGGGTCAGCGCCGTTCCTCCATCCAGTTTTCCCTGGTTCAACACCAGCACGCCGTCGCAGTCTTCCACGTTCTTTCGCGTGCGTGCATTATACTCCGATGACGGGGTTTCAACCAACTGGTAGCACTCCGGGATTTTCCCGTCCTCGGCCGCCCGACCGGCCGGGCACCAGCCTCCGTGGGGAATGTGCAACTTCATGGCGACGTCCAGGGCGGCGCGGTCCACGCCCGTTTGGCCGCCGGAGATGATTTTTTCGATCAAGGCGCCGGCTCGCTGATTGCCCCGGTTGCGCCGACGCTTGCCTCGCCGCGGTCGGCAACCGCGTGTTTCGCCTTGAGGTAGTCCCGGTGCGGAATGTACAAAAGGTCGGCGATTTTCCGAATGTAGTGTTCCTCGTACTTGTCCAACTCGGCGTTGGCGAACGCCACCCGCCACAACAACTCGATGATGCGTATCTTTTCCTGTCGCGTGAGTTGCTCGTTCAACAGGCGGGTGAACTCGTGTAGGGAGACCGCCAGGTCGACTTCCCGCCGCGCCAGGGCGATCAACTCCTCCGCCTGTTCCGCCTCGAGGCGAAAAGCATCAACCAGCGCGTTTTGGATGGCGGCCAGTTCCGCCGCGTCAAGGGTTGAGTCCGCCAGCCCAATTTCCAGCATCAGCGCGGCGGCGGCGGTTTCGAGACGACCGGCGGTCGCGGGAGCGACGCTCTCCTGTCGGTTGAGGACGCTGTTCTCCAGGAGCTCTTTCAGGGAAGCAAACATGTTGAAAAGCGCGTCATTCAGCCGACCCGGCGCCTAATTCTTGTCCTGGGAACGGAGACGGTAGCCGTCATCGTAATGTTCAAAATACGAGTCAACCAGGGGATGTTTCACCGGCTCCTGGGACGGGTCGTTGTTGAGGTTCCTCTCGGCGACGTAGGTTTCCTGGTCGGCGTTGTGCACCAGCACCCGGTACCAAGGCTTGTCTTTGGGCGGGCGCGACAGGGCGTTTTTCTCGTACCATTCATCCTGTCCCTGAAACACCGGGTCAACATCGACAATGACTCCGCGGTAATTAAACAACTTGTGAATGATTACCTGCCCAATGTTGAACCTGGCTCGCTGTTGCGTCATGTGCTCCATTATAAACCATTCCGCCGGCGTCTCCACGGAATTTTTTCTCACGATGGTTGCGGGCTTCACTGGGCGCGAAGGCGGGCAGTTTCGGGCGGCGTTTGGTCGGCGGAGCCAGGCAGGCGACGGGAGCAGTGTCGGCGCGGTGCGCTGCCGGGCGGTGCCGAGCAAGCGGCCGGAAGCGGCATCGGCGTTGCAAAGCAGCGCTGGGCCGGGCGCAGCGGTCGGCGTTGGCGCCACGTCGGCCCGGCAACTGTAACAATGTTGCCTGCGCAGTGGTACAATGTGCGTTTTATCCACGCGCCGTTCACGCAGATGAAATTCCCGACCCGCTTTCCGTTCCTGGCTCCCCTGGCGCTCTTGGCGCTTTCTGCGCTTCTCATCGGTTGCGAGGCGCCCTCGCCCGGCGATTCCGCCCGTCCCGCCTCAGACAAGGTCTATCGCTGGAAAATGGCGACCACCTGGCCGGCGAACTTCCCCGTGTTTCAGGAGGGGCCGGCCCGGTTTGCCGAAAACGTGCGCGTAATGAGCAACGGCCGCCTGGAAATACAGGTCTTCGCCGGCGGTGAGCTGGTTCCCCCCTTGCAAGTGTTTGAGGCCGTCTCTCTGGGCGGCGTGGAAATGGGGCACGGCGCGTCGTACTACTGGGCCGGCAAGATTCCCGCCGCGCAGTTCTTCTCCACGGTTCCTTTTGGCATGGAGCAAAAAGGAGTGGCGGCCTGGCTGTATCACGGCGGCGGCTTGAAATTATGGAACGAACTGTATGAACCGTTCAACCTCATGGCACTGCCCATGGGCAACTCCGGCGCCCAAATGGGGGGGTGGTTCAACAAGAAAATTGAAACCATAGACGACTTGAAAGGACTGCGCATGCGCATGCCCGGCCTCGGCGGCAAGGTGTTGAACCTAGTGGGCGGCAACCCGGTGCTGATGTCGGGGGGAGAACTCTACACGGCCCTGGAGCGGGGAACCATTGACGCCACGGAATGGGTGGGGCCGCTTCACGACCTGCGCCTGGGGTTGAACCGGGCCGCCTCGTATTATTATTACCCCGGCTGGCACGAGCCGGGCACGGAGCTGGAGTTGCTGATTAACAAGTCCAGCTGGGAGCAGTTGCCGGCGGATTTACAAGAGGTGGTCAGGCAGGCCGCCATGGCCGCCGGGGCCTGGATGTACAGCGCCATGGAGCGCTTCAACAGCCAGGCCCTGAAGGAATTGGCAACGAAGAAAAACGTGCAGCTATTGCCGTTTCCCGACGAGGTCATACAGAAACTGCGCGTCGCCACGCGGGCGGCGCTGGATGCCGAGGCGGAGAAAAATGCTGATTTCAAGCGCGTTTACGAGGCTTACCAGGCGTTCCAGCGGGATTACCAGCCCTGGCGCCGCCTCTCTTCTCCGGCCTGGGAACAGGGCGCGCCGCGCTGAGGCGAATGAGGCGGACGGGAAAAGGCGTGCGGGCGTGCGCGGCGGCCGGTCTTGTTTCCCCCGGGTTAATTGTCAAGGGGTTGCCGCTTGCGGATGTCGCACGGTTGCTCGGCCCCGGCGGCGTTGCCTCCTTTCCCCGACCTGGGAGCAGGGTGCGCCGCGCTAATGGCGAATGAGGCGGACGGGAAAAGACGCATGGGTGTGCGCGGCGGTCGGTCTTGTTTGCCGCCGGGTTGATCGTCAAGGGGTTGCCGCTTGCGGATGTCGCGCGGTTGTTCGGCCCCGGTGCCGTCTGCTCTCCCCCGGCGGCGGGCGGCGCAACGGGCGGTGCGATCTTTCCGGCCGGGCTGTTTTTGCGCCCGGTTCTTGTGGGCCCGGCTCGGTCAGCGCCCAGCCTGGTTGTGAGTTGCGGCGTGTATTGGTGGCAGCGTTGCCGTTTCGGCTCATGGCCCGCGCCGGGCGGCGGTTTCCGTCGGCGCCGTCATCCTCCCGCTTGTGAAGCAGTCTCTGCGGCTACCGGCTGTTCGCCACCATGTAGTCCACCGCCGCCTTGACTTCTTCGTCCGACAGCCCCGGGTTGCCGCCCTTGGGCGGCATGGGAATGGTTCCGCCCTCGCTGATGAAACCCTTGATGGAATGTTCGTACAGCAGGGCTATGCCCTGGGCGATGCGGGCCTCCCAGGCGGCCTTGTCGCCGACTTTTGGGATGCCCGGCAAGCCGTTGTGACAGGAGATGCAAAGCCCGTTATATGTTTTCTCGCCAATATTTTCCGGCCGGCCGGCCGTTGTTGCGTCCGCCGCCGCCATTGCCGTCATTGGCCCGGCCTCCTCTTCCTCTTCTTCCGGCACGTTGACCCGGCCCACCGGCATGGTGTTTGCCGCCGTCTTGGTCGATTGCTTTTGGGCAACGGAGTCCGCGTCCATGCCGATGTAGCGCGCCAGCGCCAGGCACAGCAGGAGAAACAGGACCAGCATGCCAATGACCAGGGAATAGTTGTAGAAAAAATTTCGATCTTGCTCAGAATTCATGCAGGCGACCTCAATCAGTATCCAGTTTGGAAAAAGCGCGGGTTGGACCGGCTCACGCCGCGGGGGGAGTCAGGGTCGCCCCCGGAATGTTTGCCGCTTGCTCTTGGGCGCCGGCGTCCGCGTCCATGCCGATGTAGCGCGCCAGTACCAGGCACAGCAGGAGAAACAGGATCAGTACGCCAATGACAAGCGAATAGTTGTAGAAAAATTTTCGATCTTGCTCAGAATTCATAGTATGCGACCTCAATCGGTAGTTTGCAGGATGATAAAATCATGGGCCAAGCCAGTGCGCGGCACGGCGGGGATTATAGCCGACCCGGATGTGTTTGTCACGGGCGCGGCCCTGCTTTCCGTTTCCGGCGCCGGCGCCGCGCCCAAGCGCGGCAGGTGACGAGAGTGCGCGGCGGGTTCATCTTGTTGCCGGCGGCGGCGAGCACGATTATCGCTACTGCCATGGGTATTCGCCAGTCATTCGGCGTTTTTCTGCAACCCATCATCCTGGACCTGGCGCTGACCCGCGACGTCTTCGGGCCGGCCGCCGCCATACAGAATCTCGCCCGGCGGCCGGCGCCGCCCGCGCTTGCCGGCGCCGGCGCCGGCGTCGCCGTTGGGCGCGGCAGGTGACGAGAGTGCGCGGCGGGTTCATCCTGTTGTTGGCGGTGGCGAGCGCGATCATCGCCGCCGCCATGGGCATTCGCCAGTCATTCGGCGTTTTTCTGCAACCCATCATCCTGGACCTGGCGCTGACCCGCGACGTCTTCGGGCTGGCCGTCGCCATACAGAATCTCGCCTGGGGGCTGGCGCAACCCGCCGCCGGCATCCTGGCGGACAAGTACGGCAGCTTCCGGGTGTTGGCCGTCGGCGGCTTGTTGTACGCCTTGGGGCTGGTAATGACCGCGTATTCCTCGACCGCCGCCGGCCTGTACCTGAACCTGGGGGTGCTGGTGGGCCTGGGATTGAGCGGCGCCACATTCACGGTGGTGCTGAGCGCGGTGGGACGCCTGGCGCCGCCGGAGAAAAGAAGCCTGGCTTTTGGCGTCGTCTCCGCTGCCGGCTCCGTTGGCATGTTTTCCTTTGTGCCGGCGGCCCAGTTGTTCATCGGGTTTTACGGCTGGTCCAGCGCCGTTCTCATCCTGGCGGGATGCGCGTTGCTGACCCCCATGCTGGCGCTGTTGATGCGCCGCCAGGCCGCCCGTGCCGCGCCGCCGCCGTCTCTGGGGCCGCCGAGCGAGCCCCTGGCGCAGGCCTTGAAAACCGCCGCCGCCCATTCCGGTTACTGGTTGCTGAACCTGGGATTCCTGGTGTGCGGCTTTCACGTGGCGTTTATCGCCACGCACCTGCCGGCGTTTCTGAACGACCAGGCGGCAACGCCCATGGCCGGGGCGGTTACGCTGGGGCTGATCGGCTTTTTCAACATCATCGGCACGTACGCGGCGGGGTTGTTGGGGGGACGCTACCGCAAAAAACACCTGCTGAGCGCCCTGTATCTAGCCCGCGCTCTGGTGATTGCCCTGTTTCTGGCGGCGCCGATGAGCACTCCGACCCTGTTGTTGTTTGGCGCGGCCATGGGGTTGTTGTGGCTGGGCACCGTGCCCCTGACCAGCGCCTTGGTCGTTGACGTCTTCGGCGTCCGGCACAGCGGCGCCCTGTTCGGCGTCGTGTTTCTCAGCCACCAGGTGGGCAGCTTTTTAGGCGCCTGGCTGGGCGGGTATTTCTACGAGGCGGCCGGCTCTTACGACCCGGTGTGGCATTTGTCCATCCTGCTGGGCGTTGTCGCCGCCCTGTTGCACTGGCCCATCCGGGATGCGCCGCTAGCCCCGCGCCCGGCGCCCGCCGCCGGCGGCGGCTAACGGAGGCGTTCTACGTCCGCCAGGTAGTCAACGGTTTCCAGCATTTTCTGGAACGACCCGACCTTGGCGGACACCAGGTACCTGCCGTTGACGATGAGGGCGGGAACGCCGGTGACCCGGGCGTTGCGCGCCAGCTGAAACGCCTGTTTCAGTTTCACCTCAGTTTCGTTGGAGTCGTAGTGGCGCGCAAACTCCTTCTCGTCTATTCCGTTTTCCTCGACGAAACGGAGCAGTTTTTTGCGGTTGTTGATGTTCCGGCGCGGCGGCGTATGCAGGGCCCGAAACAGGGGCGTGTGCAGTTGCTCCAACACGCCCATTCTCTCCGCCGCGTAGAACGCCCGGGCGTGAACCAGCCAGTTCTTGTTCAGGGCCGCGGGAACGCGGCGAAAGGCGACATCCTCGGGTATGCCCTGCTTCCACGCTTCCACGTGCGGTTCGAAGCGAAAGCAGTGGGAGCAACCGTACCAGAAGACTTCCACCACCTCTATCTTGTCGCCGGACTGGGTGGGTTGAGCCGGTTTTATGGGCGTGTAGGCATCCTCGAAAGACTGCCCCCGGGCCGGATTGCCGGCCGGCGCGGCCGCCAGCGCCAGGAGAATGATCAGCCGGGCCGCGTTCACAGCGACCGCCTGGGCGCCGGCGCCGGGGCGCCGCCGCGGGAAAGTTCCGCCATAAACAAGGAAACAGTGGGGGCTAGTGCAGGCCCTGCAGGTAGTTGGCCACCGCCGAGATGCTCTCGTTTGACATCCTGCCGGCGATGTCGCGCATGACGCCGTTGTGGTCGTTGTCCCGCACCTCGGTGCGGAACGCTTTCAACTGCGCCTCGGTGTATGCGGCGTGTTGCGCGTTGATGCGGGGATAGTTCGCCGCCGGGTTGCCCGCGCCCGCCGGCCCGTGGCACGCCATGCACGCGGCGACTCCCTTGTCTGCGTCGCCGGCCCGGTACAGGCGCTCGCCCAGCTCCACGCTTGCCGCCCGCGCCTCGCCGTCGCAGGGTTTCTGGGCCGCGTAATAGGCCGCCAGGGAAGCAATGTCCTCATCGCTCAGGTGGGCAACGAAAGGAGTCATCTGGGCGTCCTGCCTCACCCCGTCGCGAAAATCCCGCAACTGCTTGTCGATGTAGGTGGCATGTTGGCCCGCCAGGTTGGGCCACGCCGGGTTGTTGCTGTTGCCGTCAACGCCGTGGCAGGCGGCGCACGGCAACGCCAGCTTCTTGCCCGCCTCGATGTCCCCGGCCGCGCTCGCCGGCGCGAAGACCAGCGCCAGGGCTAACAGGCAACCTGCGAACATGGATGGAAAGGCGCCGGCCGCCGCGCCGTTGCCGTCTGGTGCGCCCGGGGCCTTGTTGTTTGACGTCATCTTCATGGTGTTTGCTAAGCGGATTGCGTTCATAATCACCACCTCCCCCTTGAAAGATAGCCAAAAAAAGAGGATATTTCAACCTCTTTCTGACACTTTAGGCAGTTATTTTCGGAGAAAGTTCCTGCGGCGGCGCCTGGCGCGTCCTTCTTGCAGAGCGTATGAACGGCCCACCACACCAACAAGCCGGCTACCTGGGCGGCGCCCGGCGCATGTCGCAACTGCTTGCCGACACGGGAAAAGAGGCAGCTTTCATCGGCCGGTCCAACGCCGGCAAGTCCAGCGTGATCAACGCGCTGACGCGGCGCCGCAACCTGGCCGTTGTCAGCAAGACGCCGGGGCGCACCCGCCAACTCAATTTTTTCAGCTGGGGGACGCAACGGCGCCTGGTTGACCTGCCGGGTTACGGCTACGCCAGGGCGCCGGCCGCCATGAAGCGGGACTGGCGCCGCTTCGTCAACGCCTACTTAGCGCAACGCCGCAGCCTGGCCGGCTTAGTGCTGATTGTTGACATACGGCGGGGGCTGGGCGACCTGGACGAACGGATCCTGGACTGGTGCGCCGCCGAGGGCCGCCCGGCGCACATCCTGCTGAACAAGGCCGACAAGCTGTCCAGGGGCGCCGCCCGGCGAGCCCTGCAAGAGGTTGACCAGCGCCTTGCCGAACCCGGCGCCGTGCAACTGTTCTCCGCTACCCGCAAACATGGATTGGACGAACTAACCGAAGTCCTGCGCCAGTGGTTGCGTTGAACGCGTCGTTGCGGGGTGATGAAATAAGGGCCCCGGAGTCGTGAGGAGGAAGAACAAGGCTCCGGGGCGGGGTCGCCCGGCAGGGGATGAGGCCGGGCTTCTGGTCGCATCGCCTCAGAGAGAATGATGCAACCCTCATCTCGTGGGACTCGCCGGCGATGAAAAAGTTCCCGCGGCCGCCTTAAATTTTTTTGGGGGAAGAATGAGGTGCGCCCTGGGTTCGCCGGCGTCGGTTGAAGCGCCGCGCGGCGGCGGGGAGCGTTGCCTTGGGGTTGCAGGCGCCGATTGAAGCGCCGCGGGGCGGTGGGAGGCGTTGTCTTGGGGTCGCCGGCGTCGGTTGAAGCGCCGCACGGCGGCGGGGGGAGAGACCCGTCTTGGCGGCGAGGTCGTCCGGCTGGGGGGCGAGACCGTCTGGCGGGGGGCGAAGCCAAGTCGCTGGTTGTGCCGCCGGTTCTGGGACTTGGGAGTGCGCCCTTAGGGCCGCCGGCGCCGGTTGAAGCGCCGCGGGGCGGTGGGGGAGAGGCCTGTCCAGGCGGCGAGGTCGCCCGACGGGAGGCGTTGCCGGCCCCCGGTTGCGCCGTTTCGCAGGGCCTCGCAAGGCCAGGCGCACCCCCCGTCCAGCAAGCCGAAACAAGGGGTTAGCAGGGTTCCCCCCACTGTTCCGGGCGTTTTTTATGCACAGCGCCGCGCCGTTGGAACGGCGTTTGCGGAAAACGCGGCGCAAGCCCCGGTCGGCAACCGGGCAAATATTTTTAACCAGTTGAATTTACTTGATTTTTCAATAATGCACGTTTTTTGGCAGTTTTGTTGAAAGATCAATGTTTATGCCTGTTTTAATGCCCTCATAGCCGTTCTTTCCACAGAGTTATCCACAGAAAATGTGGATAACAGGTAAACTTCAATGGCAATCAACGGTTAAACATTCAACCGGAATATTTTATCAAAAGACATCGTTAACGTCGTTGCCCGTTCAGCCCCCGTATTTGCGGCGAAACTTGTCCACCCGGCCGGCGGTGTCCAGAATTTTCTGCTTGCCCGTGTAGAATGGGTGGCACTGGGAGCACACCTCTATGTGCAACTCGCCCTCGTAGGTTGAATTGGTGACAAAGGTGTTGCCGCAACTGCAGGTCACCTTGATTTCGTCATAGCTGGGATGAATGTCGGCTTTCATCGTTAACTCCGGTTGGTGGAATGGGGGCAGTGTACAGAAAAATGCGGCGCGGCGCAACTCGAAAACGACGCACTGTTTGGAAGCAGTACGCCGGCCGGCGCCCGGCGAGTTGCGTTGGCGGGCGGCGGCACAGCAACTGAATGTATGCGTACGCCCATCGGGAGCGAACAGCGTGATTTCGCTTGACATGGATCAACCCGCATAAGATACTGCGGAACGTTGCAAGAAAAGCTTGCCGAGGGGGAAGTCGCGCCGCGGGCGCTGATGCCCGGCAACGACCCTCAAAAGTTTTGGCGCCCGCCCCCGCAACCCGAGCCGAGGAGACCTCGATATGCTGAAGATCGTATCCGGTGAGAACCTGGAAGCCTTGTGCGCCCTTGCCGCCGGCAGCATCGATCTGATTTACATCGACCCGCCGTTCAACACCGGACGCGCACAAAAGCGCGCCTCGATGCGGACCGAGCGGGACGCAAAAGGCGACCGGGTGGGTTTCCAAGGCAGGCGCTACCGCACCACCACGCTCGGCGTCACGGGCTACGCCGACCGCTTCGGCGATTACCTGGCTTTCCTGGAACCCCGGTTGCAAGAGGCCTACCGGACGCTCAGCGCCGCCGGCTCGCTGTTCTTTCACATCGATTACCGCGAGGTCCACTACTGCAAGGTGTTGCTGGACGCCATCTTCGGCCGCGAGTCGTTCATCAACGAAATCATCTGGGCGTACGACTACGGCGGCCGCTCGAAATCGCGCTGGCCCGCCAAGCACGACAACATCCTCTGGTACGCCAAGGACCCGGCGCGTTACACCTTTCACTACGACGCCGTGGACCGCATCCCCTACATGGCGCCGGCGCTGGTGGGCGCCGAGAAGGCCGCGCGCGGCAAGACGCCGACGGACGTCTGGTGGCACACCATCGTGCCCACCAACTCGAAAGAGAAAACCGGTTACGCCACCCAGAAGCCGCTGGGCCTGTTGGAGCGGATCGTCAAGGCGCACTCGTCGCCGGGGGACGTCTTGCTGGATTTTTTTGCGGGCTCCGGCACTTTCGGCGAAGCGGCGGCCCGGCACGACCGCCACTGCATCCTCGTGGACAACAATCCGGAAGCCGTGCGGGTTATGACCCGCCGCCTGGAACGTTTCAACCCGGAGGTGGAGGAAGCCAATCTTCGTGCGGCGGCGAGAGCCGCACCCCAAGGCGCGGAAGGAGTAGATGCTCGGGAGGCGGAGAAAAGCGGAATGTCGCTCGGAGGCGTTGCGGGGTAGTTTACGAAAACTCAAAATGCCCGGGCGTTTTCGGATTTAGCGCTCGTCCTTACGAGCAACCCCCGCGCCGCACGGCGCCGCGCCGCGAGGTGCGCCGCCGGAAGCGGGCGGCTTCCGCATATTCACAGGTGCAAAGCCGGGCGGGATGCCGCCTTGGTTCTGCCGCCGCTTCAAGTCAATCGGAGACGCTGTTTTTACCCTTGTGGGAGACCGGTGTTGCGGGTTTTGGTTGTTGCCTGGAACGGGGCGACCGCCGCGGCGGCCGGGCAGGCGCCGGCCCGGGCGTTTTCGGGTTCGGCGCTCGGCCTTACGAGCAACCCCCGCGCCGCACGGCGCCGCGCCGCGATGTGCGCCGCCGCCGGAAGCGGGCGGCTTCCGCATGTTCACAGGTGCAAAGCCGGGCGGGATGCCGCCTTGGTTCTGCCGCCGCTTCAAGTCAACCGGTGATGATGTTCTTGCCTTGGCGAGAAGTCGGCGATGCGGGATTTGGTTGTTGCCTGGAACGGGGCGACCGCCGCGGCGGCCGGGCAGGCGCCGCCAGGGCGTTTTCGGGTTCGGCGCTCGCCGGCACAGGCGTGACCCCGGCGCCGCGGGGCGGCCGCCGGGCGCCCCACAGATGAAAGCGGACGGCCGCCGCATCACGCGGCGCCCTCACAGGAGGCGTTCGTGGACCTCTTCAATCTCCTCCGCTACTGGGTCAAGGCGGAACTCCGCGGCGACGGGTGCATGGTCCGAGGGGCGCTCTAAGCCTCGCGGCGCCGTGTCTATCCAGCAGTCCGCGCACCGGCGGCTGAGCCCGGCGTCGGCGAGAATCAGGTCAATGCGCAGGCCCCGGTTTTGCGCAAAACCGCCGGCGCGATAATCCCACCAGGAAAAAGAGTTCGCCTCCTGTTCAAACAGCCGGTAAGCGTCCGTAAAACCGCGAGCGAGCAACCGCGCCAGGGCCTCTCTTTCCGGCCGGCTGCACAGGACTTTATCGCGCCAGGCCGCCGGGTCGTGCACGTCCTCGTCCCCGGGCGCGATGTTGAAATCGCCCATCAAGAGCAGCTTGTCGCCACGTTGCTGCAGCTCGCCGATGAACGCATCCAGGCGCTCCAGCCACTCCAGCTTGTAGGCGTACTTCTCTGAGCCCGTCTCGGAGCCGTTGGGGACGTACAGGTTGACTACGCAGACGCCGTCCACCAGGGCGCCCAGCACCCGTTTTTGCGGGTCGGCAAAGCCCGGCAGCTCGGTGTGCAACACCTGCGGCGGCGTTTTACTGATGAGCGCCACCCCGTTGTAGGTTTTCTCGCCGGCAAATACCGCGTGGTAGCCGCGGTCAATGAACGCCTGGGCGGGGAAATTTTCATCTTGCAGCTTGGTCTCTTGCAGGGCCAGCACATCCGGCCGGTGGTCGTCCAGCCACTGCAGTACGTGCGGCAGTCGCGCCTTTAGGGAGTTGACGTTCCAGCAACCGCTCAGCCACATGTCGATGCCTCCCGGGGCCGCCGCCGGCAACGTTGCGCACTGCGGTCAGCGCCCGCGCTCTTCATCTTTCTCCTCCGGGCGGCCGATGCGGGACAGCAGGGCGTCCACGGCGGGACGGCGGCCGCGAAACGCCGTGAACAGGTCCATGGGATCCCGTGAACCCCCCTGCTCTAATATGTTGTGGAGAAACTCGCGCCCGGCGGCGGCGTCAAAAACGCCGTCTTCCTCGAAGCGGGAGAAGGCGTCCGCGGCCAGCACGTCGGCCCACTGGTAGCTGTAATACCCCGCCGCGTAACCGTTGGCGAACACGTGGGAAAAACTGTGCTGAAAGCGGTTGTCGGGGGGCGCCTTGACGACGGCGACATCGCGCCGCACCTCGTCCAGCAGGGCCTGTATGTCCGCCGCGTCCTGCCCGCGTTGTTCGTGGTGCAAGCGGAAGTCAAACAGCGCCAGCTCCAGTTGGCGCACGAGATGCATGCCGGAATGAAACCGCCGCGCCCGGCGCATGCGGGAAAACAGCGCGTCCGGCAACGGCTTGCCGTTGTTGACATGGCGGGCGAACAGGCCCAGCGCTTCCCGCTCCCAGCACCAGTTCTCCAGGAACTGGCTGGGCAACTCCACCGCGTCCCAGGGCACGCCGTTGATGCCCGCCACCGCCGGGCAATCCACCAAGGTCAGAATGTGATGCAGTCCGTGGCCGAATTCGTGGAACAGGGTGAGCGCCTCCTCGTGGGTGAGCAGGGACGGCTTGCCGTCCACGGGCGGAGTGAAGTTGCAGGTCAGGTACGCCGCCGGGCGCTGTACGCCGCCGGCGCCGCCGCGGCGGGCGACGCACTCGTCCATCCAGGCGCCGCCGCGCTTGTGCGGGCGGGCGTACAGGTCCAGGTAAAAGCCGCCGCGCGGTTGCCCCTGCTCGTCGCACACGTCGAAGAACGACACGTCGGGATGCCAGGCGTCCACCCCGTCTCGGGGGGTGATGGCGATGCCGAACAGCCTGTGCGCCACCGCGAACAGCCCGGCGATGACCTGCTCGGCGGGAAAGTAGGGGCGCAACTCCTCTTGGGAAAAATCGAATTGCCGCCGTTGCAACTGCTCGGAGTAGTAGGGAACGTCCCAGGCTTGCAACTCCGTTATGCCGTGCTCTTGCGCGGCAAAGTCCTGCAACTCCGCCATCTCCTCCTGCGCCACGGGCTTGCCGTGGGCGGCGAGGCTTTCCAGGAACTCCATCACCTCCTGCGGCGACCCCGCCATTTTTTTCGCCAGCGAGTATTCCGCGTAACTGCGAAATCCCAGCAACTCCGCCAGCTCGCGCCGCCGGGCGACGATGTCCGCCATCAACGGGCCGTTGTCCCAGCGCCCGGCATGGGGGCCAAGCTCCGAGGCGCGGGTGTTGTACGCCAGGTACAGCTCCCGCCGCAGTTCCCGGTTCTCCGCGTAAGCCATCACCGGCTGGTAGGAGGGGAACTCCAGCGTGAGCAGCCAGCCTTGCTGGTTCCGTTGCCGCGCGGCCTGGGCCGCGGACTCGATGGCCGTGTCCGGCAGGCCGCGCAACAGCGCCGGGTCCGTGAGCCGCTTCGTCCAGGCCTGGGTGGCGTCCAGCAGGTTCTCCTCGAAGCGCGTTTGCAACCGCGCCAGTTCCCGGCGCAGGGTTTTGCAACGGTCTTTTTCCTGCGGCCCCGATTCCACCCCCGCCAGGCGAAAGTCCCGCAGGGCGTTGTCGACGGCTTTGCGCCGGGCGTAGTGCAACTGCGCGAACGGCTTGCCGGCGGCCACGGCTTTGCAGGCGCGATACAGGGCCTCGTTCTGCTCCAGTGCGGTGGCATGGTCGGTCAACAGCGGCAGGCAGTCGTTGTAGGCGCTGCGCAGGGCGTCGCTGTCCGCCACCGCGTGCAGGTGGCGAATGGGCGACCAGGCCCGGTCCAGCTGGTCGTCCTTTTCCTCCAGGGGCAAGAACAGGGTTTCCCAGGTGTGCTCTTCCGGCTTTTCCAGCAGGGACTGCAACAGGTCGCGATGCTCCGCCAGCCGTTGTTTCACGGCCGCCGCCGCGTGCTCGGGGCGAATGCGGCTGAACGCCGGCAGGGGGTTGTTTTCCAGCAACGGATTGCTCATGTTCGCGCCGTCCCGCCGCCCGCAGGTGCGTCTGTTGCCGCGCCCGCCTCCGCCAACTGCGGTGCGCTTGTCGCCGTGCCCGTCATCGCGCCCAGCGCCGTGTCTGCCACCGCCGCGCTCGCCGCCGCTAATCTCGGTGCGCCAGCCGTGGCGCCTGCCGCCGCCAACCCCGACAAAGTAATGTAAATGATAATGTTTTTCATTGTAAATCAATCGCTTATATTTTGCCTGCCGCGGCTGTTCTGCTATACTGCACTCGCCTGTCAATCACCATTTGCGGAGGACATTATTATGCAGGGCGACAAAAAAATTATCGAGTACCTTAACAAAGTGCTGAAAAACGAGCTGACGGTCGTCAACCAGTATTTTCTTCACGCCCGGATGTGGAAAGACTGGGGCTTGAAGGCCCTGGGCGAGTACGAGTACAAGGAATCGCTGGACGAGATGAAGCACGCCGACCAGCTGATTGAGCGCATTCTCTTCCTGGAAGGCTTGCCGAACCTGCAGGACCTGGGCAAGCTGTACATCGGCGAGGACACCCGGGAGATGCTGGAATGTGACTTGAAGCAGGAACACCTGGCCATTCCCTTGTTGCGGGAAGCCATTGCCTGTTGCGAGTCCCTGCAGGATTTCGTCAGCCGCGACCTGCTGGCGTCGATCCTGGAAAACGAAGAAGAGCATGTTGACTGGCTGGAGACCCAGCTGGAGCTGATTGACCGGATCGGCCTGGAGAACTACCAGCAATCCAGCGTATAACCGCCCCGGGGCGCCGGCGGTTTGGCGGCCCCGCTCACTGCGCCGCTTCGAAAGTGACAAACAGCGGCAGGTGGTCGGAGTAGCGCCGGGCAGCGGTATCGAAAAACGACTCGGTTTCCAGCACCAGGGAGTCCATGGCCTGGTTATAGACAACGTGGTCGATGGCGTAAGGATACTTTTTGTTGCGAGGGAGCGGGTGCTTGACGCCGGCCAGGGCTTTTTCCAGGTCGACGTATCGCCTCGCTCCCCGGCGCCCCTCCAGCCGCGACCACACCGCATCGCCCAGCTGGTCCAGTTGCCGATTGAAATCGCCCAGAATGATGAAGTTCTCGCCGCGCCCGGCCCGTTTCCGAACCCACGCCGCCAGTGCGGTCGCCTGCCCGTTGAGCACCGTGCAGTGCCGTGCGGCGCCCGCGCCCTGAACGCGCTGGTAGGGGCAACCGGATTTCAGGTGAATCGACAAAAGATGCAGGGGCGCTCCCCCCGGCGGCGCCCAGACGCGGCGACTGGGGCCCGGCGTCAGCGTTAGGTGCACGCCCCAGCGCCCGGCGCCGTGGGTCCCCGCCAGGGACTTCACATCGCGCCGGCGCACAACGCGCAACCCCAGTTTCTCCAGACGATCCCGCCGCACGGCGAACCCGGTGCGTTGCATCAACCGGCGGTTGCCGGATTCCCGGCATTTTCCCAGGTCCGATGAGGGCCGGCTGGACAAGTAAAGCGCGTACTCCGCCGCTGGAAACAGGCGCTCTGCCGCCGTCTCGTTCTCCACCTCCTGAAAGGCGATGACGTCCGCCCCCGCACGCTTGATGTAGCGCCGGGCGGAGGCGTATTCCGCCGCGCCCCTGGGGCGACAACCGCGTCCGTCCCGGGCCGCCAGGTGCTCTATGTTCCATGCGCCCAGGACCAGGCGTTGCCCGGACTGGGCGGCGGCGGGGGGCGCCGTTAGCAGGGCGGCGACCAGCGCCAGGGCCGCAAGGGTCTTGTTGGCAGTCATGACGTTATTAATGTGTATGGGCGCCCGGCGGCAATGCAAAGGACGCCGGTTGTTTGAATCCTTAACGGCGTTGCTGCCTGCCGGGCCGGGGCGGACGGCCATGGGCCCGCGAACGCCTTTGCATACAGGCGCGGTGCGGGCGCCGTCCCGCCGGGGACGGGGCTCTGTCGCTCCGCTCATGGAGGCGAAGCGGTTCACCCTGTCGTTACGGCGCCGCTCGTTCCTTGACGGGGGAGTCAAAAGCGCCGGGGCGGACAACGCGAACGGCTACCGGCGTTCCCCGACCTCGGACGTAAGTCGCGGCGGCGGATGTTGGCGGAATGTGAAAGCCGCGATGCCTGCGCCGGGCGGCGCCGAACTCAGGGTGCGCCAAATCCGGGCCCGGCCGGGCGGGTCACGCCCGCGCCTGGAAACGAAAAAGCGGGGAGATAATGTTCGCCCGCCCGGCTTCTCGCGGCATCAGGAGCCGAAAGATGTCGAATTCCGGCATCTTAATCCGTCTTCAGTAAGCTGGTCAGTCGGACAATCAGCGAGAGGAACTCGGTCTTCGTATTCCATGTCGCGGACGAAATCTTTGGCGGCCGCCGCCGGGTTGTCCAGGTCAATCAGTCGCGGCTTGCTCCACGGCGCACCAGACTCCCGCCGTCCAAAATCGAGGGGGGGGGGGGGCGCCTGTCAATGGTTTGTGTCATGGGTGTTCTCCACGTGGTTGGTGAGTGATGGGCGCCATTATAACAAAATGTGCACCGGCGCACGCCGGCGATGGAAGCCGCCGGCGCCCGCGCCGGGCCGCCCGTCATTTCGCCTGGGTGCCGGAGACGGCTCCCCGCCGGGCGGGCCACGCCGGTGCCTGGGGACGAAGAGGCGGGATGTTTTCCCGCCCGACATCCCGCGGCTTTAGGAGCCGAAACTTCCAGAATCGATGCATACTTCTACCCCGTTGTACGTTTCACGGTTGTCAGTCGGGCAAGCGGTGAGAGGAATTCGGCCTTCATATTCCATGTCGCGGACGAATCGTTTGCTGTTCGTCGCCGGGTTGTCCAGGTCAATCAGCCGCGGCTTGCTCCACGGCGCACCAGCTTCCCGCCGTCCAAAATCGGGGGGGGGGGGGGCGCCTGTCAATGGTTTGTGTCATGGGTGTTCTCCACGTGGTTGGTGAG
>CAZDXS010000058.1:0-8376 GCA_964509455.1 uncultured Enterobacteriaceae bacterium | reverse complement strand
ACCCGAGTGACGGCGCACGGCAGGCATCGCGGCGCGCGCCCCATCCCCCGGCGCGGCTCCGACGCGGGCGCACTTCCCCGCCCTGCCCCTGAGCGTTATTGCAACGCGCTCAACACCTTGTGAACAATGGCGAACGTCTGCTCCAGCAAGTCGGGCGTGAACGTCAGGAACGGGGCAAACTGCAGTGTGTCCATGCTGTGCCGCACCATCAATCCTTGATCGAAGCAGTCGATGTGCGCCTCCATGCCGCGCGCGCCCGGTGCATCCGGGCGCGGCTCCATTTCAACGGCGCCCATCAGGCCGAAATTGCGAATGTCCTTGACGTGGGGAGCGTCCCGCAAGGCATGCAACGCATCTTCGAACAGGGGCTCCAGTTGTTTCGCCCGCTCTTCCGCGCCTTCTTCCTGGTACGCATCCAGAGCGGCCAGGGCGGCCGCGGCGGCCACCGGGTGTCCCGAGTAGGTATAGCCGTGAAAAAACTCTATGCCGTACTCGGGGCCGTTCATGAAGTCCTGGTAGATCTCCTTGCCCACCAGCACCGCCCCCATGGGAATGACGCCGTTGGTGAGGCCCTTGGCCGTGGTGATGATGTCGGGCATGACGCCCAGGCGTTGGCAACCAAACGGGGCGCCCACCCGGTAAAACGCGGTGATCACCTCGTCGAATATCAACAGGATGCCGTGGCGCGTACAGATCTCCCGCAGGCGCTCCAAGTAGCCCCGGGGAGGAACCAGCACGCCCGCTGAGCCGGCTGCCGGCTCCACCATCACCGCGGCAATGTTCTCCGCATCGTGCAAAGCGACCAGGCGCTCCAGCTCATCAGCCAGGCATTCCCCCCACTGGGGTTGCCCCCTGCTGAACGCGTTGTGTTCCGGGCGATGGGTGTGAGGAAGATGATCGACCTGCGGCAACATGGCGGCGCCGAACATCTTGCGGTTTGCCGGAATGCCGCCCACGGACATGCCGCCGAAATTGACGCCGTGGTAGCCTCTCTCGCGCCCGATCAACCGGGTGCGGTGTCCCTCCCCCCGAACCCGGTGCCGGCCTAAGGCGATTTTCAAGGCGGTGTCGGCGGCTTCGGAGCCCGAGTTGGTGAAAAACACATGGTCAAACCCCGGCGGCGCGAAACGCACCAGCTTCTCCGCCAACTCCAGGGCGCCGCTGTGGGACACCTGGAACGCGGCGGCGTAATCCAGCCGGGCGACCTGCTCTTGCACGGCCGCGACGATGCGGGGATGGCAGTGCCCCAGGCCGCTGGTCCACAGCCCGGAGAACGAATCCAGGACGGTGCGCCCGTCCCGGGTGCGGTAGTGAAAGCCCTCAGCGGACTCGATAATCCGGGGGGATTTTTTAAAGGCGCGGTTGGCGGTATAGGGCAACCAGTAGGACTCGAGGCCCGGCATCCCGCCGGCAGGGGCGTCAGCGGCGCCGCCCATGCTCATTCCCCGGGCCGCCGCGGCCGCAACGGCGACAGGCCGGGGTGTTGTCTCCCCGCGCCGCGCCGGGCCTGTCCGCGGGGGGCCGCGTTGGTGTTTGCCCTGTCAGGTCGCATTGCTCCCCCATTATACCCCTTGGCTTGTTCTTTTGCGCCATAACTCCTGGCTTGTTATTTTGCCCCATAACTTTGTAGCGCCACGCCCTCACTGCAGTCGACCCCTGGCTTGTTATTTTGCCCCATAACTTTGTTGGCGCCACTCCCTCACATCAATCGGCGTATTGCACATACGCCTCTTTCGTTCGGTCGTGCGCCGCCGCGTTCTGGCGCAAAATTCCTGCGCCAGGAATTCACTACGCACAGCGCCTCGTTCTCCCGCAAAAGCCCGGAGCCAGGGGCGCCCCGCCTGTGCAAAAATCCGGCGCGAGGACTTCACCACCATGCACAGCGCCGCGTTCTGGCGCAAAAGCCCTGCCCCATAGGGGATAGTTGGCCACGCAAAAGCCCGTCGCCGGGGGCGCCCGCCTGCACAAAAATTCTGGGGCGGGATTTTGCCCGCACTAAGCGCTTGACCTGCGCTCGCCGATGGAGTATCTTGGGCGTTTTCACGGCGGCGCCCGATCTTGCATCATCCGCCGCGAGGCCGTACAATCACAAATATCCTTGACAGGAAAGATCGGCTGTGCTATAAAGGTGCGGACAACGACCGGCAACACGCCGTGCGAGCGCGGCGGGGCGGCGGGCGACGCCGTCCGGACCCGATATTGACCCGGCGGTTTTGGCGCGACGATTTTAGCTCAACAATGGGGGAAACCATGTTAACAAGCGTACTTAAAATGAACCGATTGGCGGTCGCAACGGCGACGGTCGTCCTGCTGTCCGCTTCCGGGGCCTGGGCCCAGGGGGTGCTGGAGGAAATCACGGTCACCGCGCAAAAGCGCGAGCAGAGCCTGCAAGACGTGGGCATCTCGGTGGCCGCTTTCTCCGGCGAGCAACTGGAGCAGATGGGCGTCACCAACATGACGGATGTGGTCTATCAGGTGCCTGGTCTGCAACTGTTCACCTACAACCCCGGCAACGTGTACTTCAACCTGCGCGGCGTCTCGCAGAACTCGTTCCTGGACTCGGTGGAAGCGCCGGTGGCCGTCTATATTGACGACGCCTACATGGCCTCCACCAACGGCCTGGGGCAGCACACCTACGACATGGAGCGGGTCGAGGTGTTGCGCGGCCCCCAGGGCACCCTGTTCGGGCGCAACGCCACCGGCGGCGTGATTCACTACATCACCAAGGCGCCCGTGGAAGAGGAAATGAACGGCTACATCAAGGGAGGCTACGGCGCCAAGTATGACAACTACTCCGTGGAGGGCGCCCTTGGCGGGGCGCTGTCCTCCACCGTGCGCTTTCGGGCCGCGGGGCGCTGGGAGCGGGCGGACGGCTACACGCAATCCATCCGCGAGGGCGTGCGCGACACCAACGGCAAGGACGGTTTCTCCCTGCGGGGCGCCTTGCAATGGGAGGCGGCGGAGAACGTGCTGGTGGACTTGAAGCTGTCCCGCACCGACGACAACGACGCCCCCACCGGCGGCTACGTCATCTATACCACCACCTCGGACCCGGACACCGGATTCGGCAACATTGCGGAAGGGGAAACCACCACGGGCGACGTGCACAAGCACAACAATGAACAGGAAGGCAGGCTCAACCGCAGCGTTACCGGGTTCACGGGAAAAATCACCTGGGACATCAGCGACGGGCTGGAGGCAGTGTACGTATTCAACTGGACCGACATTGACAAGGATTACTTCGAGGACGCCGGCGGCGGATTCATCCTGAACTTCCCCTACAACCCGGTGGCGGAGACGACTCAACTCACCCACGAGTGGCGCCTGGCGGGCGAGATGGAACGCCTGCGCTGGCAGGTGGGCGCCTACCGCCTGGACCTGGACATTGACGGCAGGGACGTCGTGGGCGGTGAATTTGTCACTTTGATGCCGGAAGGAGAAATACATAACATGTGGGACCTGAAATCAGAGAACTGGTCCATCTTCGGCCAGGCGGAATTTGACCTGACTCCGGAGCTCACGTTCATCGCCGGCGCCCGCTTCAGCCGCGACGACAAGTCGTTTGACCTGATCAACTCCGCCGGTGAAAATTCGGCCGTTTGGAACCCCCCCGCCCCTCCGGAATTCGGCGGTATGCGTCACGAAGCCGGCACCGTGTTCCTCAATACAGACGAAGAGCCTCATCGAGCGCCGGACGTCAACTACAGCGATTACGCGTTGCGCGCACAGCTGGACTGGAAACCCACCGAAGATCTCTTGGTATATGCCTCGTTCAACCGCGGCATCAAGGGCGGCAGTTACACGGTATTCGCCACGCAGATCAATCCCGACCCTTCCAACGTCCTCCGTACAACGGATAACGGCTACACGGCGTTCGCTGCGAATGTCGGCCCCCTTTACCACGACGAGGAAGTGTTGCTGGCGTACGAGGCCGGTTTCAAGGCCACTTTTCCCCAGTACGCCATGCGCGTGGATGGCGCGGGCTTTTATTATGACTACGATGATTACCAGGCATTCGGTCTCATCCAGGCCTTTCCGGTCATCGTCAACCGGGACGCCGAGATTTGGGGCGGCGAGATGAGCGTCGCCTGGAACCCCATGGAGCGGCTGGAGCTGAGGGCCGGCCTCTCCGTCCTGGAATCGAAGATTTCATCCGTGCCGGACGCCGAGGGAGCCAAGTTCATACCGGCGGAGGATCCTCTCGTAGAGGATGCCCCACCCCCGAATGCAGACACCGCCGCCCTGTTGGCGCTGAATCCGAACGCCAAGGCCGTGCGGCTAAACCCTGACGTGCCGCCTGATGAGACCTCTCTCGTGTATGCAGAAACCGACGATCCAGCGACCGCCTACCGGGTAGCGGACGAAATCACCGGCACCGAGGTGCCCAGTGCGCCCAGTTTCTCTCTCAACTTCCTGGCGCGCCAGTCCTGGCTCATGGGCGGCGGCGAACTGGCCCTGCAGGTGGACGGCAACTACAACAGCGCCCACTACCTGGACGTGTTCAACTCCGCCGCATCCAAGGAGGACCCCTACTTTCTGGGTAATGTCCGCGCCTCTTGGGCCAGCAGCGACGACCGCTGGATGTTCGAGTTCTTCATAAAAAACTTCACGGACGCCAAGCATCGCCTCTACGTTCTGGACTTGGCGTTTAACGATACGTTCACGCCGGATATAGGCGATGGCATTATCGAGAACGTATATGCGCCGCCGCGCTGGTTCGGCGCATCTGCCACGTTCAGGTTCTGATCCGGGCGAGAACAGAACACAACGGCGGGAGCCGTAGCCGCGCCCGGCGGTTGGCGCCCGTGAACAGGCAATACCGGGGGCGAGCACCGGCCGGGCCGCGGGGCAACGCGCCGGTTGCGGCCGGCCGGGGGACCGGCGGCTGGCAGCCGCCTAGTGGTCGCGCCGCGAGGCTCCCCCGACTCTCGCCCCGGCGGCAAGACGGGACGGCGCCCCGCACACGGGATTGTCGGTCGCAAACGCGGCGTTTCCTGCCGTTGCGGGCGTCCTGGTCGCCGCTGGTTGCCCGCCCTGCTTTGTGCCGGCCGGCGCAAAACCCACAAACAAACCGGAGAGGCCGGCACGTCGCCGGCAGGTTGCGCCGTCACTCCGGTGCTGTCCGGGCGGCGCAAAAGATAATCCCCCGTCGCGTCCCGTTATCTGGTAGGATTTGCAAATTCAGCGCGTTAGGGTAAAATCCCTGCTTGACCGTACTTTACCCGGCACTACTTGAACGCCGACCCGCAACCAACCGAGGCAACACAGGCAGGCTCTCGTAACAAAGCGCCGCCGCAAGCGCCCATGAGCGAACAGAACACGATCACAGCAACAGGCAACGCTTTCAGCGAATTGCTTACGCGCCTGCGCCCGCAACGGGAAGCGCCGAATACGCCGATTCCCCGGACCGACCCGGCAACGCAAGCCATGGTGACCTCGGGGAGTGCGTTGCTGGTGCGCCAACACCACGGCGGCTACTGGCGCTTCGACCTGGAGGCGGACGCCACCATTCCCGCCGAATACCTGTTGTTGCAACACCTGCTGGGCACGGTGAACCGGGAGCGGGAACAACGCCTGGCCGACTACATCCTGGAACGGCAACTCCCCGACGGCGGCTGGCCCCTGTACGAGGGCGGCCCCGGCAACGTCAGCGCCGCCGTCAAGTCTTATTTCGCCCTGAAAATGGCGGGCCGCGACCCCGCCGCCGCGGCCATGGTCCGGGCCCGCGACTGGGTGTTGCGGCAGGGCGGCGCCGAAAAAGTCAATGTCTTCACCCGCATCCTGCTCGCAACGTTCGGGCAGATGCCCTGGAGAACCGTGCCGGCCATGTTGCCGGAAATCATCTGGTTGCCGCGCTGGTGGCTCTTTCATCTCGGCAAGGTTTCCTACTGGTCCCGTTGCGTCATCGTTCCCCTGTTGCTGATTTTCGCCCACAAGCCGACGCACCAGCCGCCGGCCGGCCTTGGCGTCAGGGAGCTGTTCAAGCGCGACCCGAGTGCGCTGAAAAACGTGGACGGGTTCATCGAGGGCAACGTCGTCAAGAACTGTTTCATCCTGCTGGACCGGTTGTTGAAACTGGCGGAGCCGCTGACGCCGGCTTTCCTGCGGCGGCTGTCCGTCAATAAACTGGAGGCATGGATGCGCGAGCGCATGCGCGGCGACGGCGGCATCGGCGCCATCTACCCGGCCATGGCGAACGCCGTGTATGCGCTCAAGTTGCTGGGTTGCGACGCCACCGACCCGGACATGAAGCGCGGGCTTGACGCCATCGAGGACCTGGTCATCGAAGAAGCGGAGCAGACGTACGTGCAACCCTGCCTGTCGCCCATCTGGGACACTTGCCTGAGCCTGTCCGCGTTGTTAGAGGCCGGGTTGCAACCGGATCACCAGGCGGTCAAAGCGGCCGCGGACTGGTTGTTCGACAAGCAGGTGTTCACCCGGGGCGACTGGATCGACAAGGCGCCCGAGTTGGAAGGCGGCGGCTGGGCGTTCCAGTTCGAAAATGACTTCTACCCCGACGTAGATGACACCAGCATGGTGGTGATGGCCCTGTTGCGCAGCGGCGCCCACCACCAACCGGACAAGAGAAAACGCATCGCCCAGGCGGTGAACTGGATCATCGGCATGCAAAACAGCGACGGCGGCTGGGGCGCGTTCGACATAGACAATCACCACGAGTACCTCAACAACATTCCTTTCGCCGACCACGGGGCGCTGGTCGACCCCAGCACCGCCGACCTGACGGGGCGTTGCATCGAAATGCTGGCCATGCTGGGCTACGACCGGGATTTCCCCCCCATAGCGCGCGGGCTGGAGTTCCTACGGCGGGACCAGGCCCGCAACGGCGCCTGGTTTGGGCGCTGGGGCGTGAACTACATCTACGGCACCTGGGCCGTGCTGGTGGGGCTGGGCGCCTTGGGCGAAGACCCGAACCAGCCCTACATACGCAAGGCCGTGGAGTGGCTGAAAGACATTCAGAACGGCGACGGCGGCTGGGGTGAAAGTTGCGACTGCTACGATGATCCGGACCTGGGCGGCCGGGGAGACAGCACCCCGTCACAAACCGCCTGGGCCCTGCTGGGACTGACGGCAGTGGGCGCGGCGGAGTCCGACGCCGTGGAAAGAGGCGTTGCCTACCTGGTGCGAAACTTCGACGGCGCGGCGGGCTGGCGCGAGAAGTCCTACACCGGCACCGGCTTCCCCCGCGTATTTTACCTGCGTTATCACGGCTACAGCCACTATTTTCCGCTCTGGGCCCTGGGCGCGCACCAGCGCCGCCGACAGGCGGGCGCCGCCCCCAAGTACCCGCCGGTGGACCTGGGGGTATTGCCGGCTCTGAACAGCAGGCATTACCGCTCCCGGTTCGGCTGAGCGGTTTTCCCACTGCCCCGCAACCGTCTTGACCATGCTCATCGCATCACTGCGCGGGGCGGCGGCGGGCGCCTGAGCTCGCAACTCTGGTGATTCCATGCCTGGCGCGACAGCCAACGGGACCATCAGGGAAATAGACGGCGAGCCGCGTATTTATTACGACGGCTACTGGATTCGCTACTACAACGTACCCAACAGCCTGGCTTATAAAAAATCCCTGATCGACCAGCTTACCCGGCGCGTGTTCCACCACGTGGAGACGGGGGTCAACACCCCCGGCAACCTGCTCGAGGAAGTGCGGCGCAAGTACGAGACGGAAAAAAACGCCTCGCGCAAGCGGGTGCTGGCCGCCATGCTGGCCGGCGCCCTGCTCAATCGCGGCTCCGACATTCTCACGCACATCGTGGAGTTAGAGCAAGTGGGCGTGTCGGTGGAAGAAGACAACGACCTGCTGAAGGAATGCGGGCTCTGCTTCATGGGCGCCTTGGAGCACGGCAGGCAGATTCGCGGCATCCACGCCGGCGAGGGGCTGGAGGAGCTGTGGGGGGAGCCGTTCAAGGCGTTCACCATGCCTGTGGAGCAGTTCCTGGAAAGCCGCTACCTCAAGCTCGCCCAGGCCATGGGAGAAATTGACCTGATCACCCGAAAAATAACGGGGGTGTTCGCCCGCTCGCCCTTGTTTCGCGAGCTGTTGCCCCTGGTGCGCGAGCTGGCGCGCAGCGCCAAGAACGCCATGGAAACGCAACGCAGCGACCTGGCCATCATTGAAATATGGCCGCGCTTTGTCAGCGCCGCCGAGCAACTGGCCTTGTGCGAACCCATCTTAGGCGTCGATGCGACCCGGCGCGAACAAACCCTGGGCAGGCGCGGGATCGCCGTTTTTCACAGTTGCGGCGCCCTCATCGAGGACCTGGCAAATTACCGGATCCCCATGCCCAACACCACCCGGGAACTCATTGGGCGTTGCGAGCAATTCCAGGAGAAGTACGCCGACCGTCTTTGCCC
>CAZDXS010000057.1:0-2270 GCA_964509455.1 uncultured Enterobacteriaceae bacterium | reverse complement strand
CGGCAAGATCATCCAGGAGCTGGAAGCCGATTTTCGCGGCGCCGGGTGGAACGTCATCAAGGTCATCTGGGGTTCGTACTGGGACCCGCTGATCGCCCGGGACCTGGACGGCAAGCTGCTGCAGGTGATGGAGGAAACGGTGGACGGGGAATACCAGGCCTACAAGGCCAATGACGGCGCCTACGTGCGGGAGAAGTTCTTTGGCAAGCATCCGGAACTGAAAGCGCTGGTCGCCAACATGTCCGATGAGGACATCTGGCGCCTCAATCGCGGCGGCCACGACCCGCACAAGGTCTATGCGGCCTACGCCGCCGCGGTCAAGCACCGGGGACAGCCCACGGTCATCCTGGCGAAGACGGTAAAAGGGTACGGCATGGGAGAGGCCGGCGAGGGGCAGAACATCACGCACCAGCAAAAGAAGATGGGCGAAGATGCCCTGGAGGCGTTCCGGCAACGCTTTAATATTCCCGTGTCCGACGAGCACGTGGCCAACGCCGCCTTCTACCGGCCGGCGGAGGACAGCGAGGAGTTGAAATACATGCGGGCGCGGCGGAAAGAACTGGGCGGCTCCTTGTTGCGGGCCTGGCCGCGAACGCCCCCCCTGGACGTGCCCGGCGTGGAAATCCATGAAAAACTGCTGGCCGGCGCCGGCGGGCGGGAAATCTCCACCACCATGGCTTTCGTGCGCATTCTCAACGCCCTGACCAAGGATGAAAAAATCGGCAGGCACATCGTCCCCATCGTGCCGGACGAGGCCCGCACGTTCGGCATGGAGGGCATGTTCCGGCAACTGGGCATCTACTCGGCGGTGGGGCAGTTGTACGAACCGGTGGACATTGACAAGGTCATGTACTACCGCGAGGACAAGCAGGGGCAGATCCTCCAGGAGGGCATCACCGAGGCCGGCGCCTTTTCTTCGTGGATGGCCGCCGCCACGGCCTACAAGCACCACGGCGCACCGATGATTCCGTTCTACATTTTCTACTCCATGTTCGGATTTCAGCGGGTTGGCGACCTGGCATGGGCCGCCGGCGACATGCGCGCCCGGGGCTTCCTGGTGGGCGGCACCGCGGGCCGCACCACCCTGGCCGGCGAGGGCCTGCAACACCAGGACGGCCACAGCCACCTGCTGGCGGCCGCCGTCCCCAACTGCGTCTCGTACGACCCCGCGTATGCCTGCGAACTGGCCGTGATCATTCACGACGGGCTGCGGCGCATGTACCGGGACTGCGAAGACGTGTATTACTACATCACTGTTATGAACGAAAACTACCCGCACCCGGCCCTGCCCGAAAACGCCGCAGAAGGCGTCCTGCGGGGCATGTACCTGTTGCGCGCGGGCGGCGGCGAAGGCCGGCAAGTGCGGTTGCTGGGCGGCGGTGCGCTGTTGCGGGAGGCCCTGGCGGCGGCGGAGTTGTTGGAAGAGGATTTCGGCGTCGGCGCCGAGGTCTGGAGTGTAACCAGTTTCAACGAGTTGCGCCGCGACGGCCTGGCGGCGGAGCGCTGGAACCTGTTGCACCCGCAGGAAACGCCCCGCAAGAGTTACGCAGCGCGTTGCCTGGCGGGCGGCCGCGGCCCGGTCGTTGCGGTCACCGACTACATGAAAAGCTACGCCGACCAGGTGCGGGAGTTCGTGCCTGGGCGCTACGTGGTCCTGGGCACGGACGGATACGGCAGGAGCGACACTCGCGCCCGGCTGAGAAAGTTTTTTGAAGTGGACCGCTATTACACAGCGGTCGCGGCCCTGAAAGCCCTGGCCGACGACGGCGGCATCGCGGCAACGGAGGTCGTCCGGGCCATGGAGAAGTACCAGGTAGATCCCGGCAAACCGGATCCGGTCACGGTCTGACCATGGGCCGGGTCGTTGACATACTCACACCGGATATTGGGGACTTCGAAGCCGTTGAAGTCATAGAAATCGCGGTGCGCCCAGGGGACGAAATCCAGCCGGAAGACGCCCTGCTGACCCTGGAATCGGACAAGGCGACCATGGACATTCCCTCGCCCGCCGCCGGCGCCGTGCGGGAAGTGCTGGTGCACGTCGGCTCCACGGTCTCCCAGGGAACCCCTCTCCTGAAACTGGAGGAAAAAGAAGCCGGGGACGGACGGGATGAAAGCGCCGCGGCCGCGCCGGCCGCAGCTCAGGACGCGACCGCCGACACTGCCGCAACAGCCGCGCCGCCCTCAACACAGGACGCGACCGCCGACACCGCACCCCCGGCCTCCCCGGCCGCAACACAGGGCGCAACCGCCTCTGCCGCACCCCCGGC
>CAZDXS010000056.1:0-9636 GCA_964509455.1 uncultured Enterobacteriaceae bacterium | reverse complement strand
GACGTCATCAATGCGAGCGGTTCGGCGTGGTCCGTCTGGTACGCGGACAAACTGTACGAGAAACGCTTGTCGGGGACCTCGGCGACCCACATCCATTACCTGGAGGCGGGCGGCGAAATCGTGGCCATGTACCGCTCGCTGGGCACGACCAGCGCCGCCAATCCGCACGGCAGTCCCACATCTGCTACGACGCACTACCTGCACCGGGACCACTTGGGCTCGCTGGCGGCCATGACCGACGGCAACCAGCAACTGACGGAGCAACAGGCCTTCGATGCCTGGGGCAAACGCCGCCTGGTGTCCTGGCGCGCCTCGGGCCGGGCGACGTTCCAGGTGCTGACCCGCCACGGTTTCACCGGCCACGAGATGCTGGACTGGCCCTCCCTGGTCCACATGGGCGGGCGCGTCTATGACCCGCAGACGGGACGCTTCCTGTCCGCCGACCCGCATATTCAACAAGCGGCCAACAGCCAAAGCTACAACCGTTATAGCTACACGCTTAACAATCCGCTAAGCTACACCGACCCGTCGGGATTCTTTTTCAAGAAGCTGTTCAAGGGCATTGGCAAACTGTTCAAGGGCATCGCCAAGGCCATCGGCTCGCTGATGCGGCTGATAGGACGCAACCTGCGCGCCATCGCGGCCGTGGGCATATTGTTCGTGCCGGGGTTGAGTGTCTTTGCGGCAGGTTTCGCCTCGGGCATGATAGCCAGCGGTGGGGACCTCAAAGCAAGCCTGTTAAGTGCCCTGACTACGGGGATGTTTAGTTGGGGAGCCGGCCTTGGAGAGTTGGCGCTGGCGGCGGAGGCGGCGGTGCAAGGGGTGGTGGGCGGCCTGTCTTCCATGGTGATGGGCGGGAGTTTCATCAGTGGTTTTGCCTCCGGCAGCGTGGGACATTTCGTGGGCGGCGGCAAGGCGGTTCAGAGCCTGGGCAAAGCGGGCAAGGCCATAGCCCGCACCATGGCGGGCGGATTGGCATCCATGGCCGGCGGCGGCAAGTTCGCCAACGGTGCGGTAACCGCCGCCGCGGCCTACGCTTTCGGGGAATGGACCGCACAGGCCAGGCAAAAAGAGTTGGAACCTACTGCTGACCAAGTTGAAAATGACCAGACAATAGAAAAGGATTTTGGCACCTCTGGTACCATCGACTCCCTTGATACCATCGAGGGTCGGAAGTGGAGGAAAGTATCATTCATCGAATCTCTATTCCATCAGCCAGCTAATACACTCGCTGACTATTTTCTGAGGAGAGAGGCCTCGTATATCAAGTACACGAAAGCAGGAGCAGGCAGAACAGGAGGGAATTGGTTTCAGCGTAATATTTTTAACCGTTATGGGAGGTATGAAATGGTCGTGACGCCCGATGGAAATGGTGAATATACCATTGTGAGGGGTAAATACGGGGGCACGTTGAATCGGGGAAATAATCCCTTGTCGCATCTCGTATTGGATGTGGTGCCTCACATTCTGTTTGACCGGACAAGAAAGTGGTGAGGTATCTGGCGTGAGCAGGTTCAGATTGTTATTGCTGTGCCTAGCGGTTGTCCTGGCAACGGGTTGCCGTGAATACCGCTGGTACGGCTACAAAACCTGGAGTGGCGATGTGTTGGGAGGAAAACTGGAGGTGGCTTCAAAACCGGAAAGAGAAAGAATCCACGCAAAAGACGGCAAGCATTATTCAGACCATAAAGAAGATTATATCCTGGCGTTCGATTTCTACGTCCCCTACGAATATGACCTTGCGGGGGTCCTGATCAAGGATATCAAAATGCTGGGAGAGGAAAGTGGAACGGAAATCAATGTGCCGGATGTTATGGATAATGACGTACGTGAAGAGCCATTCCATGACAACAACAGCCAGGTTCCTCCCGGCTGGAGAGTTCGTGCAATAATAGCCCAAAGCCGGGTAAAGATTCTTAAACATCTGCCGTACGAACCGTACGAGACGTCCTTTACGCTGATTGCCTACGGACGCGACTCGTCTTTTCAGGAGGAGACGCTTTCCATACCGCTGAAGACGGACTTCAGAAAATCCCGGCGCAGCGACCTGTTGTCCTTGTTTTTGTCCCTGTAACCTCTTAAGCCATTGTTGATATGCGGGCGGGCGTTTTCACTGGACGGCGGCGGTCATGTCTTTCAGCCGCTATCCCTGGCGGCGAGCTTCTCTGATGGTTGAGCAACAGTAATGAGAATCGTACAGGAGTACCTGCTTTCTGCGATTATCCTGCTGTCCGTCGGCAGTCTTGCCGGCTGTCTGCCCGCCGCGGTTCTTGTGCTTGCGGATGGCGATATTGCCGACGGGGTGGAATTTGACCTCCACAGGTTGGGCGTTGCCGACATTATCAAGCTAGTTGAGGCAGGCGCACCTGACGGCGCTCCCTTGGATGATGAGGCAGGCAGGCGCAGGCTAAAAGAGTTTCTTGGGGAACCAAGAGCGCTCTTGGTAAAACGGTTCCTGGTGGAGGAAAGCCAGGGAGACGGCAGTTGGAAGACGATGTGGGACGTCCGGGGCATTCATCCCCTGGCAACGATAGAATACGGCGGGCAATACGATGGGCTTGCCGAGGTGGCAGCGGCGCAACCGCTGTCCAAAGACAAGCAGTACCGTGTGCAAGCATGGATTTTGGATGCCGCACCCGCGTGGCCGGGAGGCAATGAAGCGAGTTTCCATTTTGATGCGGAGGGCAGGGTTAAACTGTCTGACAAGCCCCCTCCCATGACCACGGCGGCTGACTTGGACAATGCCCACTGCGAGTCGCTCCCCGGCGCCGCGGCGCCTGCGGCGGGCGAACAGGGGCTTGCCGGGCTTCGGGCGGCGCAGGAGGGGCCGGCCGGGGAGATGATCTTTATTCCCGGCGGGGATTTCCGCATGGGTCTTGATAAAAAATGGGCGCACAATAGCGCCCCGGCTCATGACGTAACCGTGCCGTCTTTCTGGCTGGGCAAGTACGAGGTGACGTTTGCCCAGTGGGACGCCTGCGCCGCGGCCGGAGGATGCAATGGTTATCGCCCTGACGACGAGGGGTGGGGGCGCGGCGACCGCCCGGTGGTGAACGTGTCCTGGGACGAGACGCAGGGATTCATCGACTGGCTGAATGCCGAGACCGGTGGTGCTTATCGCCTGCCGACGGAAGCGGAGTGGGAATATGCCGCCCGGGGCGGCCCCGCCACGGAATATCTCTGGGGGAGCAACCGTAACAAGGAGACAATGGCCAACTGCTTGTCTTGCGGCATTGACAGGATGGAAGCGAGCATGTTGCCGGTGGGTTCTTTTCCCGCCAGCGGCTGGTGCCTGCACGACATGGCGGGCAACGCGGCGGAGTGGGTGCAAGATTGCTGGAACGAAAATTACCAGGGGGCGCCGGACGACGGCAGCGCCTGGGCGGGAGGCAACTGCGACCTGCGCGTGCTTCGGGGCGGTGGTTGGTTTACCTGGTTGCTGGAGCCCACGGAGCGCGACCGGCTGGACCGTCTGCTTCGCTACAGCGGCATAGGCTTTCGCCTAGCGCGGGACTCGTAACGGGACGGCGCCTGTCGGCCGCACCATACCGGCCGGGTTGCCCTGAGGCTGCACGCCACATTCCAAACTGATCCGGGGCGGCGCGGGGCTGAATCCAACGGAACTTTGTGCCATACTCCAGAAGAATGATCGGCAATTGTGCTACACTGAGGGTGTCCGGTTCCTCAGTTGTACGGGCTGAACGCAATGACTACAACACACAAACTCCCAAGGGGGATGATTCAATGAAAACTTTTTCGTTTCAAAACGATTGGCGCCGTTTCCCGCACGTTGTTGCTTTCACCCTGTTGTTGCTGGCGGCCGGGTGCGGCGGCAACGGTGATGACAACGATGGCGCAGCGCTGGGGGACCAGTCGGCGGCCAACGGCCTGTGGACCGGCACCATCGGGGGCTCCGAGGCAACTGCAGTTTTGCAGGATGGCTTTCTTATGGGATTCAGGATGTTCACTGTAGCTTCAGGGGATGAGGATATCGCCTATTTTGTCGACTATCAGGTGGCCGATGGTGATGTATCCTTAACCGGCGAGGATAGGGCTAGAGGAGATGACCTTATGTTGCGGGCCACGCTGTCCGGAACGGGTGCCTCCAGGACAATGACGGGCACTCTCGGAACTCATGCTGTCAACCTTACTTTAGCCGACAATAATGGCGATACTGCCGACCAGTCCCTGCTTACAGGCACTTGGAGTGATGTGAACACGTGGACTGGTAGTATTGGCGATCATGGGGTAGCGATGGGTACCGTTGACTCCGCTGGTGCGTTTACTGGAATGAACCAATACGGTGGTTGTGTTTCCAATGGGCGAGCTGTAGCGGAGACGACCCCCCCTCCTCTATATCTCCTTACAATGACAATCTCCTTGTGCACCGACGCGGTTTTTAACGGGAATTATCGAGGTTGGATGTTTTTTGCTGACGGCGGACAGAATGACGTGCTGAACAGCATTGCGTTCAAAGAATTGGCTGGGGGGTTGGCTTATGCCCTTGCCGTCATGGAGCGCCAGTAGCAACAGCAGACAGTCGCCGGGGCCAAAGGACGGCCCTTGACTTGGCATTTTACGCGGTAACCCTGTTGGCGCTACTCCCTCACGGCAGTCGGCGTATTGCATGTACGCCTCCCTTGTTCGGTCGTGCGTTTGCACATTCTTGTGCAAAACTCCGTAGTCGGCAACGGTTTGCCTGTTTTGCACGGCGTTTTGTGATTGCCCTCGTGGCACACAACACACAGAGCCCGAAAAGGGGCGCCCCAATGAAAACTTTTTCAGCCCAAAGCGGTTGGCGCCGTTTCCCGCACGTTGTTGCTTGCACCCTGCTGTTGCTGGCGGCCGGGTGCGGCGGCGGTGATGATGATTTAGGGGATCAGTCGGCGGCCAATGGCGTGTGGACTGGCACAATCGGCTCCACCAGGGTAACCGCGGTTTTAGCTGATGGTGGGTTGATCGCGTTTAGCGACGATACGGGAGGGCAGAACCCATTCCTGTGGGCCGGCGAATATCAGGTAGGCGAGGGGGATGTATCTTTGTCCGGTGGTGAAATCGCTAGAGCAAACCTTGTCACCGAAGCGGAGCCGGACATCTCGGCATTGCGCGTTGCGTTGTCCGGTGCAAGTGCGTCAAGAATGCTGACGGGAACTCTTGGAGCTGATGCCGTCAGCCTTGCTTACGCCGAAAATGCCGGGGGAGCTTCCAATCTGTCCCTGCTTGATGCCACTTGGAACGATGCGAACACGTGGACCAGTGATGTTGGCGACGGGACAACGTCAATGACCATTTCTTCTGGTGCGCTTACCGGAATGACCACTAATAATGGTTGCACTTACACCGGGACAGTGTTGGCGGGAGTGTTTGTCAATCTATACCTCGCTGTCGTGCTGGTTGAATCATGCTACAACCCCATTATTGATGGGGAATATGCGGGGTTCGCTTTTCTTTCCGACAGTGACCAGGGGCAGGACGACGTGCTGACTGTCATGGTTTGGAGAGAAGAACCGAGCAGTTTCAACCTCTGGGTCATGGAGCGCCAGTAGCAGTAGCAACAGCAAGCAATCGCCGGCAAGAGTCGCCCTACAGCGACGGCGCCGCGCCTGCCGAAGTGCCCCGCGGCCGGTAGCGTCTGCGTTGACCGGGGGCTTCCGCACAAGCCCCGACACCGGCAAGAGGCGCCCTGCAACGACAGCGCCTCGCACCCACGTACAAGCCAGGCGCCTGGGTGTGCCGCCCCCGCCGAATCCATCGCCCCCGGCCCGCCGAAAACGCACCGGCATCAGGGGTTCCACCGCTTTCGGCCCGCCGAAAACGCCTCGGTGTCGCGGGTTCCAACGCCCCCGCTACGCCGTAACCCCCTGTAACGCCACTCATTTATCCCCACTCCCCGGAAAGCAAACGCCCCCGGCGCCGCCCGCCATAATTTTTTTTGCAAAAAGCCTGTTGACAGCCCCTTTTTTTGTGGGGTAGAATCGCTCGACTTTGTGTTGGCGACCGGGCGCACCGCCGCGGCCGCCGCGAGATTTAGCGGACACGGAACCAGGAAGCGGCCTACCGCAAGGGCTGTTTTTTTGTTTTCCAGCAGTACCGTAACGTACTTGAGAAACGGCATCGGCTCCTTGCCGGCGCCGGGTCGCCAGGCAACGCGCAGACAATGCGCAAGACAACGCGCAAGGCAGACCCGGCCGGCAACGATGCGGCGGCGGTTTCCAGGTAATCGAACCTAACCCCAGGCCCGGCCGCAACGCCGGCGGCGCCCCCGCCTCGGCGGTGCGGCGAACGCCCGGTCTCCTCGCAACGGGAGGCGGGCAACGCCCGGCGGCGGGCATGGGCAACGGATGAGGCATGACTGATTTACGACTGATTTACGACTGAGGTGCGATTGACGCACGACTGAGGTGCGACTGACGCACGACTGATGTACCACTGATGTACGACTGTGACTTATGACTACGATTAGCCAACTGGTGCGCAAACCGAGAAAGCGGCAACGGCTCAAGAGCAACGTGCCGGCCCTGGACGGTTGTCCGCAGAAACGCGGCGTGTGCACCCGCGTATACACCACGACGCCGAAGAAGCCGAATTCCGCCCTGCGCAAGGTCGCCAGGGTGCGGTTGACCAACGGCTACGAGGTCACCACCTACATCGGCGGCGAGGGGCACAACCTGCAAGAGCACTCCGTCATCATGATACGGGGCGGCCGGGTGAAAGACCTGCCGGGCGTGCGCTACCACACGGTGCGCGGCACCCTGGACGCCTCGGGCGTGACGGAGCGGCGCCAGCGGCGCTCCAAGTACGGGGCCAAGCGGCCCAAGGCCTAAAGAGCGCGGCGGGAGCGACCATCATGTCCAGAAGAAGAGTAGCCGAGAAACGGGAGATCCTGCCGGATCCCAAGTACCACGACCAGTTATTGGCGAAGTTCATCAACATGATCATGCGCAGCGGCAAAAAATCCATTGCCGAGAAGATCGTCTATGGCGCCCTGGATGAAATCAACGGCAAGAAAAAGGATGATTCATTGCAGACCTTCGTACAGGCGCTGGAGAACGTAAAACCCATCGTCGAGGTGAAATCCCGGCGCGTGGGCGGCGCCACCTACCAGATCCCCATCGAGGTGCGCTCCGACCGCAGCATGACCCTGGCCATGCGCTGGCTGGTCGACGCCGCCAAGAAGCGCGGCGAAAAAAGCATGGGCATGCGCCTGGCGGGCGAACTGATGGACGCCTCGGACAACAAGGGCGCCGCGGTCAAAAAGAAAGAGGACACCCACAAGATGGCGGAGGCCAACAAGGCCTTTTCCCATTACCGGTGGTAAGGCCGGCACAGAGTGAACAGCTTATGGCGCGCGCAACTCCCATAGAACACTACCGCAATATCGGCATCATGGCCCATATTGACGCGGGCAAGACGACGACCACCGAGCGCATCCTCTACTACACCGGCGTCTCCCACAAGATCGGCGAGGTGCACGACGGCGCGGCCACCATGGACTGGATGGAGCAGGAGCAGGAGCGCGGCATCACCATCACCTCGGCGGCCACCACCTGCTTCTGGAAGGGCATGGCGGGGCAGTACCCGGAGCACCGCATCAACATCATCGACACGCCCGGCCACGTGGACTTCACCATAGAGGTGGAGCGTTCCCTGCGGGTGCTGGACGGCGCCTGCGCCGTGTTCTGCGCCGTGGGCGGCGTCGAGCCGCAGTCGGAAACGGTGTGGCGCCAGGCCAATAAGTACAACGTGCCGCGGCTGGCGTTCGTCAACAAGATGGACCGCTCCGGCGCGGATTTTCAGCGCGTGGTCAACCAGGTGCGCGAGCGCTTGGGCGCCGTTGCCGTACCCCTGCAGCTCCCCATAGGAGCGGAAGACAAGTACCTGGGCGTGGTGGACCTGATCAAGGGCAAGGCCATTCACTGGGACGACTCCAGCATGGGGATGAAATTCGAGGAACAGGACATTCCCCAGGACATGGCGGCCGCCTGCAACCAGGCCCGCGAGCACATCGTCGAAGCGGCGGCCGAGGCCAACGACGAGCTGATGGAGGCCTACTTAGAGGCGGGCGACCTCTCAGAAGAGCAGATCAAACAGGGCGTGCGGGAAAGAACCCTGCGCGGCGAAATCGTGCCGGTGCTGTGCGGCTCTGCGTTCAAGAACAAGGGCGTGCAGTGCATGCTGGACGCGATCATCGACTACATGCCGGCCCCCAATGACGTGGCCGCCGTAACCGGCCAGACGACGGATGCCGAGCCGCAGGAAATTTCCCGCCAGTCCAGCGATTCCGAGCCGTTCTCGGCGCTGGCTTTCAAGATCGCCAGCGACCCGTTCGTCGGTTCCCTGACCTTTTTCCGGGTCTATTCCGGCGTGCTCAACGCCGGCGACACCGTGTATAACTCCATTCGGCAGAAAAAAGAGCGCACCGGGCGCATCCTGCAAATGCACTCCAACTCCCGGGAGGAAATCAAAGAGGTGCGGGCGGGCGACATTGCCGCCGCCGTGGGGTTGAAGGACGCGGCCACCGGCGATACGCTGTGCGATGCGGACAACGTCATCATCCTGGAGAAAATGGAGTTTCCGGACCCGGTAATCTCCGTTGCCGTAGAGCCGAAAACCCGCCCCGACCAGGAAAAAATGGGACTCGCCCTGGGCAAGCTGGCGCAAGAAGACCCCTCTTTTCGGGTGCACACCGATGACGAGTCCGGCCAGACCATCATCTCCGGCATGGGCGAGTTGCACCTGGAGATCATCGTGGACCGCCTGCGGCGCGAGTTCAAGGTGGACGCCAACGTGGGCAAGCCGCAGGTGGCGTACCGCGAGACCCTGCAAAAGCCCGTGGAAAAAGCCGAGGGTCGGTTCGTGCGCCAGACCGGCGGCCGCGGGCAGTACGGCCACGTCATTTTGAAGCTGGAGCCGCAAGAACCCGGCGCCGGCTACGAGTTCGTCAACAAGATTGTCGGGGGCGCCGTCCCCAAGGACTACATTCCGGCGGTGGACCGGGGCATACGCGAGCAGATGGAGAACGGCGTCATCGCCGGCTATCCCGTGGTGGACGTGAAAGTGACCCTGTACGACGGCTCCTTCCACGAGGTGGATTCCAGCGAGATGGCGTTCAAAATCGCCGGCTCCATGGGTTTCAAGGCCGGCGCCGGCGCCGCCGCCCCGGTGTTGCTGGAGCCCATCATGAGCGTCGAGGTGGTGACGCCGGAGGATTACCTGGGCGCGGTGACCGGCGACCTGAACCGCCGCCGCGGCGTGTTGTCCGCCGCCGAGTCCTCTCCCGCCGGCAAGGTGGTCAGCGCCGAGGTGCCGTTGGAGCAGATGTTCGGCTACGCCACCACCTTGCGCTCGGTCACCCAGGGACGCGCCACCTACACGATGGAGTTCGCCCGGTACATGCCGGTCCCGTCCAGCATTGCCGAAGGGATCGTGAAAGAGAACGACGGCTGATCCCGGGGCTGTTTTTATTTACTGAAATTCACACGCGATACTTGTTAATAGGCACAACTTAACCTGGAGAATATTCCATGTCCAAGGAAAAATTTGAACGCACGAAACCGCACGTGAACGTGGGCACCATCGGCCACGTGGATCACGGCAAGACGACGCTGACAGCAGCCATCACGCAGGTGATGGCGG
>CAZDXS010000055.1:0-8351 GCA_964509455.1 uncultured Enterobacteriaceae bacterium | reverse complement strand
CTTTGTTGGCGCTACTCCCTCACTGCGGTCAATGTACTATGTGTACACTTCCCTTGTTCAGTCGTGCGCCGCCGCGTTCTCGCGCAAAAGCCCGTCGCCAGGAAACCTGCGCCTCGGCCTGCTCGTCGGGGACCCCCGCGTCCTGCAGTACCTTGGCGGCTTTCAGTGTGTCAAAGTTCGTTGTTTGCGTTACGACGTCTTCGCCGTTCGTGCGTTTTTTCGTGCTCATAAGGATTACCTCCTTGAGGGTTTCCAAAGGTTTATGTGGGTGGAGAGCCCACGCCCCGGCACGGGACAGCGCTCTCCACTGCTTTCCTGGCCGCGTTGCGAACTGCGACCATGCCTCCAATCATAGCACAGGCTTGCCTGGCGCGTCAACAGGAATTTTGCCCGGCATCCGCGCAGAGTTTGAATGCCCTGTTTTTACAGGGCGGACATTGCCCCCGGCTGTCTGCTGGAGGAACCCCCGCGGCGGCAATTACCCTGCGGATTTCAGTTCCACAGCTTGACCACGGCGACAACCAGCCCGAGTGCTGCGATATTCAACCCGGCCACGACCAACGCGGTGCCAACGAACCATATTATCAGGCTGGACTTCAGCTCCGCCAGGTCGGCCCTGAGGTCGGCTTTGGTGGCCATGTTGCTCAGTGCTATCTGCAGGACTTCCACCTGCGCCTCAGCCTGCCCGTCGGGGACCCCCGCGTTCTGCAGTACCTTGGCGGCTTTCAGCGTGTCGAAACTCATCGTGTTTGTTGCGGCATCTTCACCGTTCGCACGTTCTTTAATGCTCATAAGGATTACCTCCTTGAGGGTTTCCAAAGGTTTATGTGGGTGGAGAGCCCACGCCCCGGCACGGGACAGCGCTCTCCACTGCTTTCCTGGCCGCGTTGCGAACTGCGACCATGCTTTCAATCGTAGCACAGGCTTGCCTGGCGCGTCAACAGGAATTTTGCCTGGCGTCCGCACAAGGTTTGCATGCCCTGTTTTTACAGGGCGGGTATTGCTCCCGGCCGGTTGCTGGGGGCGGCTGGGGCGGGCGTTTGCTGGGCTTTGCGCCGGCGGCAGAATGAATTTGGTCGACCAAAGCCAATCATTGTTGTAGAGTATTGGGGAGACCAGAGAGCATCCGCAACCGTTAGAGACGGCGCTGACGAAATTGCCAAGCGGAACGCCGACAGCATCGTTGCGGCAATAAGAGAGGCAACTTGACCCAATGAGCGAAGCAAGACAAGACCTGTTGGAAATCTACAAGCTCCACGCCGTATTGGCGGACAATGTGAGCCGGCGGCGCGAGGGGGCGAACCGGCTGTTTGTGGGTCTGCTGACGGGTCTTGCCGCCCTGTTCGCGTTTTTCCTGCGGCAGGGAGCGAGCGAGTTCTCCGCGGGCTTTATCATCGCGCTCGCCCTGCTTGGAATAGCGCTCTGCGCGGCGTGGTGGATTGTTATCCGTTCTTACCGCCAGCTCAATACCGGCAAGTTTGACGCCCTGCTGGAGCTGGAGACGAAGTTGCCCTATGCCTTTTTCACCCGTGAATGGGAGTTGCTGGAAAAAGGAGAAAACATCCGGCGTTACTGGAAGCTCACGGTGGTTGAAACTTTCCTGCCTGTCGCGTTCGCCCTTTTCTTCCTGTTCGTCATCTTTCACGCCTGCCGGCCTTGGTGACTTGGGGCTCGCCCGAACCGCCGCGAACGGCAACTGCAACGGCCCTTAGGCCCGCGTCACTACCCCGCCCAGCGGGCGTCATGCCCGACTGCCCGGCAGGGAACCCCCGGTGAGCGAAGCGGCCCCCTGGCGTGCGCCGGCACCCGCAACCCCTTATGCAGCAGGCGGCGCGGATACAGATGGGCAATCGCCCCCCTGGCGCGCGCCGGCAAACCCTCGCCGGGCGCACCAGCGAAGTCCGCCCCGCAATAAACCCGGCAATCACCCGCGCACAGGCGTTATAATGGGCAGTCCGGCGCCCCTGCTTGCCGAGGCGCCGTGAATTGGTATAACCTGTTTTGCTTGAAAGACCGTGTTTCGACACCCGACACCCGACATTCGGCGCGCCCGGTGCGCCCGGCGCACCCGGCACGCCCGGCACTCGGCATCCGTTGCCCGTGAGTAGAATCGCGTCCACGTTCCAGGCCTTGAAGCGGCGCAACCGCAAGGCGCTGATCCCGTTCATCACCGCGGGCGACCCGACGCCGCAGGCAACGCCCGCCGTCATGCATGCCCTGGTGCGACAGGGGGCGGACCTGATCGAGCTGGGCATCCCCTTCTCCGACCCCATGGCGGACGGGCCGGCCATACAGCGCGCCAACGAGCGCGCCCTGGCGCACGGCGTGTCCCTGCCCGCCGTGCTGGACCTGGCGGCGCAGTTTCGCCGGGACGATGAGCGCACGCCGGTAATACTGATGGGCTACCTGAACCCCGTGGAGACGTTCGGCGGCGAGCGGTTTGCCGCCGCGGCCGCCGCGGCGGGCGTGGACGGGGTGATCATCGTGGACCTGCCGCCCGAGGAGGCGGCGCCCCTGAACCAACAGTTGTGCGCCGTCGGCGTGGACCAGGTTTTTCTCATCAGCCCCACCACCACCAGTCGCCGGGCGGACCTCATCGCCCGCATCGCCGCGGGCTTCCTTTACTACGTATCCGTGAAAGGCGTCACCGGCGGCAAGGAGGCCGACCCGCTCCAGGTGCGGGACCAGTTGCGCCAAGTGACGCAACAATCCAGCCTGCCGCTGGCCGTGGGCTTCGGCGTCAAGGACGCCGCCGCGGCGGCGCGCCTGGCCGAGCACTGCGACGCCGTCGTCATCGGCAGCGCCCTGGTGGAGCGCTTGCATGCCGCCGCGGCTGAAAAAGAGGACGTCCCAGAGCAGGCGGGGGCCTTCATCGCACCGGTGCGGCGCGCCCTGGACCAGGCCGCCGGGGAGGCCGCCCCATGAGCCGGCTGGACAAGCTGCTGCCGTCGCGCATCAAGACCAACGGCGGCGGCCTCTGCGCCGTGCCGGAGGGCGTCTGGACCAAGTGCGACAGCTGCCGCGCCGCCCTGGACCAAGCCGCCGGGGAGGCCGCCCCATGAGCTGGCTGGACAAGCTGCTGCTGTCGCGCATCAAGACCAACGGCGGCGGCCGCCGCACCGTGCCGGAGGGCATCTGGACCAAGTGCGACAGCTGCAACGCCACCTTGTACCGCGCCGAGCTGAGCCGCAACCTGGAAGTCTGCCCCAAGTGCGACCACCACATGCGCCTGGGCGCCCGCGCCCGGCTGGACAGCTTCCTGGACCCCGACGACCGGACGGAGATTGGGCTGGACGTAAAACCCGTCGACAAGTTCAAGTTCCGCGACAGCAGGAAATACCGGGAGCGGCTGGGCCGCGCCCACCGGGACACCGGCGAGCACGACGCCCTGGTGGTGTTCAAGGGCGCCCTGAACGACGCCCCCCTGGTGGCGGCGGCTTTCGAGTTCAACTTCATGGGCGGCTCCATGGGCTCGGTGGTGGGCGAGAAGTTCGTGCTGGCCGTGGACGCCTGCATCGAACATGACGTCCCGCTGGTGTGTTTTTCCGCCAGCGGCGGGGCGCGCATGCAAGAAGGCCTGATTTCCCTGTTCCAGATGGCGAAAACCAGCGCCGCCGTGAACCGCCTGCAACAGGCGGCAACGCCCTACATCTCGGTGCTGACCAATCCCACCATGGGCGGCGTGCTGGCCAGCCTGGGCAGCCTGGGCGACGTGAACATCGCCGAGCCGGGCGCCCTCATCGGCTTCTCCGGCCCCCGGGTGATTGAGCAGACCGTGCGCCAGACCCTGCCGGAGGGCTTTCAGACCAGCGAGTTCCTGTTGGAGCACGGCAACATCGACATGATCGTGGACCGGCGGCGGATGCGGGAACAGGTGGCGTCCCTGCTGTCCATGCTGCGCCGCGACGCAACGGCGGCGGGCGCTGAGGACGGGCGCCCGTGAGTTTCGCCCCCATAACGCAACCGGAGCCGTTTCCGCCCCGCTTCGAGCGCCTGGCGGACTGGCTCGCCTGGCAGGAAAGCCTGCATTTCACCGCCATAGAGCTGGGGCTGGACCGTTGCAACAAGGCGGCGGAGCGCATGGGGCTGTTGAAACCCGGCAACAAGGTGATCAGCATCTCCGGCACCAACGGCAAGGGCTCCAGCGCGGCCATGCTGGACGCCATGCTGCGCCGTGCCGGCTACCGGGTGGGAATCTACACCTCGCCGCACTTGACCCGCTACAACGAGCGCATCTGCATTGACGGCAAGCAGGCGACGGATGCCGCCCTGTGTCACTCGTTCCACCGCATCGACCAGGCCCGGGGGGACATTTCCCTGACGTACTTCGAGTTCGGCACCCTGGCCGCCCTGGACCTGTTCCAGCAGGCGCGGCTGGACATCGCCATCCTGGAGGTGGGACTGGGCGGGCGCCTGGATGCGGTCAACATACTGGACGCCGACGTCGCCCTGGTGGCGACCATCGACCTGGACCACGAAAAATGGCTGGGATACGACCGGGAGAGCATCGGCCGGGAAAAAGCGGGCATTTTCAGGCAGAACCGCCCCGCCGTCTGCTCGGACCCGGCGCCGCCGCAGAGCATCGCAGCCTGCGCGGCCGCCGCCGGCGCCCGCCTTCACCAGGCCGGCGCGGATTTCACCTGGGCCGTTGACGGGGACTCCTGGACCTGGCAGTGCGCCGGGCGGCGCTATGAACGGCTGCCAAAGCCCAACATCATCAACGACCGGCAGGTGCAAAACGCCGCGGGGGCGCTCATGGCGCTGACCGCCCTGGAGGCGGAGTTTCCGGTGGAACTGGACGTCATCAAGTCCTGCCTGCGGGATTTTCGGTTGCCCGGCCGCTTCCAGGTCATTCCCGGGGAGGTGCCCTTGATCCTAGACGTGGCCCACAACCAGCAGGCCGTTGCGGCGCTGGTGGAGAACGTGAAAAAAATCCCCTGCGCCGGCGCAACGCACATCGTAACGGGCATGCTCCGGGACAAAAACCACGCCGCGGTGTTCCGGCAACTGGCGGAGATTGCCGACCGCTGGTACCTGGCGGACCTGGGCGGGGAGCGGGCGGCCGGCCTGGCGGAGTTGGCGGGCGTGCTGGAGCGGTACGAGGACGCGAGGAACATCGACCGGTTCTCCTCCGTGCGCGCGGCCCTGCGGGACGCCCAGGGACGCGCCCGCGTTGGCGATCGCATCATTGTCACCGGCTCGTTCATCGCCGTGGGCGGCGCCATGGACTGCTTGGAGCGCCGTTCCTGATGCGCCGCCGCACCGCGGAAAGGTTGATCGGCGCCGGCGTCCTGGCGTTGCTGTTCATCATTTTCATTTTCCCGTTGCTGGATGATTCGCAACAGACCGGCATCGAGATTACGACCAGCAACATTCCGCCGCGCCCCCAGGTGGAGTTCGACTCCCGGCTGGCGACCATGCCGACCCCGGAGGAGGTCGCCCCGCCGCCGGCGCCGCCCCGTACCAGCGCGTCTGCGGGGGCGGGGACGGACGGCGCCGCGAGTGCGGACGGCGTTGCAGGCGCGGTTGCAAGCGACACCGCCGGCGCGGCCGCGGGCGAACAGTCCCCGCAACCAGCCGCCGCGCCGCCGGGCCCCAACGGCTGGGTGGTGCAGGTGGCAAGCCTGTCCCGGGACAACGCCGAGGAGCTGAACCAGCGCCTGCGCGGCGCCGGCTACCCTTCCTATATTGCCGACCGACCGGTGACCAACGACGGCGACCGGCTCTACCGGGTGAGAGTGGGGCCGGAAGTACGGCGCGCGGACGCGGTGAAATTGCAGGCACGGCTGAAAAAAGAGATGAAGCTGGACGGCTTCGTGGCGGCGTACCCATGAGTGCACGGGGCATCGACAACGCACGGGACGCAGGCGCGGCAAACCGGCGGCGCCCGCCTCTGCCGAGCGCGGGCAGGGCAAGCAACGCGGCGCCCGCCCGCTCCCCCGCCGCGCAACCGCAGGCGCCGGCAACGCCGGCCCGGCAACGCCCATGACCAGCATCGACGTAGGCATCCTGGCGCTGTTGTGCGCGCCCGCGTTCATCGGGCTGGTGTATGGCGTGTTGAACATCCTGTGCTCGGTGGGCGCCTGGGCGCTGGCGACCTTCACCGCCATCAAGCTCAGCGGCTTCTTTTCTCCCATGCTCGCCGGTCACCTGGATTCGATGTTGCGGGAGGTGGTCGCTTTCATCGGCGTCTTTCTGGTCAGCCTCATCGCCTTCTCTGCGATGGGGTATGTTCTCGTCACCCTGTACAACCGCATGCGGCTGACCCTGGTGGACCGCTTTCTGGGCATGCTCTTAGGGCTGGGCCTGGGCGCCGTGATTGTCACCACGCTGGTTTTCCTGGCGGGCTTCACCGCGATGACGCAACGGGACTGGTGGCGGGAATCGACGCTGGTCGAGCCGTTTCAGCGCGTCTGCGTCTGGGGGCAACGCCTGTTGCCGGCGGACGTCAGCGCCTATCACCGCTATGAGAACGGCGGTGAATAGCCGACGGCTTGGTCGTCCCGTCCGCTCCGGCAACCGCCGCGCCCCTGGACGGGCAAGCGCGACGCCCGGCGCCGGCGCACCGCTTGCAAGCGCCGCAACAGGCCCCGCAACAGGCGAGCGCAAAAGCGGGGGCGCGGCGCCCGTCCCGTAGTACAATGCACCCACCCCAGCACCCATTCCAGTTGAACGGCTGATACTCTTATGTGCGGAATTGTCGGAATTGTCGCCCAGTCCAACGTCAACCAGGCGCTGTTTGACGGCCTCACCATCTTGCAGCACCGGGGGCAGGACGCGGCGGGGATGGTCACCTGCGATGACTCGCGGCTGTACATGCGCAAGAACAGCGGCCTGGTGCGGGACGTCTTTCATTCCCGCCACATGCTCAACCTGAAAGGCAACATGGGCATCGGCCATATCCGCTATCCCACCGCCGGTCGCTTCTCGTCCTCCGAGGCGCAGCCTTTTTACGTCAATTCGCCCTACGGCATCGCCCTGGCCCACAACGGCAATCTCACCAACAACGATGAGCTGAAGCGGGCGCTCATCACCGACGAGTTGCGCCACATCAACACCGGCTCGGACTCCGAGGTGTTGCTGAACATCCTGGCGTACGAGTTGCAGCGCATCGGCAAGCTGAAAAACGACCTGACCGCGGCGGACGTCTTCAAGGCGGCCTGGCGCATGAACAAGCGTTGCCGCGGGGGCTATTCCGCCGTGGCGCTGATTTCCGGAGTGGGAATCCTCGCGTTTCGGGACCGCTACGGCATTCGCCCCCTGGCGCTGGGCGAGCGCGAGACCGCGGCGGGTATGGAGTTTATCGCCGCCTCGGAAAGCGTGGCCATAGAAGCCCTGGGCTTTCGCATGGTGCGCGACATCGAGCCGGGGGAGGTGGTGTTCATCGACAAGCAGGGCGAAATGCACTTCGAGCAGTGTACCGACAACCCGCAACGCTCCCCGTGCATCTTTGAGTACGTTTACCTGGCGCGGCCGGATTCGGTCATCGACAACATTTCCGTCTATAAGAGCCGCCTGCGCATGGGGGAGAACCTGGCGAAGAAGATACTGCGGCTGTGGCCGCAACACGACATCGACGTGGTCATCCCCATTCCCGACACTGGGCGCACCGCGGCCCTGCCCCTGGCGTACGACCTGGGCGTGAAGTACCGCGAGGGCTTCATCAAGAACCGCTACATCCCCAGGACGTTCATCATGCCCGGACAGAGCGTGCGCAAGAAGTCCGTGCGCCAGAAACTGAACGCCATCGGCCTGGAGTTCAAGCACAAGAACGTGCTGTTGGTGGATGACTCCATCGTGCGCGGCACCACCTCCCGGGAAATCATTCAAATGGCGCGGGACGCCGGCGCCCACAAGGTGTATTTCGCCTCGGCCGCGCCGCCGGTGCTGTATCCCAATGTTTACGGCATTGACATGCCCACGCCCGACGAGTTGATCGCCCACGGCAGGAGCGAAAGAGAAGTGTGCGACGCCATCGGCGCCGACTGGCTCATCTACCAGGAAGTGGACGACCTGGTGGCCGCCACCCGAGAGGGAAACCCCGACATTGACCGCTTTGAAATGTCCTGCTTCACCGGCGAGTACGTCACCGGCGACGTGGGCGAGGACTACCTGGAGCTGCTGTCGCGCCGCCGTTGCGATGCGGCGCGCGGCGTCCGCGAACCGACCGATGAGATGGAGCTGTACGACCTGTCCGACCAGGTGGCGTAATCGCACCCGTCGTTGCGCCTGCACAACGCGCGCCGGACTGCCGACGCCTCGCGCCCGTCGCCTCGCGCCCCAGGCAACTTGCACCCGACGACTCGCGCCCCCGGCAACCTGCACCCGACGACCCGCGTCCCCCACGGCAC
>CAZDXS010000054.1:0-7750 GCA_964509455.1 uncultured Enterobacteriaceae bacterium | reverse complement strand
CCTGCTTCACGTCCTGTTCCGCCAGGGGCGGCGTTGCCCAGCGCAAACGTGGAAGTGCGCAACGCCGCCCGATGCGGATGCGGCGGGCTCCCGTTCCGCCGGAAATGAAAGCGCGGGAGTTGTCGCGGCGGCGCCGCCCGGTGCGAGCGCGGCGGGATGCCGAACCGCCGGCTCAGGCCGCCAGCGCGTCCACGGGCGGCAGGTAGTCGTAATCCAGTTCCGCCGCCACGGCCTCGCAGGTAACCCGCCCCTGGTAAACATTCAGACCCGCGCGCAACCCCGCGTTGCTCAGCAGGGCCTGCTTCACGCCCTGCTCCGCCAGGTCCAGAATGAAAGGCAGGGTGGCGTTGCCCAGCGCAAACGTGGAAGTGCGCGGCACCGCGCCTGGGATGTTCGCCACGCAGTAGTGCGCCACGCCGTCAAGAATATACACCGGGTCCTGGTGGGTGGTGACGCGGGAAGTCTCGAAACATCCCCCCTGATCAATGGCGATGTCAACCAGCACCGTGCCGGGGGCGAGGCGCGCCGCCAGGTCCCGGTCCAGCAACCGGGGCGCCCGGGCGCCCGGGGCCAGGGCGGCGCCGATGATGAGATCCGACTGCAACGCATATTCCTCGATGGCGTCCCGGCTGGAGTAAACGCAGCGGGCGCGTCCGCCGTAGTCCTGGTCAAGCCGGCGCAGGCGCGGCAGGGAACAGTCCAGCAGGGTCACGTCCGCACCCATTCCCATGGCCACGGCGGCGGCTTGGGCGCCGGCCGTCCCGGCGCCGATAATCAACACCCGGGCGGGTGCAACGCCGGGCACGCCGCCCAGCAAGACGCCGGCGCCGCCCTGGGCTTTCTCCAGGCAATGGGCCCCGGCCTGCACCGACAGCCGTCCCGCCACTTCGCTCATGGGGGCGAGCAAAGGCAGGGAGCGGTCCGGCGCGGTCACCGTCTCGTAGGCGATGGCAATGCCGCCGGACGCCACCAGCAACGCGGTCTGCTCCGGGTCCGGCGCCAGGTGCAGGTAAGCAAACAGCGTCTGCCCCGGGCGCAACAGCCGACACTCCCCAGGCGTTGGCTCCTTTACCTTGATGACCAGTTCCGCGGCGGCAAAAACGGCGGCGGCATCCGCCGCGATGCGCGCGCCGGCCGCCGTGTAATCTGCGTCCGTCATGCCCACGCCGGCGCCGGCGCCGGCCTGAACCGCTACCTGATGACCCCGCCGCGCCAACTCGCCGGCGGCGGCAGGCGTCAACCCCACGCGATATTCATGGTTCTTGGTTTCTTTCAGTACGCCAATGCGCATAAGCCACACCTCGCAGTCAACTCGTTCTTCATCGCGCCCAGGCAAGCAACAAAACAGCCCGCCCGAACGTCTGGGATCAAGATAATGGAAAAATAAGCGAATTTTTGTGCAAATTAGTGGAGAATATGGGCTATTATTAGAATAATCTGCTACTTTTTACTCGTTTAGAGGAATTAAATTCTAATGATCGCCCTGGACAGAACCGATCGCGCCATCTTGCACGAGTTGCAACTGGACGGGCGCCTCAGCAACGTGCGGCTGGCCCGGCGCGTCAATTTATCCCCGTCGGCATGCATGCGCCGCGTCAAGTTGCTGGAAGAAGCGGGCGTCATCGGCGGCTACGCCATGTTAGTCAACCAGGTACAAGTGGGACTATCCAGCAACGTCTTCGTGGAAATCACCCTGAACCGCCAGCAAAGAGAAGACTTGGACGCTTTCGAGGCCGGCGTCTCGCAGGTGCCGGAAGTCATGGAGTGTTACCTGATGTCCGGGGATTACGACTACCTGTTGCGAGTCGTCGCAACAGACGCCGCCGATTACGAGCGGCTTCACCACGAGAAACTGACCACCTTGCCAGGAGTGGCCAGGGTGCGGTCCAGTTTTGCCCTGAGAGCTGTCACAAAAAGAACGGAACTGCCTTTGGCGCGTTATTTTGCGCGATAACTCCTGGCTTGTCTGTTTTCCGTTATGCATCGCCGGCCTGCCTCGTTCGGTCGGTCAATGTACTACATGTACATCTCTCTCCCTTACTCGTTGCCCGGCTCGCCTTCCGAAAAACATCCTGCGCCAGGGGGAGTTGCAACGCTGCTCTTTCACTGCGGTCGATGTACTACCTGTACGCCTCCCTTGTTCGGTCGTGTGCCGCCGCATTCTCGCGCAAAATCCCTGCGCCAGGCCCGCACTCGTTGCCCGGCTCGCCTTCCGAAAAACATCCTGCGCCAGGGGGAGTTGTGGCAATAGCGTCGTAGGCGGGGCGGGGTGGCGCGAGCGACGGGGCACGGCACGAGGCAACGCGGGCGGAGCGCGGCGGGAGTTCGATGTGCGGGCGACGGGGCGCGAGGGCGGCGCGGTGCGCGGGCGGCGCGGCGCGATGCGAACGGCGGAAAACAAACGGCGGGCGGCGGAGGGACGGGCGCTGCGCGGCGAGCGACACACGGTGCGCAACGCGGGCGGCGCGGCGCGATGCGAACGGCGGAGGGATGGGCGGGGCGCGGCGCGGAGGGCGGCGCGGCGCGGCGACGGCGGGTTTTCGGGGGCGCCGCAACGCGGGTTGCGGTACAATAGCGGCGAAATGAGCGCCCTGGTACGTTACGAAGTCGCCGACGGCATTGCCGTCATCACCATCGACAACCCGCCGGTCAACGCCCTGTCCGCGGCGGTCAGAAAAGGTTGCTGGGACGCCCTGGAACGACTGGCCGCCGATGACAGCGCAGCGGCCGCGGTGTTGTTGGGCGCGGGCAGGACGTTCATCGCCGGCGCCGACATCACCGAGTTCGACAAGCCCAGGAAAGACCCCTGGCTGCCCGCCCTGGTGGAGAAATTCGAGGCCTCGCCCAAGCTGGTGGTTGCCGCCGTCCACGGCGTCGCCCTGGGCGGCGGGCTGGAGACGGCCATGGGTTGCCATTACCGTTGCGCGGCGCCGTCGGCGCGGGTGGGATTGCCGGAAGTCAACCTGGGGCTGTTGCCCGGCGCCACCGGCACGCAACGCCTGCCGCGCTTGGCAGGCGTGAGAAAAGCCCTGGACATGATGACCTCGGGCCGCCCCATTTCCGCCGGCGAGGCGCTTGAAGCCGGCGTCATCGAAAAACTGGTGGACGGCGACCTGCGCGTCGGCGCCGTTGCCTGGGCCAAGGAACTGCTGGCCGCCGGCGCCCCACTCAAGCGCGTCAGCGAGTTGCAGGTCGTCTCCGACGACGTTGACGATGATTTTTTTACGGACTACGGGCAACAACTGGCCCGCCGCGCCCGGGGGTTTTTCGCCCCGCCGCGCATCCTGGAATGCGTGCGGGCGGCAGCGACCAAGACCTACCAGGAAGCCGCGGCAATGGAGCGGCGGCTGTTTGACGAATGCAAGGAGTCCCCCCACTCCCAGGCGCAACGCCACCTGTTTTTCGCGGAACGGGAAGCAGGCAGGATCCCCGATGTCCCCAAGACAACGCCCAGCCGGGAAATCACCAGCGCGGCGGTGGTCGGCGCCGGCGCCATGGGCAGCGGCATCGCCACGGCGCTCATCGGCGCCGGGTTGCCCGTCACCCTGCTGGATGCGGACCAGGCCGGACTGGAGCGCGGCATGGAGGCAATCCGCAAAAACTGGGCGGCGGCCGTTGACCGGGGGCGCATGACGGCGGCGCAACGGGAGCAGGCCGAGACCATGGTCGCCGCCGCCGTCGACTACGCCGCCGCCGGCGCCGCCGACCTGGTCATCGAGGCGGTTTTTGAAAACCTGGACCTGAAAAAGCGCGTGTTCCAGCAACTGGACGAGGTCTGCAAGCCGGGCGCCGTCCTGGCGAGCAACACGTCCAGCCTGGACTTGAACGAGATTGCCGCCGTCACCCGCCGCCCGCAAGACGTGGTCGGCTTGCATTTTTTCGCCCCGGCCCACATTATGAATCTCCTGGAAGTGGTGCGCACCGAAAAAACCGCCGCGGACGTGCTGGCCACGGCCATGGCGCTCGCGAAAAAACTGGGGAAAACGGGCGTGCCGGTAGGGGTCTGCTTCGGCTTCGTCGGCAACCGCCTGTTCCTTCCCTACGCCGCCCAGGCGCAACTGATGACGCTGGAAGGCGTGCCGCCGGAGCGGGTTGACCAAGTCGCCTGGGACTGGGGCATGGCCATGGGGCCGCACGCGGTCATGGACTTATCCGGCCTGGACGTTTTCAGCAACCTCATCGCCGAGTGGCGGGAACGCCCCGCCGACCCGGCGTATTTCCGCTTATGCCAAGCGCTGTGCGACATGGGGCGCTACGGCCAGAAAACCGGCGCCGGCGTCTACCGCTACGAGGGGCGCACGGCGCAACCGGACCCGCAAGTGATGGACCTGGCCGCACGCGAGGCCCAGACGTTAGGGGCAGTGCCGCGGGAAGCGGACGACGAGGAAATCTTAGAGCGCCTGCTTTATCCCATGATCAACGAGGGGGCGCGGGCGCTGGAAGAAGGCGTTGCCTTGCGGCCGGGGGACATTGACGTCATTTTCGTGAACGGCTACGGCATGCCCCGCTATCGCGGCGGCCCCATGAAGTACGCCGACTCCATCGGCCTTGACAAGGTATGCGCGGGGATTGAAAAATATCGGGGCCGCTACGGCGACCTGTGGTGGACTCCGGCGCCGTTGCTGCAACGGCTGGCCGACCAGGGCGGCTCTTTCCAGGAGTGGAGCGCCAACCGCTGAGCGGCCCATTCCCGCCCAGGAAGCAATTTCACGACAACTTCCGGCGCGGCGGTCGCGTTGCCCGCGCCGCCGTCGCGCCTCCCGGTTGCATCCTGCCCCCGGCGGCGGCCCGCCTCACGGCAATGTCTTGCCCCCGCGACAGCGCCGCACCCCACGGCGACACCTCGCCTCACGGCAATGTCCCGCCACCGCGACAGCGCCGCACCCCACGGCGACGCCTCGCCTCACGGCAATGTCCCGCCACCGCGACAGCGCCGCACCCCGCCCCGCTTGCGGATTTCCGGGCGCCCGCCGCGTCTTTCAAGTAGGATATACCTGCCTGGCAATGCCATATTCCAGTTTGCAGGGGGGAAGAACCATGCTGAAAACAAACCAACGCGGCGCGGCAACGGCCCGCGCCTTTGCGGTCGCAACAGCCGCCGTGTTGCTGGCGGCTTCCATAGCCGGCGGTGCGCCGGCGCTGGCCCAGGGCAGAAGCGGCGCACTGATCGAGGAAGTGGTGGTCACCGCGCGCAAGCGCGAAGAAAACCTGCAGGACGCGCCCATCGCCGTGTCCGCGTTCAGCGGCGAGTCCCTGGATTTTCGCGGCGTCAGCGACATCGGCAGGCTGGACCAGTTCGTGCCGAACCTGGTGCTGAACGAATCCACCACCTACTCCAACGTGTCCAACGCCGCCGTGTATATTCGCGGCATCGGGCAAAACGACTTCACGCCGGTAATCGACCCCGGCGTGGGCATTTACGTTGACGGCGTATACTTGGGCCGTTCCGTGGGCGCGGTGCTGGACCTGGTGGACCTGGAACGGGTGGAGGTGTTGCGCGGCCCCCAGGGCGCCCTGTTCGGGCGCAACACGATCGGCGGCGCCATCACGCTCAACAGCAAGAAGCCGGACGAGGAGTTTGGCGGCAAGGCGGACGTCAAGCTGGGCTCTGACTCGCGCGCCGACGTGCGGGTCGCCGTCAACATCCCCCTGACCGACAACCTGTTCACGCGCATCGCCGCGGCTTCTTTCAACCAGGACGGCTACGTGCGGCGCGTCAGCGACGGCAAGGACCTGGGCGACCAGGACGTGCTGGCGGGGCGCGTCACGGTGCGCTGGCTGCCCACCGCCGACCTGGAGGTTTCCCTGGCCGCGGACTACAGCCGCGAACGCGAGAACGGCAATCCTTTCGTGCTGACCGGCATTCAGCCGCTTAACCTGGGCGTGCTGAGGGCCGGCGGCTTTCCCTCCATGACGCTGGGGGCAAACACCCTAGCCGCGCAACTGGCCGCCACCGGCATGCCCTCGACGGCCGGCGGCGAGTTTTTTGACGCCAGCGACCCTGCGGCCTTTCCTTTCAAGTTCATGGCCTGTTTTCAGCCGCAAAACGCCGACAACCCGAACTGCATTAACCAGCAGTACATCGACAACGGCGACGGCAAGGAGAATTACGGCGGCGACCCCAGCTACCAGGAACTGGACGTCTGGGGCGGCGCCCTGACCCTGGACTGGCGCATCAACGACCAGCTCCGGGTCAAGTCCATCAGCGCGTTGCGCGGCTTCAACGGCGACTTCGCCGGCGATCAGGACGGCTCCCCGGCGCGGGTTTCCTACCTCATCGACATCTACCGGCACGACCAGTTCAGCCAGGAGTTGCAACTGCTGGGAACCGACTTCCTGGGGCGCCTGGACTGGATCGCCGGCGCCTACTATTTCCGGGAGGACGGCAAGAACATCAACCCGGTGCGTTTTTCCGTGGCGGAGTTGCAATCGGGCGGGCATTACGAGGCGAACTCCTGGGCCCTGTTCGGCCAGGGCACGGTGCACGTCACCAGCCAGCTGGACCTGACGGTCGGCCTGCGTTACACGGAGGACACCCGGGATTACCTGCCGGACCAGTTCATCGAGAAACTGCCGGTGGGGCCGTTGGACATCAACTGCCCGCCGCCGGCGACGTCCATGCCTTTCGACAGCAGCCGGCGGCGGTGCGCCGTGGGCGACCGCACCCTGCCGTTCGAGGAGGTTTCCCGCAAGACCTCGGAGCTCACGCCCATGGCGAACCTGTCCTACCGCTGGAACGAGAGCCTGATGACGTATTTCACCTACGCCGAGGGCTTCAAGTCCGGCGGCTACACCCAGCGCATTTTCCCGCCCGAGGCCGGCACGCCCAGTTTTGACCCCGAGTTCGTCAAATCCTACGAGGCCGGCTTCAAGTTCAGCGGCTGGGACGACCGGTTGCGCATCAACGCCGCGGGCTTTTTCACCGATTACACGGACCTGCAACTGCTGGTGTCGGACCCGTCGCGTCTGGGGCCGTTCGTCAGCAACGCCGGCGACGCCGAGGTCAGCGGCATGGAGCTGGAAGCCTTGCTGAACCCGGCGCCGGGGTGGTTCATTACCGGCAGCGCCGGCATGACCGACATGAAGCGCACCGACCTGGGCGGAGGCGTCCAGGGCTTGACCCTGGACAGCCCGTTCCAGCACATTTCCAAGTGGACGGCCGCCATGCAGGCATACAAGGAGTTCAGCCTGGGCCAGTGGGGCTACCTGACCCCCCGCTTTGAGTGGTCTTTCCGCAGCGGCTGGGGCGCCAACTCCAACAACATTCCCCGCGTGGGCGGCGCCGTGCCGAACGCGGGGCCGTTCGCCGGCACATCGCTGAGTTTCGGCGTACCCAACCCGGACCTGGTGGAAAGCGACCTGCACCTGTTCAACGCGGGCGTGCGCTGGGACCTGTGGGACACCGGCCTGTCCCTGGCGCTGGGCGTGGACAACCTCACCAACGAAAAATACACCGTGTTCAGCAACTACCAGGACACTTTCGGCTTCACCCAGCAGACCTTTGCCCGGGGACGCGAATGGCATCTGTCGTCCAGCTTCGAGTTCTGACGCAAATGGACGACGCCATCGCGGGCGGCGCCGGCCGCCGCACCAAGCGCACTGGGCGCACCGCGCCGTGAGCATCCTGGAAGACACGCTGGGCGGGGCGGGGGCGCGAGTGGCACATCTCGTCCAGCTTCGAGTTCTGACGCAAATGGACGACGCCATCGCGGGCGGCGCCGGCCGCCGCACCAAGCGCACTGGACGCACC
>CAZDXS010000053.1:0-13589 GCA_964509455.1 uncultured Enterobacteriaceae bacterium | reverse complement strand
CGTCTGGGGCGCACCCGGCAGGCGGGAGGGCGTCCGCCATGGCTGAGCGGGTAAAAACCCGCTGCCAGTGCAACGAATGTGGCGGCGTTGCCGCCGGGCGGCGCGGGCGGGGCGCCGACTGCCGCGCTTGGAGTGCGCCTGGCAGGCGGGAGGGCGCCCGGCATGGCTGAGCGGATAAAAACCCGCTACCAGTGCGGCGAATGCGGCGGCATCGCCGCCAAGTGGAGCGGCCAGTGCAACGACTGCAAGGCCTGGAACACCTTGAGCGAGGTGGCGGTGGATGACAAATCCCGTCCTGCCGAGCGGTTTCACTTTCAGCCCGCCGATGCAACGGCGGCGCACCGGCTCGATGAAATTGACCCGGCGGAGCAACCGCGCCTGGGCACCGGGTTGGCGGAGTTCGACCGCGCCCTGGGCGGCGGCCTGGTCAGCGGCTCGGTGGTGTTGCTGGGCGGCGACCCCGGCATCGGCAAATCAACCCTGCTGTTGCAAGCGCTGGCGTCCCTAGCGAACAAAGACGCCGTCGACGCCCTGTACGTCACCGGCGAGGAGTCCATTGAACAGGTCAGCCTGCGCGCCAACCGCCTGGGACTGCAGGCCGAGCGCCTGCTGGTGCTGGCGGAGAACCAGTTGGAGAACATTTTCGCCGGCGTCGCCCGGCACAAGCCCCGGGTGCTGGTGGTGGATTCCATCCAGACCGTGTTCTCCGACTTCCTGCAATCGGCGCCCGGCGCCGTCGCCCAGGTGCGGGAATGTGCCGCCGGGCTGGCGCGCCTCGCCAAGCAAACCTGCACCGCGGTGTTCCTGGTGGGCCACGTAACCAAGGAGGGCGCCCTGGCCGGCCCCCGCGTGTTGGAACATATCGTCGACACGGTGCTGTACTTCGAGGGGGACGGCAACAACCGCTACCGGATGATCCGCTCCGTCAAGAACCGTTACGGCGCAGTCAACGAGCTGGGCGTGTTCGCCATGACCGACAGGGGACTGCGGGAAGTGAGCAACCCGTCCGCCATTTTTTTGACGACCCGCCGGGAGCGCACGGCCGGCACCGCCATCCTCGTTACCCGGGAGGGCAGCCGCCCCCTGCTGGTGGAAGTGCAAGCGCTGGTGAACCGCTCCCACAGCGACCCGCCGCGGCGGGTGACCGTGGGGCTGGACCAGAACCGCCTGTCCATGTTGCTGGCGGTGCTGGAGCGCCACGCCGGCATCGTCACCTACGACCAGGACATCTTCATTAATGTGGTGGGCGGCGTCAGGCTCAGCGAGACCGCCGCCGACCTGGCGGCGCTAATGGCGATCCTGTCCAGCCTGCGGGACCGTCCCCTGCCCGGGGACCTGGTGATTTTCGGGGAGGTGGGACTGACGGGCGAGATCCGCCCGGTGCAGGAAGGCCAGGAACGCCTGAAAGAAGCCGCCAAGCACGGCTTCGGCAAGGCGATTATTCCAGCCGCCAACGCGCCGGGGAAAAAGTCGGCGGCGCCTCTGGAAGCGCACGCCGTCGGCAGGTTGACCGAGGCTCTGGAGGCGCTGGAAAACCTGGCGTGAGCCGGCAGGTCCGCGCCGCGCTGCCGTTGTCGCGGCGCCGCGTCCGGCTCCTCTACGGGCGTTGTTGCGCCCGCCGCCTGCGCCGCCGCTGTCGCCCGCATTATTGTCGTTGATGCTTGTCGCCGTGCGCCGGCTGCCCGCCGGCCGCGCCGCCGCGTCGTATCCGCCAGAGGCGCCGCCGTGCTGTAGCCTCGTGCGTTACGTAGGCGCCGTGCTACTGCGCCCGCCGCTTTCGCGCACCGGTTTGTCGCCGACCGTGCCGCCGCCGTTACCGGGCGCCGCGCCGGGCTCCTCCGCGCACGTTGTTGCTCCCGCCGCCCGCGCTATTGTCGCTGAGGCTTGTCGCCGCCCGCGTCACCGGCAGGTCCGCGCCGCGCCGCCGTTGTCGAGGCGCCGCGCCCGTCGGGGGCATTGCCGCACTCTTGCTGCTCTCGTGCGCCGGTTTGTCGCCGACCGCGTCACCGCCAGGTCCTCGCCCGTATTGCAACCTCGTACGCGGCGCCGCCGCGTTGCTGCGCCCGCCGCCCGCGTTACTCTCTCTTGTATGACGCCTCCAACTCCCTGATCATCAGGTCCATTTGTTGCGGCTCCTTGGCGCACTCGCCTATTGCCTGCGCGACTTTCCTGGCGATGTCCACCGATCTTTTTTCCTTGTCAATGCCGATATACCGCCTGCCTTCGCCGGCAGCCGCCAGCGCAGTCGTGCCGCTGCCCATGAAACAGTCCAGCACGATTTCGCCGGGGTCGGTAAAAAGCTTTATGGCGCGCCGCGGCAACTCCAGGGGAAACTTGGAATCATGGTCCGCGTTGCTGCGAACGGAGGGTATCTCCCACACGCCCCGGGAACCCCAGTTCACCCACTCTTCCCGCGTCAGCCGGGCGCGGTCAACCCGGGTGGTCCCAGGTTTCCAGAACACGTACAGGTACTCGGTCTCATCCACGGAGCGGTAGGAGATGGTATGCCAGCGTGAGTTCTCCCAAGCGGCGTCTTTCATCCAGATCCTGCGGTCGTACAGGTAGAAGCCGGCATCCAGGGCCGCCGCCTCCACCAACCCTCCCACCAGGAAAACCCTGGTTTGCGACTGGTATTTTCCTCCCCTGACGTTGTTTCCATTGAGTCTTCTGTCGATGGTCTGCTCACTGCATTTGAAGTGCAATGCGAGTCGGCGGCGGTCCCATTCGGGATGTTTTTTTCGGGCCGCCAGTACGTCCTCCCGAGAGAGCGCAACCTTGCGGCGCGAGACGTTTTCCGCCATTATCTTCGGCATGGTCTCGTCCTTGAAACACAGAATGTCCGCGATGTTTATGACCAGAAAACCGCCCGGCTTGATGATGGGAAAGTGTCGGGCGATGACAACCCGCAACAGGTTCCGCCAGTCATCGAACGACAGGTCTTTTTCGTAATCCTTGCCCACGAAATAAGGGGGAGACCACACGCTCAGCGCAATGGAGTTTTTCTCGATTCTTCGCAACAGGCTCCTGGCGTCGCCGTGATAAATCCCGCCGGGCGCCAGCGGCTTGAACATGTTTATGACTGCCATGATGCTAGGCACTCCTGCTTGTCGTGATCGTACTGTATCGCCTGGACGCGCCAGTTCGCCTTGCTTTTCAGCTTGCTGAAACTGACCCGCACCCTGAAGTCTTCGCCCAACGTCGGTGCATTTCTGCCGGCCAGCCAGATGCCGTCATCTACGCTGGGATTATACCTGTCCTGTAATTTCCCGTTGGGAATTGCCGCGATGGTGGTTTCACGCAAATGATGGACTCCGGCATCGTCATCATCGTACCTGAAATGCACCAGACACGTGGTTGTCAGGTAGTTTTTTTCGCCGTATCTGGAAATTTCCGGCAGAAGCCCTTTTTCTTCTACTGCCATGTTTGCCCGCCGTTGCTTGATGCGCAGTGACGTCTGGGACATTTGAATGGTTGCGGAGCGGCTTTCCTTTTCTGCTTTTGAATCGATAAACAAGGCTTGTCTCACGGCTTTTCCGGGAAGAATCACATATCTTGCTTTTTTATAATCCACTGTGCCATACACTCTCTGCTGGACGTTAAAACCAGGCAGTCGATCAAGCAATTCTCGGGTAATGTCCTCAGCGATGTCCTTGACGCTATCCGGGGATTTGAGAAATATTTCGTGGGATTCCATGCCGAAATCAAGCACAGCTTGAAATATCCAGCGCAGGGTCAACTGCTCTATCTGTTCTATCTCTTTTGGCGACAGGGCATTGGGGTTTTTCTCGGTCATGTGTGTACTCTATTCATTATGGCGCGTTTTCAGGGAGTCGTGTGCATGCGGGTTCGCGGCGTCGGCCGTGCCGCGGCGGCGCCGGCGGCTCAGCTGGTCGACAGGCGGCTCTGCAGGTCCGTTTTCAGCGCCTGGGCCGCTTGCACTTCCTCCTCGGACATCACCTCCAGCAGGGCGTCGCGCCGGTGCACGTCCAGCCGGTTGCCGCCTTCTGCCAGCAGCTCGTACCACGCCAGGGCCAGGGTTTCGTTGCGGTCAACGCCGGCCGCGCCCGCCAGGTAGGCCCGCGCCAGGCTGCGCTGGGCGATGGCGTCCCCTTGCAGGGCGGCTTTTTCATACCAGCCAATCGCCACTGCTAGGTCTTGTTCCGTCCCCTGTCCCCGGGCGTGCGCCAGTCCCAGCCGGTGCTGGGCGGGGGCGTAGCCCTGCTCTGCGGCTTCGGTGAAGTGCGTCAATGCCCTGGCGTGGTCCTGCTTCACGCCATCGCCCTGGGCGTATGCCAGTCCCAGCCGGTACTGGGCGGGGGCGTAACCCTGCTTCGCGGCCCGGCTGAAATGCTCCATGGCCTGGGAATGGTCCTGTTTCACGCCGTCGCCCCGAGCGTACGCCAGCCCCAGCTCGTAATTGGACACCGCCCCTGACTGCTCCATGGGGTTGAGGGTCAAATCCCCCGCCGGAATCGATGTGTCGGAATCCCCTGATACCGTGTCCAGGGCTACGTCCACCTGGCTTGCGGCGCCCGGTTGCGCCGTTTCATCATCGTTTGCGGCGCTTTCCTTATCCCCGCCGCCGAACAGCCGGGCGAAAAATCCTTTCCTGGGTTTGTCGGCAGTGTTCGCCGCGGCCGCCCCGACGGGCGCTTCGCCAGGTTCCGCCGCCGCGGCGTCTGCGAGCGGGGTCGGCATCTCATCGTCCGGATCGTCGCTTGCGGGCGCTTGCGGGTCGTCTTGCCCCCACAGGCGCCCCCAGAAGCCGCGGCGCGCCGCGCTTTCAGTCGGGGCGGCCGCCGCCGTCTCGTCCGCCGCCGGCAACTCCTCCTGCGGCGGCGTCCGGCCCGCCATTTCCCGCGCCAATTTCTCCCGGGATCGGGTGATGCGTTGAATGTTGTCAAGGTTGCGCCGCGCCCCGTCGTGTCCCTGGGCCGCCGCCTGCTCCAACCAGTGGGCGGCGTCCTCGTCGCTTTGTCCCACCCCCTCGCCCATCAGGTACAGGTTGCCCAGCCGGTACTGGGCTTCCGTATGTCCCTGCTGCGCCGCCCGGGCATACCAGTGCGCCGCTTCCCCGGCGTCAATCTCAACGCCCAGCCCGCGATGATGAAGCCGTCCCAGTTGGTGCTGGGCCGCGGCGTTGTCCTGCTCCGCCAGGGACTGGAATATTTCGCGCGCACCGCGAAAATCCTGGTTTTCCAGGGCGGCAAGGGCGGCGGCCAGCGCCGCGGCGTCGGGGTCCTCGGCGATGCCGGCAGCCTCGGTCTCGTTGCCTTCGTCCTCGGCGTCGGCAACGGTGTTGGCAACGGCGTCGGCAACGGCATCCTCGGCGGCCGCCTCGTCCTCGGCGCTCGCGCCCTCGGGGTCTGCGCCTTGCGCCGCGTCCGGACTCTCATCTTCCACCCGTTCCGCATCGACACCCCCGTACTCCACATTCTGCGCCGCGCCGCCCGCGCCGCTGACCTCGGAGTCAACGACGACGTCTTGCGCCGCGTCGTCGACCTCGGCATCAGCGACGACGTCCTGCGCCGCGCCGCCGGCCAGCGCCAGCGCCAGCGCCAGCGCCAACGACAGGAGTACGCCCCGCCATACCGGTTCCGCCAACGCCGCGGCGTACCCGCCGCCCGCCGTTGCCGGGTTGCCGGCGGATTCAGCGCCGACCGGCCCCGTCCCGGTTGCCCCGCTGCTTTTGGCGGCGCCGGGCGTTTCGGGGAGCGAACAAGAAGTCATTTTTTTACAGCAAGGTTTCAGCATTTATGAAGGCGGTTCAGTCAGCAGACAGCGACGTGAAAAATGATTGGCAACCAGGCATAGTCCGCCAATTCTACTGCGATTGCCCGTGAATTTCATCAGGGCAAACAACGCATAATGCTGCCAGGTTTTCTTTCTCGTCCTCGCCCCCCTCCGCATGGGGCCCGATACGCGCTTGCGGACGAAGCCCGCCCGGAAATAGGCGGTGAACCGGTCGGAGTTCCAGGCGGGCCGGCAGGCGCTTTTGGGCAAAGTTCGCCCGTCTCCAAGTCCGTTTTGAAGTTTTGAGTTCGTTTTTCAACCCTGTTGCGAATCCGTTCCGGGGCTTTGTGCCGGGCGTTTCTGCTACTCATCGCCCAGAAATCGTTCCAACTTTCTTATCAGCTTTTCCGGCGACCGCGTTTCACATTCCCAGACCGTGAGTACTTTCCAGTCCATTTTTCGTAGTTTACGCTGTTGTTTCCTGTAGCGGGCAATATTGCCGTCAATCTTCTCATTCCAGTATCGTTTGCGCGTGGCGGGGCGTTTTGAACGTTTGCAATTCTTGTGTCCGTGCCAGAAACACCCATGCACAAACACGAGCTTGTGGTGACGCGGTAAAACGATGTCCGGTTTTCCCGGCAGATCTTTTCGGTGAAGTCGGAACCGATACCCCATGTTGTGAATGCATAACCTGACAAGAAGTTCCGGTGCGGTGTCGCGGTTTTTGACGCGGCTCATAATCCAGCTGCGCTTCTCCCGCGAAAAGACGTCGATCATCTAGTTACTGGCGTCGTCGTTCAGCATCCTGGAAACCACGTCCGCTAGTTGAGCACCCAGCACCGGCGGCACGGCGTTGCCAATCTGTTTCGCTATTTCCGCCTTGGCGCCCGTGAAGATGAAATCATCGGGAAACGATTGAAAGCGCGCCGCCTCGCGATGGGTGATCGGGCGGTGTTGCTTAGGGTGCAGGTAGCGCCCTTTCTCCGGCTTGAAAAACTCGGTGCGAATGGTGAACGCGGGGCGGTCCCACCACAGGCGCCCAAAAAGGTCGGTCCCGCCGGATTTTTTGCGTATCCAGCAGGCGGGCGTGAGCTCCGGTGCGCGTTTTTGCAGGTCAAATCTGTTCATTCCCTCCTCTGGGATGGTCCGGTATCTCGTTATGCTTTTCGGCGTTGGAGAACGACCGAAGTGAAGGTCCAGCGGCGGTTGTTCATTTCGGATTTCAGTGCCCTGGGGCGGCGGCAGATCTTCGATGGCGTCCCGCACGGTACGCCACCTGACTGCATCCGGCGCCAGCCCGTTGCCGCCGTTGCCTTCCATTGCGGAGATTTGCCTGCTGTCCCTGTAGGGATTGAAGTGCGATTTGCGCGGCGGAAAAACCAGTTGGGGGTCGGCGAAGTTGCTGCCGATGATGATAGCCCTGCGCCGGGTTTGCGGTACGCCGTAATCGGCCGCGCACAGCACGCTCCCGCATATTTTAAACCCCATGGTTTCAGCAACCTCCGCTATTTCTTCATATTCGGACGAGCCGAGGAGCTGGGGTACGTTCTCCATAACAAAAACCTTTGCCCCGGAGCGTTTGACAATCTCAAGATAAGGGCGCCAGAGTTGCTTTCTCGGGTCCGTTTTCCGGCCTTTGTTCAACAGGCTGAATCCCTGGCACGGAGGGCCGCCGATAACCACGTCCGCTGCGGGAATGGTGATGTCCGGGTCGTTCAGGATGCTTACGATGTCTCCGCCAATGCAGTGGTTTCCGAAGTTCCTGTTGTAGGTTTTAACACAGAAATCGTTGAAATCGTTTGCCCAGACCGACCGAAAGGCATGCCCGAATCGCTTCGAGAAGCCCAGGGTCATGCCGCCGGCCCCGGCGAAGAGGTCAATCAGCCTGAACGCCCGGTTCCCGGATGCCGGGCCTCCGTTATGTCGACGGTCGACATCGGGTCGCGGCGCTTGCAACGGTTGCTGGGCTGTCGTGTCCATTGTTCCCACCCTACCATGATTCGGCATCGCGGTAAAGCGCTCTTGCGACAGGTCTGCCTGGCGGAGTTGCGGGCGGTTGTTTTTCTCTTGCTGAAAAAACGCAACATTCATTCGGGTTTTGTGCGCGGCCCGCAGGACGCAACGGGCGCTTATGCCCCCTTGCGGCGCATTGTCCGGTATAATCGAAGCGCCATGAACGACACAGTCGGCGCCGCGAACGGCCGCAAAATCATCCACGTGGATATGGATGCTTTTTACGCCTCCGTGGAGCAACGGGACCATCCCGACCTGCGGGGAAAACCAGTGGTGGTGGGCGGCGCCCCGAACCGCCGCGGGGTGGTGGCGGCGTGCAGCTACGAGGCGAGGGCGTTCGGCATCCGCTCCGCCATGTCGTCCACGCGGGCCGCAAGGTTGTGCCCCCAGGCGGTGTTTCTGAAGCCGAGGTTCGCCGAATATAGACGAATATCGGCGCAGATAATGGCTGTTTTCAAGAAGTTCACCGCAGTTGTGGAGCCGTTGTCGTTGGATGAGGCCTACCTCGATGTCAGTGCTTGCGACCAGTTCCAGGGGTCCGCCACCCGCATCGCCCAGGCCGTCAAGGCAGAGGTGCGCCGGGCGACCGGCCTGACCGCCTCGGCCGGCGTATCCTACAACAAGTTCCTCGCCAAGGCGGCGTCCGCCATGGACAAGCCCGACGGCTTGTACGTGATCACCCCCGCCGCCGGCGCGGATTTTGTCGCCCGGTTGCCCATAAGCAGGTTTTTCGGGGTTGGCAAGGCCACCGAGGCGCGCATGAAAGCGCTGGGCGTCGCCGACGGCGCAGACCTCAGGCGCTTGTCCCTGGCGGAGTTGCGCCGGCATTTCGGCAAGATCGGCGAGTATTTTTACCACGTCGCCAGGGGCATAGACCGGCGCCCGGTCCGCGCCCGGCGGGAGCGCAAGTCCGTCAGCAACGAGGTGACGTTCCTGGAGGACCTGTCGGATACCGAAACGATGTTGCGGCGCCTGTGCGAACTGGCGGAGGAGACGTTGCGCATCATGGAGCGGAAACAACTGCTGGGGCGCACGCTCACCATCAAGGTGAAGTATGCGGATTTTCAGCAGGTGACGCGCAGCAGGACCCTGGCGGAGCCCATTGTCGATGTCGCCGCCATCGAGCCCGTCCTGGCTGAACTGCTGGCGAAGACCGAGGCCGGCGCCCGCCGCGTGCGCTTGTTGGGGGCCGGCGTCTCGAACCTGCAACCGGCCGCCCGGCCGCAGGAAGTGCGCCAGGCCTCGTTGCTGTGAGTGTCGCCGGCGCCGCCCCGCCGCGCCGTGGGCGCCGCAACAAAGCCCCGCCGCGCCGCAATCTGCGCCGTCTCGCCCGCGCCCGGCCTTCCGCGCCGCGCCGCAATCTGCGCCGTCTCGTCCGCGCCCGGCTTTCCGCGCCGTCCCGCCGTCCACGCCGTGGGCGCCGCAACAAAGCCCCGCTGCCCGCACTGAAGTGGTATAATGACGCCATGCACAAAAACGAAAAAACTCCCGGCCCTCGGCAACTCCCCGGCAGGGGCGGCGCATTGGCCGCCGCGGCGACTGAGCCCGGCATCAACGCGGGAACCTGCTGAATCATGGCCGGCAAAACCCTCTACGACAAGCTGTGGGACGAGCACGTGGTGCGCGACTACGACAACGGCGCCGCCCTGCTGTACATCGACAGGCACCTGATTCACGAGGTGACTTCGCCCCAGGCGTTCGAAGGTCTGCGGCTGGCGGGGCGAGCGCCGCGCCGCCGCCTGTCCGGGCTGGCCGTCCCCGACCACAACGTGCCCACGCGCGACCGGGGCGCCGTCAAGGACCCCGTCTCCCGGAAGCAACTGGACGTGCTGGCGGAAAACGCCAGGGAATGGCGCATCCCCTACATAGAGCTGGCCGATGAGCGGCAGGGCATCGTGCACGTCACCGGCCCGGAGCAGGGCGCCTGCCTGCCGGGCATGACCGTGGTCTGCGGCGATTCCCACACCACCACCAACGGGGCGCTGGGCGCCCTGGCGCTGGGCATCGGCACTTCCGAGGTGGAGCACGTGCTGGCGACCCAGACCCTGGCGGCGAAAAAACTGCAAAACATGCTGGTCCGGGTGGACAACCGGCTGGCGCCCGGGGTCACCGCCAAGGACCTGGCGCTGGCCGTCATCGGCAGGATTGGCGTTGCCGGCGGCGCCGGTTGCGCCATCGAGTTCGGCGGCGAGGGCGTGGCGGCCCTGTCCATGGAGGGGCGCATGACCCTGTGCAACATGGCCATAGAGGCCGGCGCCCGTTGCGGGCTGATAGCGGTGGACGACAAGACCATAGCGTACGTAAAAGGCCGTCCCTTGGCGCCCCGGGGGGAGGACTGGGAGCGGGCCGCAGCCGCCTGGCGGCAGTTGCGCAGCGATGATGACGCGGTGTTTGAGCGCACCGTCCAGGTGGACGCCGCCCAGGTGCAACCCTGCGTCACCTGGGGGACGACGCCGGCCATGGCGGCGCCCGTTACCGACCGAGTGCCGGACCCGGCGCAGGAACCCGACCCGGTGAAGCGCAACGGCATGGAGCAGGCCCTGGCGTACATGGACCTGCGCCCCGGCACGGCCATCACCGAGATTCGCCCGGACCGGGTGTTCATCGGCTCTTGCACCAATGCGCGCATCGAGGACCTGCGGGACGCCGCACGGCTGGCGGCGGGCCGCCGTCTCGCCGAGAACATTCGCCAGGCCCTGGTGGTGCCCGGCTCCGGCCTGGTCAAGCGCCAGGCCGAGGAAGAGGGGCTGGACCGCATCTTCACCGCCGCCGGTTTTGAGTGGCGCGAACCCGGTTGCTCCATGTGCTTAGGGATGAACGAGGACCGCCTGGGCGCCGGCGAGCGGTGCGCCTCCACCTCCAATCGCAATTTCGAGGGGCGCCAGGGGGCGGGGGGACGCACCCACCTGGTCAGCCCCGCCATGGCGGCGGCGGCGGCCGTGGCGGGCCGCTTCGTGGACGTGCGGCAGCTACCGGCGGCTGCCGGCGGCGGCTAAGACCATGCGAGCGTTCACCCGCATCACCGCCCTGGTCGCCCCCCTGGACCGCCCCGACGTGGACACCGACGCCATCATTCCCAAGCAGTTTTTGAAGTCCGTTCGGCGCACCGGTTTCGGCCCGAACCTGTTCGACGCCTGGCGCTACCAGGACACGGGCGAGCCGGGGCAGGACTGCGCCCAGCGCCCCCTGCGGCCGGACTTCGTGCTGAACCAGCCGCGTTATCAGGGCGCCCAGATACTCCTGGCCCGCGCCAACTTCGGTTGCGGCTCGTCCCGGGAACACGCGGTCTGGGCCTTGTGCGAATACGGTTTTCGTTGCGTGATCGCCCCCAGCTTCGGCGACATCTTCGCCGGCAACGCCGGCAAGAACGGGTTGCTGACCGTCGTTTTGCCCGAGGCGCAAGTGGACCGGCTCTTCCAGGAGGCGACGGCAACGGAGAGCTACCGCTTGCAAGCAGACCTGCAACAGCAAACCATCACCACGCCGGGCGGCGAGACGCTGGATTTTTCCGTTGACCCGGCGCTGAAAGAACGGCTGTTGCGCGGCCTGGACGACATCGACGTCACCTTGCAAGACAGCGACCTGATTGCGGACTACGAACGGCGGCGGTCGCAGGAGCGCCCCTGGCTGTTTCCGGACCTCGCCGCCGCGAATGTCGCAGACGGGGGCGGCGAACAATGACCAACAAAGACAAGCGGCCCAAGGCGGGGCGGCCCGACACCGGGCGGCCCAAGGGCAAGCAGGCCGAGGCCGGGCGACCCAAAGCCGGGCGGCCCAAGTCCGGGCAGCCCAAGGCCGGGCAGTCCGAAGCCGGGCGACCCAAAGCCGGGCGGCCCACAGCCGGGCGACCCAAGGGCAAGCAGTCCAAAGCCGGGCGGCCCGAAGCCGGGCAACCCCAAAACAAGCAATCCGAATTCACTCCGGAGCAAATGACTGAAATCATGACCCACGTAGCCGGCCCCTACCACCAGTTGTTGCAGGATTTTCTCGCCCGGCAGGAGCAGTCCAACGGAACCATGGATTCCATGGGCGTCGGCCAGGCTTTTCTGGATCTCACCGCCTCCCTGCTGAAAAACCCCGAGAAGCTGGTGGAAGCCCAGGCCCGGGCCTGGTCCGCCTACACCGACTTGTGGTTCGACACCGCGCAGAAGATGTTGGGCGAGGGGGCCGCGCCGGCCGCCGCCCAGCCCGCCAAAGGGGACCGCCGCTTCAAGCACGAGGCCTGGGAGAACAATCCGTTTTTCAACTTCATCAAGCAATCCTACCTGGTGACCGCAGACGCCATTCAAACCGCCGTCGCCGAGGCGGAGGGGCTGGACGAGGACAGCGCGAAAAAGGCGCAGTTCTACACCCGGCAGTTCACCGACGCCATGTCGCCCACCAACTTCATGATGACCAACCCGGAAGTGCTGGAAGCCACCCTGGAATCGAACGGGGAGAACCTGGTCAAGGGCATGCAGAATTTCATGGACGACTTCAACCCGGAAACCGGCGAGTTGCGGATTAAAATGACTGATCCCCAGGCTTTCAAACTGGGGGAGAACGTGGCCGCCAGCCCCGGCAAGGTGGTGTTTCAGAACGACCTGATGCAGCTGATTCAATACGCGCCCTCCACGAAACAGACGTTCCAGCGCCCGTTGCTGATCATCCCCCCCTGGATCAACAAGTATTACGTGCTGGACTTGCAACCTGCGAACTCCCTCATCAAGTGGCTGGTGGACCAGGGCCACACGGTGTTCGTTATTTCCTGGGTCAACCCCGATGAAAAACTGGCGGACCGGGATTTTGAGCATTACGTCAAGGACGGGGCGCTGGCGGCCCTGGACGCAGTGGAGCATGCCACGGGGGAGAAGCAGGTCAACCTGGTGGGGTATTGCATCGGCGGCACCCTGCTGACGGCGACCCTGGCGTACATGAAAGCGAAAAAAGACCAGCGCGCGGCATCCGCTACGTTTTTCGTCACGCTGGTCGATTTTTCCATTCCCGGCGACCTGGGCGTGTTCGTAGATGAGGCGCAACTGGAAAGCCTGGAAAAGGTCATGGAAGAGAAAGGCTACCACGAGGGCAAGGAAATGGCGGCCACGTTCAACATGTTGCGCGCCAACGACCTAGTGTGGTCGTTTTACGTGCGCAACTACCTGCTGGGCAAGGACCCGCTCCCTTTTGACCTGCTGTACTGGAACGCCGATTCCACGCGCCTGCCGGCGAAAATGCACAGCACCTACCTGCGCACCATGTACCTGGAAAACCGCTTCAAGGAACCAGGCGGGTTGAGCGTTGACGGCGTACCCATAGACGTTCGCACGATAGGCGTGCCTGCCTACTTCATCTCCACGGAGGAGGACCATATCACGCCCTGGCAGGGAACGTACCTGGGGGCGCAACTGCTGTCCGGCCCGGTGCGGTTCGTGCTGGGCAAGTCCGGGCATATTGCCGGCGTGGTCAACCCGCCGGCGGCCAACAAGTACGGCTACTACAGCGGCCCCGGAGTGGAGGCGCCTGCCGCCCAGTGGCGCGAGCAGGCCCGGTTCCAGGAAGGCTCCTGGTGGCCGGACTGGCAGGACTGGCTGTTGCAGTACGCCGGGGAGAAAGTCCCCGCCCGCCGTCCCGGCGCCGCCGGGCAAAAAGTCATCGAGGACGCGCCGGGCAGTTACGTCAAGGTTCGTTCATAGGGGCGCCGCTTGCCCGGTGCGTTCCGTCCGTCGCCTGCGGGCTCACCGACTACCCGGCGCCTCACTCGGCGCCCCCGCACCCCGGCGAGTTTGTCGGCCTCCCAGCGGTGCGCTTCACTCGGCGCCCCCGCACCCCGGCGAGTTTGTCGGCCTCCCAGCGGCGCACTTCAC
>CAZDXS010000052.1:0-11566 GCA_964509455.1 uncultured Enterobacteriaceae bacterium | reverse complement strand
CGTCCGGGGGCTCCCCCAGAAACAGGTCCAGCCGCTCCAGCTCTTGGGGATTGTCGCTGTTCATGGCGATGCGCGCCGCCGCGAGCGGGGCGTAGCGTATCTCGGCGGGCGTCGTCTGTTGCAGGGTCTTGCGGATGGTCAGCGCGTTGCGGGCGGCGGCGGTCTTTCCCAGGGGCGCCGGCAGGTCCAGGGCCATCCCGTGCAAGTCGGAGGAGACGGCCAGGCGTTGCAACAGACCCTTGTCCGTATTTTCAAAGGTGAACCGGGCCTGCCAGTCCGTTGTGCCGGACAGGCGTCGTTCCAGGCGGCCGGCAAAATGCGCCGCCCCGGGAAAGCGCCGGCTGATTTGCCCGGCAATGAACGCGGCGTCCGCCTGTCCTGCGATGACCAGGGCGGGGGGGGCGTCGACTGCGTCCCGGCTGCCCGACAGCTCCAGGGTGACCGGCTGTCCCGCCAGGCGGCCCGCCAGGTTTTTCCCGGCAGCGCTGCCGCGAGTGAAGTCTATAGCGCCGGTTACCTGGTCAAGTTCCAGTGCGCCGGCGTTCGAACTCAGCCGCGCCTGGTCCAGCTCCAGGACGCCGGCAATGGCGGTGCGTCGTTCCGGGGTTTTTATCGGCACCGAAAGGTCCAGGTCAAGGGCGATAGCGCCCGCCGTCATGGACTTGGCGGCGTAGCTCAGCACGGCGTCCTGCGCCAGCGGTCCCTGGGCGATAAACAGGCTCAGGTCCCTGGCGCTCCCCCGAATCCTGCCCTTCAGCTCCACGACCTTGTGTTTTTGGGTGAGGTCGCGCATGTTGCCGGCGCCGTTGACCAGGTCGGCGTTGAATACCTTCCCCCGGTGAAAAACCGCATCCAGCTGTTCATTGGTGAACAGCAACTCGGCATCGACGGCGTCCACCTCCGGCCAGCGCGGCGAATACTCCACCACGCTGTCGCTGATGTTGACCAGGGCGCGCATGCGCCCCTCTTGGTTTTTGAACGGGAACTGGTCGGGATAACCGCGCAACACGGCGACGGCCGCATCAACCTGCCCGGCGTGCAGGGCCCGGCGCATCCAGTTGCGGATTCTGAAGCGCTCGGTGTAGGGCATGTAGCGGAACAGCTTCTCCAGCCTGCCGTCGCGCAATTCGGCGGCCAGCTCCATGTAGGGCAGGGGGCGGCTTGCTTCTTTTTCAAGGACGCCGCGAACGGCCAGGGAGAAATCAGGGGCGGCCAGGGACAGGCCGTCCGTGCGCAACGCCCAGCCGCCGTCCTGCCGGGTCCAGTGCAATACCCCCTCCATGCGGGAGAAGGCGATGCCGTCGGGGTACAGGGAGGGAATGTTGAAGCGGCCGGGGGCGCCCGCCAGCGTGAGTGCGGCGCGGCGGCTGGTGCCGCGCAGGCGGCCGGACAACTCGGCGACGCCCGGTTGTTGCGGGGCCGCGGCGACGGCCAGTCCCTGAAAAGCAATGTCATAAGCCAGCGGCTCATCGCTACCGGGGCTGTACAACACCAGCCCTTCCTCCAGCCGGGCGCGCAGCGAGCCCTTGCTGAGAAAATCCCGCAACGGCCCAGGCAAGGACTCGACGGCGGCGGCCAGCGGCAACAGGTCCGCCGGTTCCAGGCGCACAAAGCGCAACGCGTAGCGGCGGCGGTCGCCGGGCCCGGCGCCGACGGCAAACTCCAGGTCGGCGGCGGGCCAGGCGCCGCTTGCCGTTGTCGTCTCATCCATTTTCACGGCGGCGCGCCAGCTATCGTCCCCTTGTCGTTCGCCCCGGAAACGGCTTTTCAAGGACTGGACGCGCACGCTGCCGGCGCCCGCCCGCAGGACGAAATCGTCATATTCCAGGTTTCCCTGCAACCACACGGGACGCGCGTTCTGCCAGCGGCTCCATGCCTCCAGGCTGGCGTTGCCTCCCGCCAGGGTGAGTGCGCGCGGTTGGTATTTTCGGTACCAGTTGTCCAGGTTGAGGTGTGCGGCCGCTGCGTAGATCTCCCCGGACCAGTCCGATGACCACAGGTCGCCCCGCACATCCAGGGCGAAGTTCAGGCGTTCGCCGTATTTTTCAGGGAGTTTTGCTTGCCCCGTCGCCTGGGTCCGGTCGCCGTCCGCCTGTATGGTCACGGCGACCTCGGTGAACTGTATGGGGGGTTGCCGGTGCTTGTGGTCAACCCAGCGGATGTCGGCGTTGCGCAGTTCCAGGCGGTTGCGCCCGAACAACCACCTGCCCAGCGCGTTTTTCCGGTCTGCGGTCGCCGGGGCAAGATCCACGCCCTCCACCAGGACGGAACCGTCGGCAAGCCGCGTTACCGCCGCTTGTGCGCCTGAGACCAGCAGGCGCCGGGCTGCAAGGCGGCGCTCCCACAGGCTCCTGATGGGGGCTATTTCCAGCGTCACCGCGTCAAACCGGGTGATTTGCTCGGCGCCGTCCTCGCTGTAGAGGCGAACCCCGTCAAGGTACAGGCGCGGGGTCCAGCCCCGCCAGTCGGCGCTGATGGCGTCGGCGGCAAAAACGGCGCCCATGTAACGACTTGCCCAGTTCTCGATGGCGTCCTTGTGCCGCCCGATGTCCGGCAACGCCAGCCGCACGCCGGTGACCGCCACCGCCGCCGTGATGATGAGTGCGCCAGCGGCGTACAATGCGGCGTGATAGGTTCTTTCAACGAAACCGGCGGACACGGCGGCCCTCCTGCAACGACACGCTGTCGCGCCGTTTCCGTCCGTACCGGCGGTCGGCCGCAAAAGCGGTGAACTTGTTGATAATGTTGGGCTGCGTCATTGCGCTGTCGGCTTTCTCGCCGGTCGGCAGTCCTCCGGCGGCCTGCGCCGTCCGGGCCCGCAACCGGTCGCCGGTGCGCCGCCCGACGTTCCGCAGTATTTCCCGAAAAATTTCATGGCGAATGATTTTCAGCGTTCCGGCGCGGCCCCTGCCGTTGCAAGTTGGACAGCACTCGCGCGGGATTCGTTCAAGGGTCTTGCGGGTGTTTTCGCCGGTGGGCGGCGCCGGGCCAGGGGACTGAACCGTATTGTCGTTGCTTGCGGCAGGGACCGGCCCGCAGCTGATGCCGGCGCGTTCCAGTCCCGCGTTGACGAGGTCGGGTTGTGCGCCGGGCAACGCCCGGTGCGCCCGGCGCTTGACGGCGCCGCTCGCCGGCCCGCCGTGCCGGCCAGGGCGTTGCGGGTTTCCCGGGGCGGCGGGCTGATGAGTGTTTCCTGGCTCATTGACTGGACCGTGGCTGTTTGCAGGGCCGGCGGCGCGGCAACCAGGGCGGGTAATCGCAGAACTATAGCACAAGCGGGCGGGGCGGTCATATTTTTGTTGCCGCCGGAATACACTATAATGTCTCGCATGTTGTGGAGGACTGAAACATGAGAGTTGCCCTGCGCCGTTCTTTTCTTGTTGCCGGCTTCCTGCTCGCCGTCGCCGCCCGCGCCCAGGACGACCAGTTTGCCGCGGTGGAAATCCGGACCGTGCCGGTGACGCCGTCCATCTACATGTTGGCGGGCAAGGGCGGCAACATCGGCCTGCTGACGGGACCCGACGGCGTGTTCATGATTGACGATCAGTTCGCGCCCCTGACGGAAAAGATACTGGCGGCGGTCGCGGCCCTGTCGGACCAGCCCTTGCGCTTTGTGATCAATACCCACTGGCATCCGGATCACACCGGCGGCAACGAGAATCTGGGCAAGCGAGGGGCGCTGGTGGTCGCCCACGACAACGTCCATGAGCGCATGTCCAGGGACACGGAACTGGGCGCTTTCAGTACTGTGGTCCCGGCCGCGCCCGCCGCCGCGTTGCCGCGCGTCACGTTCAACGACAGCGTCACGTTTCGCCTGAACGGCGAAGAGGTGCGGGTGACGCACTACCGGAACGCCCATACCGACGGCGACAGCGTGGCGTATTTCCGCAACGCCAACGTCATTCACGCCGGCGATTTGTGGTTTAACGGCTCCTACCCGTTCATCGACGTCTCCAGCCGCGGCTCCGTGGACGGCCTCATTGACGGCGTGCGGGAGATCATCGCCATGGCGGATGATGAGACGAAGATCATTCCCGGCCACGGCCCCCTGGGGGACAAGCGGGACTTGCAGTCCTACCTGGAAATGCTGGAGACGGCGCGGGAGCGCATGAATGCGCTGATTGCCCAGGGGAAGTCCCTGGAGGAAATCATCCGGTTGAAGCCCAACGCGGATTACGACGACGCCTTGGGCAACGGCTTCATCAAGCCGGACAAGTTTCTGCAGATTCTCCACAGCAGCCTGGCGCCGTAAGCGCGTTCGCCGCCGCGCCGTGGAACCGTGATGAACCGGGCCTTGTCCCGTTGCCGTTCCATCGCCGCACTGCGCCGCCTGGCGCGGCGGCGCTTGCCGCGCTCCGTGTTTGATTACTTGGACGGCGCGGCGGGCGATGAAGTTACGGCGCGGCGCAATCGCGTTTGTCACGGTCCCAAGGGGTTGCGATGAACCGGGCCTTGTCCCGTTGCCGTTCCATCGCCGCACTGCGGCGCTCGGCGCGGCGGCGCCTGCCGCGCTCCGTGTTCGATTACCTGGACGGCGCGGCGGGCGATGAAGTTACGGCGCGGCGCAACCGCGTTTGTCACGGCCCCAAGGGGTTGCGATGAACCAGGCCTTGTCCCGTTGCCATTCCATCGCCGCACTGCGCCGCCTGGCGCGGCGGCGCCTGCCGCGCTCCGTGTTCGATTACCTGGACGGCGCGGCGGGCGATGAAGTTACGGCGCGGCGCAATCGCACCGATTTTGAGCGCTACGAGTTGTTGCCGCGAGTCCTGACGGACGTGAGCGAAGTGGACTTGACGACCACGGCGCTGGGCGCCTCTCTGGAAGCCCCCTTGATACTGGCGCCCACGGGCATGTCGCGGCTGTTTCACCACGAGGGGGAGCCGGCGGCGGCCCGGGCGGCGGCTGACGCCGGCGTGATGTATTCGTTGTCGTCCATGGCGACCACGTCCATTGAGCGGGTCGCCGCCTGCGGCGCCGGGGCGAAAATGTTCCAGCTGTACGTCTGGAAGGACCGGGGCCTGTTGCGGGAGTTCATCGACCGCGCCCGGGCGGCCGGCTACCAGGCCCTGTGTCTGACGGCGGACCTGCCCGTGGCGGGGCACCGCGAGCGGGACCTGCTTCACGGGTTCACGGCGCCGCCGCGCCTGTCTCCTGCCGGCGTCCTGGATATGTTGCGGCGCCCGGCCTGGCTGTGGGGCGCCCTCACCACGCCGCGCCTGGCCCTGGAAAACGTGCGCGAGCATGCGGGCGCCGCGCCGCGCCTGTTCTCCGTCATGGAATACGCCGCCCAGCAGTTTGACCCGTCCCTGTCCTGGAAAGACGCGGACTGGATGTTGCAGGAATGGAACGGCCCTTTCGCCGTCAAGGGGATCCTGTCCGCGGCCGACGCCCGCCGCGCCGCGGCTGCCGGCGCCACGGCGCTCATCGTCTCCAATCACGGCGGCCGCCAACTGGATCACGCGCCTTCTCCCCTGGCCGTGTTGCCCGAAATCGCTGACGCGGTGGGCGACCGCATGGAACTCATCCTGGACGGCGGCATTCGCCGCGGCGGCGACGTCATCAAGGCCCTGGCCCTGGGCGCCGCGGCGGTGATGATTGGGCGCGCCTACCTGTACGGACTGGGCGCCGGCGGCGAGGCCGGTGTTGCCCGCGCCTTGTTCTTGCTCAAAGAGGAGTTGCGGCGGGACCTGACATTGCTGGGTTGCGCATCCGTGAAAGACCTGGGGAGCGACCATGTGCGCCGCTGGTAGCCGTTGCGGGCGGCCGGAGAGGACGGCGCCGTGACGCGGGAGCCGACGCGTTGCTGTTGGTCCCGGGGCGAGGAGATCTACCGCCGCTACCACGACGAGGAGTGGGGCGTGCCGTTGCGCGATGATCAAAAACTGTTCGAGTTCCTGGCGCTGGAAGGGGCGCAGGCCGGGTTGAGCTGGATCACCATACTGAAAAAGCGCGCGGCCTATCGGCAGGCGTTTGACGGCTTTGATTTCCGCCGGGTGGCGGAGTATGACGAGGGCAGGGTGGCGGCCCTGTTGAATAACGCCGGCATTGTCCGCAACGAGATGAAAATCCGTTCCGTCGTCAAGAATGCCCAGGCGTTTTTGCAGGTGCGGCGCGAATTCGGCAGTTTTGCGGAATATATCTGGGGGTTTGTGGACGGCAAACCCATGCAAAACCATTGGAAGAGCAACGACCAAGTACCGGCGGCCACGCCCCTGTCGGAGAAAATCTCCCGGGATCTCAAGGGCCGCGGCTTCAGCTTTGTGGGCCCGACCATCATCTATTCGCACATGCAGGCCACCGGCATGGTCAACGATCACGCCGTGGACTGCTTCCGCCACGCTGAGGTCAAGGCCTTGTCCGAATAAGCGCCGCCGGCGTTGCGCCCCGCCGCCGGGCGACGCTCCCAAGCGCTGGGCGCACCCGCACGTCGCCGCATCCGCTTGCGTCCGGCGGCATCCCTGCCTTGGACTGCCCCGCCAAGCGTCGGGGTTGAAGCCCGTTGCGAGTCAGCCCCGCATGAGCGCCAGCGGCACCGCACCCCGCCCGCCGCTGGGCGCACCCGGACGTCAGCCGCATCCGCTTGCATCCGGCGGCATCCCCAAACGGCGAATGCCTTGGACTGCCCCGCCAAGCGTCGGGGTTGAAACCCGTTGCGAGTCAGCCCCGAATAAGCGCCAGCCGCATCCGTTTGCGCCCGGCGGCGTCCCTGCCATGGGTTGCCCCGCCGGGCGCCGGGATTGAAGTTCCCCGCCCAGGCGCTGTTTGCCGCTCCATTGGTTGCGACTTGCGCCGGGGACCGGCGCCCGTTATGAAACCTGCGGCCGCTTCCTGTATGATTCGCCCCATGTCGCACTGCCGCATCATCGCCGCCGACTGCCCCGAGGCAACCCGCCAAACCAGGCGGCGCTCATGCTGACACTGGTTGCATCGCCGTTTGAAAACGCTTTCGAGGAACTGTTCAACAATATCCAGACAGACTGCATCATCTGTTCACCGTACATCACCTCGGCGCCGGTCAGGCAACTGGTGAAATCCCGGCGGGGCGCAACGACAAGGCGCATTCGCATTGATGTTTTGACGGATATATCCATGCGGAATTTAATTCAGGGCGCCACGGAACTGCCCGCCCTGCTTCATCTCTTCGACAGCGGACACGAGGTTTCCATCACCTACCTGCCGGGACTGCACGCCAAGGTGTATATTGCCGACAGCACCCGGGCGCTCATCGCTTCGGCGAATTTTACCGAGGGCGGCGCCCGGCGGAATTTTGAATACGGCGCGGCCGTTGACGATGCCGCGACCATTCTGAAAATACGGAGCGACGTCAATGCCTACAAGGCGCTGGGCGCGCCCCTGGCGAAAGAAGAGCTGGTCAGCCTGAACGAGCAGGTGGAGACGCTAAAGCGCACGATTGAAGCCGAGCAGAGAACCATCCGGCAAGTCATTCGTTCCAACGCGGTCGAGCAGGAAAGGCGGGCGGCGGATGCCCTGTTGAAAGTCCGTGTGCGCCGGGACAGCCTGCATACCATTTTTGTCAACACCATACTGTATCTCCTGTCCGCCGGCCCGGCGACCACCGAGGAGTTGTATGAGAAAATACGGAACATTCATCCGGACCTGTGCGATGACGCCATCGACCGGGTGATTGACGGGAAGCGTTTCGGCAAGCGCTGGAAGCACGATGTTCGCAACGCGCAACAAACCCTGAAAAAATCGGGGAAAATCCGGTACGAAGAAAACACCGGAAAATGGCGAAAAAACGAGAAGCGGCCGAGCTGAACGCCTGCGGCGAGGTTGCGGCGCCAAGCAGAAAAACCCGTCCACAGGGGATGACGCGGCCGCTACCCTGCGACATTCCCGGGCGGGCGCGGTGTTGCCGGCCGCCGGGCTTTCTGGCGCATGGGGCCCGCGCCTGGGACCGCCAAAGACGCCGCCGCGCCGCTGTGTTATCATCTACTTCCAACGTTATGGAGCGATTACGACACTCCCTCGCAGTTGGCGGCGGCGCACGACGGCCGGATGCCGCGCCGGCGCCGAAATCCCTGGAGGCGCGGCCGTGACGCGCTTTGTTTTTGTTACCGGCGGCGTGGTTTCCTCGCTGGGAAAAGGCATCGCCATGGCCTCCCTGGGCGCCATCCTGGAGTCTCGGGGGTTGAACGTGACCCTGCTGAAACTGGACCCCTACCTCAACGTCGATCCCGGCACCATGAGCCCGTTCCAGCACGGCGAGGTCTATGTCACGGAAGACGGCGCGGAAACCGACCTGGACCTGGGACATTACGAGCGCTTCGTGCGCACCCGCATGACCCGTCACAACAACTTCACCACCGGCCGGATTTACCAGAACGTCATCCAGAAAGAACGCCGCGGGGATTATCTTGGCGGCACCGTGCAGGTGATTCCCCACGTAACCGACGAGATTAAGCGGTGCATCATGCAAGGCGCCGGGGATGCGGACCTGGCCATGGTGGAAATCGGCGGCACGGTGGGCGACATCGAATCGCAACCGTTCTTAGAGGCGATTCGGCAGTTGCGCGCGGAGCTGGGGGAGCGGCGGGTGCTGTTCATTCATCTTACCCTGGTGCCGTACATTGACGCCGTGGGCGAGGTCAAGACCAAGCCCACCCAGCATTCGGTGAAAGAACTACGCTCCATTGGCATTCAACCGGACGTGCTGATTTGCCGCACGGATCGTCCCCTGCCGGCCAATGAGCGCGCCAAGATAGCCCTGTTCACCAACGTAGCTGAGCGCGCCATTATCTCCGCCGTTGACGTTGACAACCTGTTCAAGATGCCGCGCCTGTTCCATGAGCAGGGGCTGGACGACATCGTCATCCACCGGTTTGCCCTGGACGCCCTGGATGCGGACCTGTCGGAGTGGGACGCCGTGGTCGACGCCATGGAGCACCCCGTGGGCTCGGTCAGCATCGCCATGGTGGGTAAGTACGCGGGCCTGGCGGATTCCTACAAATCCCTGGCCGAGGCGTTGATTCACGCCGGCATTCACACGCGCACGGCCGTGGACATCCGCTACGTTGATTCTGAGGAGGTCGAGCGGGACGGCGCCGCCGGGTTGTTGCAAGAGATGGATGCGATCCTGGTGCCGGGCGGTTTTGGCGACCGCGGGATTGAAGGCAAGGTCGAAACAGTGCGCTACGCCCGGGAAAACCGCGTGCCGTTCCTGGGCGTCTGCCTGGGCATGCAGGCGGCGGTCATTGAATTCGCCCGGCACGCAGCCGGGCTGGAGGGCGCAGACAGCACCGAGTTCGCGCCGGCGACGCCGCACCCGGTCATCGGCCTGATCACCGAGTGGATGAACGCCGACGGCGCAACGGAGCAGCGCAACGAGCAATCCGAGTTGGGGGGGACCATGCGGCTGGGGGGGCAGGAATGTCTGTTGCTGGCCGACACGCTGGCGGGAGACCTGTACGGCAGGGATAAAATCATGGAGCGGCATCGCCACCGCTACGAGTTCAATGTCCATTACCAGGAACGCCTGGAACAGCAGGGCATGCGGGTGGCCGGCATTTCCGCAGATAAAAAACTGGTGGAGATCATCGAGTTGCCGGACCACCCCTGGTTCATCGGTTGCCAGTTCCATCCGGAGTTCAACTCCACTCCCAGGGACGGACATCCCCTGTTCACCGCGTTCGTCAAGGCCGCCCTGGTGCGCCGGGCGAACAAAGACGCGGGCAGCGAGCATGCGACTGGCTGATTTTGAAGCGGACAACCACCTGCCGCTGTTCGTGATTGCCGGCCCCTGCGTCATTGAGAGCGAGCAGCTGGCCTTGGACACCGCCGGCGCCCTGCGGGACCTTACCCGGAAGCTGTCCGTCCCGTTCATTTACAAGTCCTCTTTTGACAAGGCCAACCGCAGCTCCGGAGACAGCTACCGCGGCCCGGGCCTGGAGCGGGGCTTGCAAATCTTGCAAGAAGTGCGGGACTCCATTGGCGTGCCGGTGCTCACCGACGTGCACGAGGACACGCCTCTGGACGAGGTCGCCGCCGTTGTGGACGTGTTGCAGACCCCGGCCATGCTCTGCCGGCAGACCAACTTCATCCAGAGGGTGGCAGCCTGCGGCCTGCCGGTGAACCTCAAGAAAGGGCAGTTCCTGGCGCCCTGGGATATGATGCAAGTGGTGGAGAAAGCCCGGGCGGCGGGCAACGAACAATTGCTGGTGTGCGAGCGCGGCGCCTGTTTCGGCTACAATTACCTGGTCTCCGACATGCGGGGGCTGGCGGTGTTGCGGCAAACCGGTTGCCCGGTGGTTTTTGACGCGACCCACTCGGTGCAGTTGCCCGGCGGGGAGGGGCGCCGCTCCGGCGGCCAGCGGGAGTTCGTTCCCGCCCTGGCCCGGGCGGCGACGGCGGTTGGGGTGGCGGGGCTGTTCCTGGAAACCCACCCCGAGCCGGAGCGCGCCCTGAGCGACGGCCCCAACTCCCTGCCGTTGCAGGACGTAGCGGCGTTGCTGGAGACCCTGGTTTCCCTTGACCGGGTGGTGAAGAAAACTTGACGCGAGTGTTTGAACAATGACGAAGATTACGAACGTGCGCGCTTTTGAAGTCCTGGATTCCAGGGGCAACCCCACCGTCCAGGCGGAGGTGGTCACGGATTCCGGCTGTCGCGGCGCGGCCATGGCGCCCTCCGGCGCCTCCACCGGCGCCCGGGAGGCCCTGGAGTTGCGGGACGGCGACGATGCCCGCTACCGGGGGAAGGGCGTGTTGCAGGCGGTCGCCAACATAGAGCAAGCGCTAGGGCCGCGACTGACGGGCATGGACGTCGGCGACCAGGCGAGCGTTGACGCGGCCATGCTGGAGTTGGACGGCACGGAAAACAAGGGCAGGCTGGGGGCGAACGCCATACTGGCCGTGTCCCTGGCAACGGCCCGGGCCGCCGCTGCGGACAAGCGCCTGCCCTTGTATCAATATCTGGGCGACGGCGCCTCGTTCGTCATGCCGGCGCCCATGATGAACATCATCAACGGCGGCGCCCACGCCAACAACAGCATTGACCTGCAGGAATTCATGATCCTGCCGGTGGGCGCGTCCAGCCTGGCGGAGGCGGTGCGCTGCGGCGCTGAAATATTTCACGCGTTGCGGGAAGTGCTGGCGGCGCAGGGTCTGAGCACGGCCGTGGGCGATGAAGGCGGATTTGCACCGGACCTGGCTTCCAACGAGGCCGCCATAGAAGCGGTGTTGCAGGCCGTTGAGCGGGCCGGGTACGCCCCGGGCAAGGACGTCCTGCTGGGACTGGATGTCGCCGCCTCGGAGTTTTACCGGGATGGGCGCTACCGGCTGTCCTCCGAGGGAAAATCTCTCAGCGCGGCGGAGTTCATTGACTGCCTGGCCGCCTGGGCGGCGAAGTACCCGATAATGTCCATAGAAGACGGCATGGCGGAAGACGACTGGGACGGCTGGCGGGCGTTGACGCAGCGGTTGGGCGCTACGACGCAACTGGTGGGCGATGACCTGTTCGTCACCAATACCGCCATCTTAGAGCGGGGCGTCGCCGCCGGCGCGGCGAACGCCATACTCATCAAGGTGAACCAGATCGGCACCCTGACGG
>CAZDXS010000051.1:0-6480 GCA_964509455.1 uncultured Enterobacteriaceae bacterium | reverse complement strand
GCCTGGGCGGGCTGTTGCCGGGCAATGCGGACAGCGCACTCAGCCTGGGCGTCATCAACCTGGCGGACCAGGACCCGCCCGCCGTCAACATCCTGGGCAGTTACGACCCGCGCTCCGCCGACCCGCGGGGGCGGCGGGCGTTCGTGAAACTGGAGCTGGAGTTCTGAACCCGCCGCGCCTGTTAAAGACCTGAAAAACACCCGGTTCTCACCCAAATCTGCTATGCTTGGACCAGCAATCTCACCCAGCCCGTGACGGGAGGCGTACAATGGCGCAGACATTTACCAAGTCCATGGCCCGCAATATTTTCTACGGCGGCAGCCTGTTTTTCATTCTGCTGTTCCTGGGGCTCACCCTGCACACGGAATCCGTGTTGCCCCAGCGCGACAACCGCGAAAACCTGACCGAGCAGGTGGCGCGGGGCAAGTTGCTGTGGGAGGAACACAACTGCATCGGTTGCCACACCCTGTTGGGCGAAGGCGCTTACTTCGCACCAGAGCTGGGCAACGTATATAACCGCTACGGCAACAACAAGGAGGCCGTCAAGGCGTTCATGCTGTCTCGACCGCCCCAGGGCATCCCCGGGCGGCGCAGCATGCCGCGTTTCGAGCTCAGCGCCGAGGAACTGGACGACCTGGCGGAGTTTCTCAAGTACGTCTCGGAAATCAACACCGCCGGCTGGCCTCCCAACATACAGGGATAGGCGCCGCCGCACCCCGTAGAACGCACGCCGCCGCACCCACCCGCTCGCACCGGAGGAACCCGAAATGAAGTACGCATCCCAGGCTGTCGCCAAACCCTATTTCATCGCCGCCATCGCCCTGTTCGTCGTGCAGATCCTGTTCGGCCTCATCCTGGGGTTGCAATACGTGGTCGGCGATTTCCTGTTTCCAGAAATACCGTTCAACGCAGCCCGCATGGTGCACACCAACACCTTGATCGTGTGGTTGCTCATGGGCTTCATGGGCGCCTCTTACTACCTGGTGCCGGAGGAGGCCGAGCGCGAACTGGAATCGCCGCGCCTGGCCATAATCACTTTCTGGGTCTTTCTCGTTGCCGCCGGCGTCACGGTGCTGGGCTACCTGCTGATGCCTTACGCCGGGCTGGCGAAACTCACCGGCAACGCCTGGTTTCCCACCATGGGCCGGGAGTTCCTGGAGCAACCCACCATCATCAAGGCGGGCATCGTGCTGGTGGCCCTGTCGTTCAACTACAACATCGCCATGACCATCCTGCGGGGGCGCAAGACCGTGGTCAGCATGGTGTTGCTCATCGGGCTGCTGGGGCTGGCCGCCATGTTCCTGTTCGCGTTCTACAACCCGGACAACCTGGTGCGGGACAAGTTCTACTGGTGGTGGGTGGTGCACCTTTGGGTGGAAGGCGTGTGGGAGCTGATCCTGGGCGGCATCCTGGCTTTCGTGTTGATAAAAACCACGGGAGTGGACCGCGAGGTCATTGAAAAGTGGCTGTACGTGATCGTCGCCGTGACCCTGATCACCGGCGTCGTCGGCACCGGCCACCACTACTTCTGGATCGGCACGCCGGAGTACTGGCAACCCCTGGGCTCCATTTTCTCGGCGCTGGAGCCCATACCGTTCTTCATGATGACCATCTTCGCTTTCACCATGATCAACCAGCGCCGCCGCGAACACCCCAACAAGGCCACGGTGCTGTGGGCCATGGGCACCGCGGTCATGGCGTTCCTGGGCGCCGGCGTGTGGGGATTTTTGCACACCCTCTCGCCGGTGAACTACTACACCCACGGCTCGCAAATCACCGCCGCCCACGGACACATGGCTTTTTACGGCGCCTACGTCATGATCAACTTGACCATGATTTCCTACGCCATGCCCATGTTGCGGGGGCGCGAAGCCGCCAACAGCAACCGCTCCCAGGTGTGGGAGATGTGGTCGTTCTGGCTGATGACCGTCTCCATGGTGTTCATCACCCTGTTCCTGACCGCCGCCGGCGTCATGCAGACCTACCTGCAACGCATCAGCGACGAGCCGTTGCCGTTCATGGTAGTCCAGGACAAGATCGCCCTGTTCTACTGGTTGCGGGAAGCCGCCGGCGTGGTGTTCATGATCGGGTTGCTGGTTTACCTGGCCAGCTTTTTCGTCGGGCGGCGGGAGCCGGAGCCGACGGCCGGGGAGTCGGCCCCGCCCCCGTCTGCCGCCGCGCCGGCCGCCGCCGCTTGAGCCGCGCCCCGGGTTGCCGGGAGTTGCCGCCCCGGCCGGGTTCGCGGCGCCGCCGCAACGCGCCCGGCGACACGGCGTGGCGCCCATGAGCGCCGTGGCCGCGACCGCGACTCCGTTGAACCCCGCCGCCGCCCTCGCTTGCCGCCGCGCCGGCCGCCGCCGGCTGAACCGCGTCTTGGGTGGCCGGGGGTTGCCGCCCGGGACGGGTTCGCGGCGCCGCAACCGCGCCCGGCGACAAGGCGGGGCGCCCATGAGCTCCATGGCCGCGACCGTGACTCCGTTGAACCCCGCCGCCGCCCTCGCTTGCCGCCGCGCCGGCCGCCGCCGCTTGAGCCGCGCCCCGGGTTGCCGGGAGTTGCCGCCCCGGCCGGGTTCGCGGCGCCGCCGCAACGCGCCCGGCGACAAGGCGGGGCGCCCATGAACTCCATGGCCGCGGCCGCGACTCCGTTGAACCCCGGCGCCGCCGCTCCCGCCGCCGCGCCCCCGGCGCGGGACGACGCCGCGAACATTTTCTACCTGCCCCAGGGAGACGAGGCGGAGTTGTTCGAGCAGGCCGCCCGGCAACAATTGCCGCTGATGATCAAGGGACCCACCGGTTGCGGCAAGACCCGGCTGGTGCAGTACATGGCCGCGCGCTTGGGCCGCCCCCTGCGCACCGTCTCCTGCCACGACGATCTCACCGCATCCGACTTGGTGGGGCGGCACCTCATCGGCAACGAGGGAACTTTCTGGTGCGACGGCCCGCTCACCCGCGCCGTACGCGAAGGCGCCGTCTGCTACCTGGACGAGGTGGTGGAGGCGCGCCGGGACACGACCGTCGTGATTCACCCGCTCACCGACGAGCGGCGCATGCTGCCGCTGGAGAAAACCGGCGAAGTACTGCAAGCGCCGCCCGAGTTTATGTTGGTCATCTCCTACAACCCCGGCTACCAGAACCTGCTCAAGGGGCTGAAACCATCCACCCGCCAGCGCTTCGTGGGACTGACCCTGGGCTTTCCCCCGGCGGCGGCGGAGCGGGAAATCCTGCAACGGGAAACCGGCATCGACCAAGACACGGCGGCCTTGCTGGTGGACCTGGCCGCGGCCCTGCGCAACCTGCAGGGCTATGACCTTGAAGAGGGCGCCTCCACCCGCCTGCTGGTCTATGCGGCGCACCTGCTGGGCGCAGGCAGCAACCTGGAGCGGGCCTGCCGGGCGGCGCTCATCGAGCCGCTAACGGACGATGAGGAAACGCAGCAAGCCCTGGCCCAGATCATCCATGCCCGGCTTCCCTGACGCCCGGCGCCGGCAACAATGCCGACGCTGAGAAGCCAGGCCGCCGGCACCGGCCTGGCCGCGCTGGCCGAGACGCTGTACCTGGTCAACCTGCTGTTGTTGCCGGGGATCGCTTTCCTGGGGCTGGCGTGGTTGCGGCTACGGCGCTTTCGGCGCTCCCCGCCGCTGGCGCGTTGCCATATTCAACAGACCCTGAGCGCCAGCATCTGGGCGGGCGTCCTGCTGGTGGCGGTAGTCGCCCTCATCGTGGCGGCGGGCGGCCGCGACGGCCCCTGGACCTGGGTCATCGTCGTCGTGTATTTCACCTCTTGCCACTCCACCCTGGTGTTGTTGGGCGCGTTTGGCCTGTCCCGGGCCCTGGCCGGGCGTTGCTGGCGCTTTCCCTTGGTGGGCCGGCCGCTGCCGCCGGGCTGTGACTGACGCCCGCCAATGGAGGAAAGCGTTGGCAGGCTGTGGCACCGGTTCATCACCGGCCTGGCGGAGCGCCGCAGCCCCCAGGCGGCGGCAATCCTGGAGACGGAGCGACAGTCCCTGGCGATCTTTTTTCGGGGACTGGGCGGCGACCCGGGACTGGCCATAGCAGCCGCGGAGTCCCGGACGCGGCGCTCCCGGCGCCGCTGGCTGGAGCGCCTGGCCGGAACGGGCATCGCTGTGACGGCGGCGTGGATGGATGACCGGGCCCTGTACCTGCCGCCGGTCATCAGCCTGTTTCCCCGGCGGGAACTGAACCGAAACCTGTACTACTGGCTGGCCGCCCTGGCCGCCGCGCAACGGGACCTTGCCCCCCAACCTTGGTTGCAACACAATCGACAAGCCGCCGCGCACGTCCTGGCCGCCTGGCCGGGCCTGCGCCGCCCCTACAACGACCTAGCGGCGGCCCACCTGGCCCAGCGCCCGAACCCGGCGCAACTGGACTCAGAGGCCGCCGCCCTGGAACGCCTGGTGCGCCAGGCGCTGACAGCGCCGAACGCCGCGCCGCCGGCGCCCGAGCCCGAGCCGGCCGCAATCCGCCCGCCGGCGCCGGTGCCGCTGTGGCTGTATCCCGCCCCGGGCGCCGCCGTTGCTGTAACGCCCAGCGGCGAGGACGCGCCCGCCGGCACGGGCGCACAACGCCAGGTAGAAGACATGCCGCGGCGGCGGGCGCGGCGCGTCGATACGCCCCGGCGAGGGCGGGGACTGGCCGCGTTGCGCATGGACAACCTGCTCAGCTGGGGCGAATTCGTCCAGGTGGACCGGGACACCGAGGAGGAAGAAAACCTGGAAGACGCCGAAAGCGCGGCCCGCGACATGGACACGCTCGCCGTGGCGCGACAACGGCGCACCGCGGCGGCGCGCCTGAAATTCGACCTGGAGCTGCCCGCCGAGGCCGACGACGACCTGGTCATCGCCGACGGGCTGTACCTGCCCGAGTGGGACTGGGAGCGGCGGCGCCTGCAACCGGAGCATTGCCGCGTCGTCGAGTTGCTCGCCGACGATGCGCCGCCGACGTCCCTGCCGCAACGCCTGGCGCACACGGCGGCGCGATTGCGGCGCCAGTTCCAGGCGCTGCGCCCCGCCAGGACCTGGCGCCGGGCGCAACAGGACGGCGCCGAGGCGGACGTGGACGCTTGCCTGCATTTCATCTGCGAACGCGCTTCCGGCAACGACGCGCCGGCGGACCGGCTGTACCGGGCGCAAGTGAACGGCGGCAGAAGCCTGGCATGCCTGCTGCTGGCGGACCTGTCCATGTCCACCGATACCTACGTGGATGACAAGCGCCGGGTGCTGGACGTCATCCGCGACAGCCTGTTCCTGTTCGCCGAGTCGCTGGCAGCGACGGGAGACGCTTTCAGCATGTACGGATTTTCCTCGCGCAAGCGCGACCCGTTGCGCATTCACCGCCTCAAGGATTTTGCCGAGCCCTGCGACCAGCGCGTTCTGGGCCGCATCAACGCCGTCAAGCCGGGTTATTTCACCCGCATGGGGGGAGGCATCCGCTACGCCGCAGAACAGTTGCGGCACCGGCATGCCGACCGCCGCCTGCTGTTGCTGTTGACGGACGGCAAGCCCAACGACCTGGACAAGTACGAAGGCCGCTACGGAGTCGAAGACACCCGCCGCGCCGTACAAGAAGCCCGGCGCCAGGGGTTGCATCCGTTCTGCGTCACCATAGACAGGAAAGGCAATGACTACCTGCCCCACATTTTCGGCGCCCAGGGTTATACGGTGATTAGTAATCCGCACCAGTTGCCGCGGCGGTTGCCCCTACTCTACGCCGGCCTCACCTCCGCCTGACTTGCCTGGCTTGTTATTTTGCGCGATAGCTTTGTTGCTGTGTTAGTTCACGTCGGTCATGTATCAGACATACACTTCCCTTGTTCACTACACACAGCGCCTCGCTCTCACGCAAAATCCCGTCGCCAGGGGCTTCGTTTGGCTTAGGTATGCACTTCCCTCGTTCGGTCGGTCTGCGTATTGCACATACGCCTCTTTCGTTCAATCGTGCGCCGCCGCGTTCTGACGCAAAATCCCTGCGTCAGGCGCTTCGTTCAGTTTACGTATGCGCCTCCCGGCCGCACTTGTTGGCGCACGGCTTCTTCCAGAAAATATCCTGCGCCAGGAATTCAGCCGTGCGTTTGCGCGTTCTCACACAAAATCCCTGCACCAGCACCCTGGCTTTGTGTTATAATCGGCGCCATCGTTAACAATCATCACTATTTCGCGTAGAGAAAACCCATGAAAAACCCTGTTAGACAAGCGCCCCCCCCCCCCCTTAATTTGCCCGACGCCGTCGCCGTGCGCCCGCAAAAGCTGGAATGCACCCCAGCTGGTAGACCTGGCCCCAGACGATATTGCCGAGAATAAACAGGACAACACTTCCGAATTCGAGACCATCGGCGGCGACGGCGAGGTGAATCGGCACGGCCCGTCCTGACTTGCCAACCCCGCACAAACAATGACCGGGGGCAAACCAGGCAAACTATTTGTGCTACAATCGGCGCTATCGTTAACCACCAATCACTATTTT
>CAZDXS010000050.1:0-14870 GCA_964509455.1 uncultured Enterobacteriaceae bacterium | reverse complement strand
GCACGATATCGATGCCGGCCGCGTCCAGGACGCCGGCCATGCAGGCGTCGTAAGCCGTCAGGGAAGTGATTTTTTCGCCGCTTTGCTTTAACTCCAGCAAGCGGGCGGGCGTAATCTTGTCGCCCGTCATGTCGGAGAGGCGTCCAGCCTGGTGATGCCGTCGTGACTGGCGGCGCCCGGCAACTCCGCGGCTCGCCCCAGCCCTGGGATTTCAATGTTGGGGGCAAGTTCCAGCAACGGCGTCAGCACGAAGTTTCTATGCCTGATTTCCGGATGAGGCACTGTCAATCCCGGCTCGGCTATGCGCTCTGCGCCGTACAGCAACAGGTCCAGGTCCAGCACGCGCGGCCCCCATTTTTCCCCGGTGCGGACCCGCCCCTGCTTGTTTTCCAGGCACTGCAGGCGGCGCAACAACGCCCTGGCCGGCAGGTCGGACCGCAACTGCGCGACCGCATTGACGAAATCCGGTTGGTTGGCGGGGCCGCCCAGCGGTCGGCTGCCGTAAAAGGAGGAACAACGCACTAGAGTAATGTCGGGCGTCTCGTCCAGCAACGCAAGCGCCCGCGTTAATTGTTGTTCCGGGTTGTCCAGGTTGCTGCCCAGCCCGATGTAGCTCTCCACCCGCGCCCTGCGCCCCTCAGTCTGCGGGGCGGCGGCCGCGGCGGCGGCCGCCCCGCCTGCGCGCGGAGGCGTGGTGGTTCCCGTGTTGCCTTTGAGGGACGGGATTGTCCTGTTGGAAACGGGTCCACCAGTCCGCCGCCGCGGCCGTGTTTTCGCCGGATTCGGCGCGCAACAGCAGGAAATCATACGCCGCCCGAAACCGGGGATGCTCGATGATGCGCCTGGGGGAGCGGGGCGGGCGCCGCAACAGCCGCGGCTGAAACTGCCAGATGTCCCGCGCGAGGTGGGTGAAGCGCCTGGGCATGGAGGTGCTCCTGGTCTGCCGCGAGATGACGATGTCGCCGGCCAGCATGGTCGCCTCGATTTCGTTCATGCCCTGGGCGACGTAGTTCTGCTCCAGTTTTTTCATGGGCAACCACAGCAGGGCGGCGAGCAGGAATCCCGGCGTGACCGGTTGCCCCTGGGCCAGCCGCCGGTCGGTGTTGCGCAACGCATTGGCGACGAAGACGTGGGGAAACCCGCCTTCCTGGTGCGCCAGGGCCTCTTCGGTTTGCGGAAACAGCTCGTTGAACAGGCGATAATGCCGCAACTGCTCAAATGTTTGCAGGCCGCAACCGCCGACGAACATTTTCAGGCATTCCTCAAACAGGCGCGCGGGTGGAATGTCGTTCAACAGCGGCGCCAGCCCGGGAATCTGCTCTTCGGTGTCGCTGCTGATCTTGAAACCCAGCTTGGCGGCGAACCGCACCGCCCGCAACAGGCGCACCGGGTCTTCCACGAGGCGGCGCCGGGGGTCGCCGATCAGGCGGATGCGCCCGGCCCGAATGTCCTGCATGCCGTTGACGTAATCCACCACGGACTGGTCTTCAATGTTGTAGAACATGGCGTTAATGGTGAAATCGCGGCGCCACACGTCGTCATCGATGTTGCCATAGACATTGTCGCGGATGATGCGCCCATTGGCGGCCTCGTTCTCGGCGGCGCCGGAGTGGGTGGCGCGAAAAGTGGACACCTCCACGACCTCGCTGCCGTAGCGCACCTGCGCCAGGCGGAAGCGGCGCCCGATCAGCCAGCTTCTCTGGAAGAGTTCTCTCACTTGTTCCGGCGTGGCGTTGGTGGCCACGTCAAAGTCCTTGGGTTCGCGCCCCAACAACAGGTCGCGCACGCCGCCGCCGACCAGGTAGCTGCCGAAGCCGGCGTTTTTCAGCCGGTACAGCACTTTTAACGCGCCGTCGCTGATGCTGTTGCGCGGGATGTTGTGCTCTGCCCGCGGCACGATGACCGGTTGCGGGCGCAGGTAAGCGACCTTGTTGTCCTGGTGTTTATGCATTAGAATGTGCGAACGGCGTTGTCCCCGTTCTGCTGACGGCCCCGATTATACAACGAAAGCGCCAGGCGGTTCAGGATCGTGTGCGCTTTCAGATTGCGCCTCGGGTTGTCGCGCGCCCTGAGTGATGCGCTTTGGGTTACAATGCCAACGAGTCGACAGGCTCCCTTCGTCTAGCGGCCCAGGACGCCGGCCTCTCACGCCGGAAACAGGGGTTCAAGTCCCCTAGGGAGCGCCATTTTTCGCGTTGCCGGCCGCCGCGGCCGCCGCTCCGGCCGCCGGGTTCGGGAAGTTCGCATCCAGCAGGTTCTGCACCGCGGTGATGACGATTTCCGGCTGGTCCAGGTGGATTACGTGCCCGCTGCGCTCGGCGATCAGGTGCACGCGGTCGTCGCTCAACCGGGACAACTCGTCTTGCAATTCCATCCACACCCGCTCCATTTCATCGCCGTACTCGTTGTTCGGCCAGACGCGCCGTCCCCGGGTCAACACCACCAGAGGCACCGCCGGCATGGGTCGGGAATCCTGCACCTGGCGCGCGCTCAACGAAAACACCATCATTTCCTCCCGCCAGGTTCTGGTGTGATGCCGGCTTCTCATGATCCTGCCGGCGGTTATTGCCAAGGAGGCGGGGAAGTTCGGGTGCAGTACGTGCCGGGTGACGATGTAGCTGTGCGCCCGGTGCAGGTCGCGGCGCGGCGGGGCGCTTTTCCGTTCCGGCAGGCGACTGTCCTGCTCGGGATGGGAGGAATCAATCAGCACCAGCCCCGCTGTTTCCCCGGGATAGTTGCGGGCGAACAGCTGGGCGGTGTAACCGCCGAACGAATGTCCGGCCAGGATGTAGGGGGCGGCTATTCCGGCTTTCTCCAGCAAGGTGTGCAACTCGCGGGTAATGCGCGCGCTGGTTCTAGGCAACGGCCCCATGTCGCTCCAGCCGTAGCCCGCCCGGTCATAAGAGCAGACCCGGGTGCGCCGCGCCAGGACTTTCTGCACTTTCATCCATTCCAGCGAAAAACCGCCCGTGCCCGAATCGAAAATGATGGCGGGCGTCCCTTGTCCTTCGCAATAGATGTGCAACCGGTAACCGCCCACGTCCACCAGCCGCCCGGGAATGTCCGGGTCCCGGGACGCCGCGGCCGGCGGCGCTCCGGCGAGATAGGCCGGCAGAACCCACAACAGGGGCAACGCCGCCCGGCGCAGGAACCCGGCAGGACTTCTCGCGTGCATGTTTCCCATTATAGCCGTTGCTAACTATAATGTGTGACCGTGTTCCCGCCTGGACCTGTTCACAAGCAGGCGCGCGGCAGGCCCGGCGGGCTTTATTGCGGCCTGGGCCGCCGGGCGCTGACCATGGGTTATGACGCCTGCCTGCTGGGCGCCGTGCTGTTTTTCGCCACCGCCCTGGCGTTGCCCGTCACGGGCGGGCAGGCCGTTGCCGCCGGCAACCCGTGGTATTCCGCGTACCTGTTGCTGACCAGTTATGGTTATTTCGCTTGGCAGTGGGGAAGGGGCGGGCAGACGCTGGGCATGCGCGCCTGGCGCGTGCGCCTGGCGACCCTGCGCGGCGCCCGGCCGTCCCGCGCCCGCTTGGCGTTGCGTTTTTTGCTGGCGTGCCTGTCCCTCAGTGCGCTGGGCGCCGGGTTTTTCTGGGCCCTGCTGGACCGGGACGGCCTGGCGTTTCATGACCGGTTTTCCGGCACGGCGTTATTCAGAGTTGGATGAGCTCGCGCAGGCGCGGCAACAGCAACCCGCCGCCCAGCGCCGGCAACAGCAACAAGGCGGGGGGCGGCGCCCGGCCGTCCCGCATCCGCCTGGCGTTGCGTTTTTTGCCGGCGTGCCTGTCTCTCAGTGCGCTGGGCGCCGGGTTTTTCCGGGCCCTGCCGGGCCGGCCTGGCGTTTCATGACCGGTTTTCCGGCACGGCGTTGTTCAGGGTCGGATAAGCTCGCGCAAGCGCGGCAACAGCAACCAGCCGCCCAGCCCTGACAACAGCAACAAGGTGGGGGCCGGCGCACTGAGGGCCGGGGGCAACCCGTAAACCGCCCCTGCGTGCGCGGCCGCCGAGTTGAGCAGGTAAAAGACGACGCCGACCAGGGCGCCGGTGAACACGTACTGCCCGGGCGTACCGGAACGGGGCCGGGACAGCACCAGAGGTATGGCCAGCAACGTCATCGCAATCACGGTGAGCGGGGCGGTCAGTTTCTCGTAAAACGCCTGCCGGTAGGGGGCGGCGTCCTGCAAGTTGCCCTCCAGCAAGGCGATGCCCCGGTACAGGTCCCACAGGGGCAAGCAGCCGGGGTCCAGCGCCAGCAGGTCCACCACGCGGGGGTCGAACCACGTTTCCCAGTCCATGGCGTCGTGTTGTTCCGACCTGGCGCCGGTTTCATCGATGACGGTGTTGCGCACTTGCTCCAGCACCCAGTGCGCCTCGACATAGCGGGCGCGCTTGGCAAAAACGCTGCGCCGCAACCGGTGTTGCCCGTCAAACTCGTAGATGTAAACCCCTTTCAATCGCCCCTGCGGCAGGATGCCGCGCACGTTGATGAAACTGGCGCCGTCTCTCAGCCAGAAGCCGGATTTCCCCTGGAGGACGACCTGTTGTCCCACCGTGTCCGCGTGCAAGTGCAGGGCTTTCTTTTCGCCGGCCGGCGCGATGAACTCGCCGAGGAGAATGGAGACCAGCGCGAGGACCAGGGCGGCCTTTCCCAGCAACGCCGCCAAGGCAGGCCGGGAGGCGCCGCCCAGCCGGATGACGTCCAGCTCGTTGTTGCGGGAAAGGACGGCCAGGGCGGCCATGGCGCCGATCAGCGCGGCGATGGGAAGCGTCTCGTAAACCAGGCGCGGAATGCTCAATGTTACGTAGAGGACGGCCCTTGTTATGTCGTAGTTTCCCGCCCCGGCGTCCTCCAGCTGATCGATGAGCGTCAAGAACACCATTACCGACAGCAACGCCAGCAAGGTGAGGGCGGTGGCGCGCAACAGGCCGTCGGCGACGTATCGTTGCAGGATTCTCACCCGCAGGGGACCCGCAGGCAGTCCGTTGCCGCGGCGGCGGTCGGCGCTCACGCCCGCCGCCGGTGCGGTTTCCACCACGCCGCCGCGTCCTGGTTGTTCCACTTGAGGCTCAGCGCCGGCAGGCGAAAGAGGAGGGCCGCCAGTACGGCCAGCGCCAGGTGCGTCCACCACAGGCCGATGATGGGAGACAACTCGTCCCGTTTCAGCAAGGTCTTGGAGATGCTCATCATGTTGCTGTAGACGATGTACGCGAACACGCCCGCGAACGCCGCCAGGTATTTCTGCCGGTTGAAAGAATAGCGCCCCAGCGCCACCGCCAACAGGGACAACAGCAGGGTCGATGCCGCCAGAGAGAGGCGCCATTGCAACTCCGCCCGGTGCTTGGGGTTGTCCGAGCCCAGCAACACCCGCAACGGCTGCGATTCCATCTTCAAGTGACGAATCCTGCCGACGTTGCGTTTCACCAGCAGGGCGTAGGTCCCGTAGCGGGTTGCCTGTTGTCCTGCGCCGCCCGGGTAACTGCTGTATTGCCGGCCGTGGTCGAACCGCAAGTACCTGCCGTCCGACTGCGCCGGGGATTGGTACCTGGCGCCGGCCGCGCTCAGCGTGTGAATGCGCCGCCCCTCCCGGGTCTGCAAAAACACGTTTTTCACCTGTTCCTCTCCGGCCTCGATGCGCTCTACGTACAGGATCCGCCGCCCCTTGTCGAATTCATTAAACTCGCCCGGTTGCAAGTTGGACAGGCTCATGCCCGCCTGCGCCAGGGCCCGCAAGGTCTCCATGTTGCGAGAGGCCCAGGGGCTGACGAAAAAAGCCAGGAGAAGCACCAGCAGGGAAAATCCCAGGGAAAACTGCAACACCGCCGCCAGCGGCGCCCGCTGGATGCCGCCGGCCAGCGACATCATCGTCAACTCCCCGTCCCGGGCCAGCCGGGCCAGGCTCAGCATGATCGCCAGAAACAGGGCCAGGGGCAACAGCGTCGGCAGCGTCACCAGCATCTTCATCAGCAGTGCGCGAAACAACAGCTCGGCGGGCAACAGCCCGGCGGCGGCGTCCGCCAGGTAGCGGGCCAGTTGCCGGCCGGCCGTAAGCAACGTCATGAAGCCGATAATCCAGCCTGATTTGCCGGCGATTTCTCTATGAATGTAGCGATGCAGAATCATGAAGCGGCGGCCCGGGGTCGCGCGCCGGTGACAGGCCCGTTGGCGGGCGCGGCCTGCGGCGCTGGCTTTTACGCCGGGCGTCGGGTATTATTATGGCCTTGGCTTTCTTTCCTTGCAACATTACAGAGCATCATGGAATTCCGAGTAAAAAGCGGTAAACCCGAAAAACAGCGCAGCGCGTGCCTGGTCGTGGGCGTTTACGAGGCGCGTAAATTGACTCCGGCGGCCCAGGCCGTGAACGAGGCCGGCAAAAAACACCTGGCGGGCCTGCTCCGCAAGGGGGGGCTGGACGGCGCGGTGGGGCAGTCCCTGCTGTTGCCCGACGTGCCGGGCGTCATGGCGGAGCGCCTGTTGCTTGTGGGTTGCGGCAAGCGGCAGGAGCTGGACGGCGCCCGTTTCCAGGAAATCATCGCCAACAGCGCCCGGCAGTTGCGAGCGGCCGGCGTCGTCGAAGCGGTCAGCTTCCTGCCGGAACTGGACGTCAAGGGGCGGGACGAGCCGTGGAAAGTGCGGCAGGCGGTGTGCGCAATGGAACACGCGCTGTACCGGTTCAGGGAGTTCAAGAGCGACGACAAGCCCGACAAAAAAACGCCGCGCCGCATCACCCTGTCCATCCCGTCGCGCCGCGGACTGGCGGCGGCGGAGGTCGCGCTGAATCAAGGCATGGCCCTCGCCGCGGGCGTGAAGCTGACCCGCGATCTTGGCAATCTTCCCGCCAACGTTTGTACGCCCGCCTATCTTGCCGAGCGCGCCGCGGCCCTGGGCAACTCCCTGGGCTCGGTGAGCGTGGAGGTGCTGGACGAGCCGGAAATGAAAAAACTGGGGATGAATTCCCTGTTGTCGGTGACCCAGGGCAGCGACCAGCCGGCGAAACTGATCGCCTTTCAGTACCAGGGGGCGGACCGCGCCCTGCCTCCCGTGGCGCTGGTGGGCAAGGGCGTTACTTTCGATACCGGCGGAATATCCCTGAAGCCGCCCGCCGCCATGGACGAAATGAAGTTCGACATGTGCGGCGCCGCGACCGTGTTTGGCGTGGTGCGGGCCGTGGCCGGCATGAAGTTGCCCGTCAATCTCGTCGGCGTGGCGCCGGCCGTGGAGAACATGCCCGGCGGCGACGCGACCCGCCCCGGCGACATTTACACCAGCATGTCGGGCAAGACCGTGGAAGTGCTGAACACGGATGCAGAGGGGCGCCTGATATTGTGCGACGCCCTGACTTACAGCGCGAAGTTCAAGCCCGCCGTGGTGATCGACGTGGCCACGCTGACCGGCGCCTGCGTCATCGCCCTGGGGAAACACGCCAGCGGCCTGCTCAGCAACGACGACCCCCTGGCGGACGAGCTGTTGCGGGCCGGCGACACGGCCGGGGACCGGGCGTGGCGGTTGCCGTTGTGGAAGGAATACGAGAAGCAACTGGACAGCCCGTTTGCCGACATGGCCAACGTGGGCGGCCGCGATGCGGGCACCATCACCGCCGCTTGCTTTTTGTCGAAGTTCACGCGCGATTATCGCTGGGCGCATCTGGACATTGCCGGCACCGCCTGGATAAGCGGCAAGCAGAAAGGCGCAACGGGCCGTCCGGTGCCGTTGCTGGTGCACTACCTGCTGGACCGGCACGCGCGGCAGGGTTGAAGCCGGTTCATGCCGCGAGTCGATTTCTACATAGTCGCCGAGCCTGCCCCGTCTTACCGCTTCGTCTGCCGCCTCGCCGACAAGGCCCAGAGCGAGGGGTACGACATGTACATACAGGCCGCGTCCCGGCAGGAAGCCGCGGTGCTGGACGACCTGCTGTGGACGTTCCGGGACACCGGCTTTTTGCCGCACCTGCCGGCGGACGCCGCGGACCTCGAGGACTGCCCGGTGGTCATCGGCTGGGAGGGGCTTCCAAAGTTGCGCCGCCGCATGTTGATCAACCTGTGCCGCGACCTGCCTGAGCCCATGGATGATTACGAACGGATTGTCGAGGTGACGCCGCCCGACCCGGAACACCGGCAAGCGGCGCGCCGGCGCTACCAGGAGTATCGCGCGCGCGGCATGGAGTTGCACAGCCACGACCTGAGCGCCAATGCCTGAGGGCGGCCGGGCGGGTATCTCGCCGCGCCGTTGCCTGCGACTGACTCCGAACCCGTCCTGAGGGGGCGCGGCCGGTGCGCCCCGCCCGCCGCCGCCCTCCAACAACCGCCATGGAAAAGACCTACGACCCGCAAGCCATAGAAGCCGCATGGTACGAGACCTGGGAGACGCAGGGGTATTTCAAGCCCCGGGGCGGCGCCGATTGCTACAGCATCGCCCTGCCGCCGCCCAACGTCACCGGCAGCCTGCACATGGGGCATGCGTTCCAGCAGACCCTGATGGACGTCCTGGTGCGCTACCAGCGCATGCGCGGGGCGAATGTCTTGTGGCAGTGCGGCGCCGACCACGCCGGCATCGCCACGCAAATGGTGGTGGAGCGCCGGCTGGAGAGCCGGGGGCAGTCACGGTTGCAGCTGGGGCGGGAAAAATTCATCCAGGCGGTGTGGGACTGGAAAGAGCAGTCGGGCAACGTCATTGCCCGGCAATCGCGGCGGCTCGGCGCCTCCATGGACTGGTCCCGGGAGCGTTTCACCATGGACGAGGGGTTGTCCGACGCAGTGCGGGAGGCGTTCATACGCCTGTATGACGAGGGGTTGATCTACCGGGGAAAACGGTTGGTGAACTGGGACCCGGCGTTGCGCACGGCGGTCTCCGACTTAGAGGTGCTGGCGGAAGAGGAGACCGGGCGCCTGTGGCGGTTGCGCTATCCCCTGGCCGCCGGCAAGGGATGCGTGGTGGTGGCGACGACCCGCCCCGAGACCCTGTTGGGCGATGCCGCCGTGGCCGTCCATCCCGCCGACGAGCGCTACCGGGACCTGGTGGGCGCGATGGTGGAGTTGCCCCTGACCGGCCGCGCCATACCGGTCATCGCGGACGAGCACGTGGACCCTGAATTCGGCACGGGTTGCGTGAAAATCACGCCGGCCCACGACTTCAACGATTACGAAGTGGGGCAGCGGCACGGGTTGCCGTTGCTGAACATTTTCACCGAGGAAGCCGCGCTCAACGAGGCCGCGCCGCCGCCCTACCGGGGGCTGGACCGCTACGCGGCGCGCCGCCGCCTGGTGGAAGACCTGCAAGCTCTGGACCTGGTGGAAAAAGAGGAAGACCACGTCCTGATGGTCCCCCGGGGCGACCGCTCCGGTGCCGTCATCGAGCCGTACTTGACCGACCAGTGGTATCTCCGCATACAGCCGCTGGCGGACCCGGCCATTGCCGCCGTGGAACAGGGAGACGTCCGTTTCATTCCGGACAACTGGGCCGCCACCTACTTCGAGTGGATGCGCAACATTAACGATTGGTGCATTTCACGGCAGCTGTGGTGGGGACACCGCATCCCCGCCTGGTACGACGAGGCGGGAGAGGTTTACGTGGGCGAGGACCCGGCCGCCGTGCGGAAAAAATACGGACTGGACGAGGCAACGGAGCTGCGCCAGGACCCCGACGTGCTGGACACCTGGTTCTCCTCGGCGCTGTGGCCTTTTTCCACCCTGGGCTGGCCCGGGCGCACCCGGGAGCTGGAACAGTTCTACCCCACCAGCGTGCTGGTGACCGGTTTTGACATCATCTTCTTCTGGGTGGCGCGCATGATCATGATGGGGCTCAAGTTCATGGGGGACGTGCCGTTTCGGGAGGTATACATCACTGGCCTGGTGCGCGATGCGGCCGGCCGCAAGATGTCCAAGTCCCGCGGCAACATCCTGGACCCGCTGGACCTGATCGACGGCATCGAGCTGGAGGCGCTGGTGGAAAAGCAGACCCGCAACCTCATGCAACCGCGCCTGTGCGCCGACATTGAAAAAGCGACCCGCGCCCAGTTCCCCCAGGGCATTGCCGCGTTCGGCACCGACGCCCTGCGCTTCACTTTCGCGCAACTGGCCACCCAGGGGCGAGACATACGCTTCGACGTGGGGCGCATCCAGGGCTACCGCAACTTCTGCAACAAGCTCTGGAACGCCGCTCGCTATGTGCTGATGACCGTGGAATCCCAGGGCCTGGACCCGGGCACCGGGGCGGCGGAGCCGGGCGCGGCGGAGCGTTGGATCAAAGCCCGCTTAGGACATGCCGTTGCACGGGTCGAGCAGGGCATTGCCGACTACCGCTTCGACCTGGCGGCCCAGGCCCTGTACGAGTTCACCTGGGACGAGTACTGCGACTGGTACGTGGAGTTGTCGAAGACCACGCTGGGCGACCCCGGCGCCGGCGTTGCCCGGCGCCGCGCCGTCCTGCATACCCTGCTGAGTTGCCTGGAAACGCTGTTGCGCCTGGCGCATCCTTTCCTGCCGTTCATCACCGAGGAGCTGTGGCAGAAAACGGCGCCCCTGGCGAAGCCGGCCGACTGGCGGGAGGGGGAGACCATCATGTTGCAATCCTGGCCGAACGCCGCGGACCTGCCTGCTGACCCGGCGGCGCAGGCCGAGATGGACTGGCTCCAATCTTTCGTTCTGGGCATTCGCCGCATTCGCTCGGAGCGGGACATCGCCCCGGGAAAACCCCTGGCGGCGCTGTTTCAGGGCGGCGCCGCCGAGGAGCGGGAGTGGTTGCATCGCAACCGCATGTACATTGAGTCCCTGGCGAAAGCGTCCTCCATCGACCCCGTTGCCGCAGAGCCCGCCGACGCCGTGGGTTTCACGGCCGGCGCCATGATGGTGTGGACGCCGCTGGCCGACCTGCTGGACCCGCAGGAGGAGGCGGCAAAACTGCGGCGGCAGTTAGAGAAGCTGGAGGCGGACAAACAGCGGGTCGGCGCCAAGTTAGGCAATGAAAATTTCACCAGCAGGGCGCCGGCCGCCGTGGTGCGCCGGGAACGTGATAAAATGGCGGAGATTGAAGCGACCATGGCGCGGTTGAATGAACAGCTGGCGCGGCTGGCGCCCGGCGATTGATTCCCATGTTTGACAGGCTGAAAGAAGACATAAAAGTGGTGTTGGAGCGCGACCCGGCGGCCCGGGGCGCCCTGGAGACCCTGGCGGCCTGCCCGGGGTTTCACGCCATCTTGTTGCACCGGCTGAACCACTGGCTGTGGCGCAAGAAGCTTTACTTGGCGGCGCGCCTCACCGCGCACCTGTCGCGCTTTTTGACGGGCGTGGAGATTCACCCCGGCGCCCGCATCGGGCGGCGTTTTTTCATCGATCACGGCATGGGTGTCGTCATCGGCGAGACCTCGGAAATCGGCGATGACTGCTCCCTCTATCACGGGGTTACCCTGGGCGGCGCCACCTGGCAGAAGGGCAAGCGCCATCCGACCTTGCAAGACGGGGTCATCATCGGCGCCGGAGCCAAGGTGCTGGGCCCCGTCACCCTGGGCGCCAACGCCCGCATAGGCTCCAACGCGGTGGTGACCAAGGACGTGCCGGCCGCCGCCACCGTGGTGGGCGTGCCGGGGCGCGTGATGGCGAAAAAATCGGCAGCCGGCGAAGACGCGGCGGCGCAACGCCAGGCCATGGCCCGAAAAATCGGCTTCGACGCCTACGGCGGCAGCCGCGACCTGCCCGATCCGATTCAGCACGCATTGGACAGCATGCTGGACCACCTGCACAAGGTGGACAAGGAACTGGAGGCGTTGAAGAAGAAGCAGGACGGCGGCGGCGACTGAGCGCCGCGCCGTCCCGCCTGTGGACGGACGTGGAACGGGCGCAACGCCCGGTTGCTTGCCTCCCCCGGCATCCCGCCCGCGAGAGGGTGAACGCCTGTCAAGGGCCGCGCCGTCCCGCCGCGAGAACGCGCCTGCCTGCCGGGAGCCGCCGAAGTCAGATCACGGACTTCAGCAGGTCGGGAAGTTCCCCAATGGCTATTGCCCAGGACCAGGGCGGTTGTGAACCATCTCCGCGGGAAAACCGGTTAATTTCGCTGAACTTTTTTGCGGTGAAATATGGTCCGTCTAATATGGCAATAAAAACCTCGCGGCGGTTCGCGCCGGCATTTTGAAACAACTTCATGGCGTCTTTTACTTCCATAAAAGAACCGTCCTGATGTCCACCGCCCTCCTTGATGTATTTATGCGTGGCGTAGAATATGAAATCACCCGTTTTCCAAGAAAAGTCCAAGGACTTGGTGGGAGGACGGGTCATGCCTCGGGCGATAGCCCCATCACTGGTTATGAAGTGCGCGTTCTCTCCGCTTTTAGGTAAAGACTGAAAGTCTCGAACGAGATCCAGTTGCTTGATCCATTCTTTGGCAAGGTTCTCGTGTAACCCCGTTCGCCGCGGCTCCTTGGCAAAATGCGCAGAGAACATAGGGTCTGTTTCTATTCTGCAGGATACATCCTGTTGCTTGAAGCCAAAGCGCTTACAGAACAACTGGATTCGCTTTTTGAGGCGAGGGCAACCGTTTTCTAATTCGACCTTTACCTGCCGCGCATTTCTACGCCACTGCCTGGTTTCAACTCCCTCGTAGTCCGGCGTTTTCTCAGCGGACGGCTTTTCAGGGTCGGGCATGGTGGACGATGCCCCGGGCCAAGTTCCAGTCCAGGCGGCGGCGGTACTTGCCGTCTTTTCGCATGCCCTTGTAGGAGGTCATCAGGACGTCTCGCGTTTGCTCGCGGAAGCGGCGCAGATATTCATTCCAGGTGCGAATCCGCACCGCGCCGGACACGCCCAGTTTCGTGATGTGCCTGCCGGTGCTCTTTACCGGGTAATCGGCAAGCTCGGCGACCTCGCAGAAGCGAATGGAGGCCGTGCGCGTATTGTCCAGAGCGATCAGGCCGACGTTGCCGTCTGGTACGTTAAACCGGACTTGCGGGCCGTCGGGCAACGGCGCCGGCCGCAGGGCTTCGAGCTCGCTCAACCTGCCCGCTCGTTGTTGCCCGGACCACACTTCCACGTCTTCCACCGGGTCCGGCTGGAAGAGGGCCAGCCCGACCGGGTGGCCGGTTTCCCGGAACAGACTGCTCCGGAGCGAGACGAAAGCGCCAAGCCGCTCCTGGAACAGCCCGGCGCGAATGAAAGATTCCGGCACGAGGGCGGCCACCCAGTCGCAGTTCTCCAAGCATTTCTCCAGGGCGAACTTGTAGAGATCATCGTAGCGGCAGTCGGGAAAGGCAAGCCCGCGAAACGCGGCGCTGTTGCGCGCCAGCCAGGGCGGGTTCGTGACGCACGCCTCGTGCTTCTCAGGGAAGTGCGCTAGGGTGTCCCGTCGGCGGACGCGCCGGCTCGCCGGGCGGACGTCATAGGAGATGGAGTGGTTGCACAACCCCATGCCCTCCAGGTGCTCGATGAGCCGGTTCGCGCCGGCGAAAGGCTCCAGCACGCAGGCCTGGGGCAGGCGACAGAGGGTCGCCCAGCGCCGGAACGCCGGGTGCCCGAATGGGTTGCCCTCGGTGTAATACTGCCCGTGTTGTCTTTTTTGTGTCACGATCTTTGCCAAATCAGCCGGGGCAGGCTGCAACACTGAGCGCTGGTTGCCTGCCGCAGGTTCCCTAACGCCTGCATGTTGTGGACAGTACTTCATTTTTACGGATAATACCACAATATGTGGTCTTGTTGAAATATTTTTCAGCAGAACCCGCCGCGACGCCGCTCAGCGTCCCGCGTCTCCCCGGCACCGCGCTATGAGTTGCTCCAGCCCGGGATATTGCGCCGCCCGCGCCAGGAAGCGCACGGCGCTGTCCCCCAGTCCCTGGTTGGCGCACAACCGGCGCCGCGCCTTTGCTGCGGACTGAACGGCGGCGCCCCCCAGGGCGGCGATGCCGCGCTGGAACAGCGGGTCGGGGAAAAAACCGGCGGTGGGGCCGATCATCACCCGTTGCTCCGCCTGCGCCGAGTAATCCAGCACTTCGTCTATGGTGTTGTTCAACAAGGTGGTGGCGGTGATGATTACCTTGTTGCAAGCGTTGAGCGCCTCGGGCTCCAGGGTGACCGTCAAGTTCTTGCGGCGGCGCTGAAACCGCGGCTTTTTCTCAATGACCGTCAGGCGAACGCCCCGGGCCTCGAGCCGCTTCACCAGGGAGGGGAAATACCCCACCATGCCGATGTGGTCGCCGGCGCCGATGTTGGCGAGTCCCAGGGAGTCGGTTGCCGGCGCCGGGCTGTAACCCGCCCGGCGATAGATGCACTGGGTAATGGCGTTGACGGCGGCCAGCCCCAGGGAGCAGTCCGCCTCGTCCTCGCCGGCGAAATAGCGGGCCAGGTCCAAGGCGGGACGGCCCACGAACTCCGCCGCGGCGTAGCGCTCACCCATACCTTGTTGCGCGGCGCCCAGCCAGGCGTAGTAGAGGCCGGCGGCGCCGTCCTCCAGTATTACCATGCCGAATTCCGTGTGGCGGTCGGGGCCGGGGTTCGGTTCCGGCATGAAAACTTGCGCCACCGGCGGCAGTTGAACCCGCTGCGCGACGGTCTCGACTAAGTTCAGCAAATCAGTTTTGACGGACATGGGGTGCGTCTCGGGCCGGCGCCGGCGCTACCGCCCGGTGGCTCGGTGCGGCGATAGGCGGTGCGCCCGGCAACCGCGGCCGCGGCGGCGGATGGGCGCGCGGTATCATGGCGCGGCATCATGGTCGTTGCCGGGGGGTGGCGCGGCTGTGGGCGGTGCGCCCGGCAACCGCGGCCGCGGCGGCGGATTGGCGCGGCGCGGCAGTGGGTTGCCGGCACACTTGACGCTCGGCCGCGGCGGCGGGTGGGCGCACGGTATTATGGCGCGGCGTCATGGTCGTTGCCGGGGGTGGCGCGGCAGTGGG
>CAZDXS010000049.1:0-9169 GCA_964509455.1 uncultured Enterobacteriaceae bacterium | reverse complement strand
CAAGTATATACTAGGTTCATATCCCGTGCTGAAATGTATGAGAAAGGCAACATGACATTCCGAACAGCATGACGACTGCCCCGACGTTGCGAACGCCCGGCTCGGCGCCGCCGGGCGCCGGCGCGATGAACGACGCCTGGTTGGCGCCCGACGGTGCTCACCCGGGGTTCTCGGCGCGTTACGTTGACCTGTGGCTTACGTCCACCGAATTGGCGGAAGAACAGTTGCGGGCGCACTGGGAAATCCTGTCCCCGGAAGAGCGCGTGCAGGCGGAGCGGTTCAAGCCGGCGGACAAACGCCGGGAATACGCGGCGGCGCGGGGGATGCTTCGGCAAGCCCTGGCGGCGATGACCGGAGCGCCCGCCGCCGGGTTCAGGTTCCGGCAGGATGAACGCGGCAAGCCCGTTCTGTGCCGCGGCGGGGACGGGCTGGACATTGCCTTTAACGTGTCCCATTCTCACGGCATGGCCCTGGCGGCCGTTGCCCTGGGAGGCAAGTTGGGCGTGGACCTGGAAAAAATCAGGGCGGACGTGAACTGGCAAGGGCTGGCGCGGCGGTTTTTCTCCGCCGCCGAGCGCCGGGCTTTGGACGATCTTCCCGTTGAGAAGCGTCTGGAATCTTTTTTCGAGTGCTGGACGCGCCGGGAAGCCCTGGTCAAGGGCACCGGCGCCGGCATTGCTCGCGGCTTCCAGGCGTTTGACGGCGCCGGCGGGACGGAAGCTCCTGCGACTGCGCCCGCGGCGCCCACCGCCGCCTGGGAGATTAAAAATATTCCAGCGCCGCAGGGTTACGCCGCGGCCTTGGCGGTGGACCGCCGCGGCCTCTGCTTGCGGCTGTGGCGCGCGCCCTCCGTGCCTGCGTGATGCCGGCGCCCCCATTGCGTCGCTGAACCAGTACCGGTTGCCTCTTTGGACGGCGACGGGCAGGAATGAACCCGGTGCGCTCGTTGCGCCGTTGGGCGGGCGCCGGTTGCCGCGCCTTTTGCCTGCGGTTGCGGCGTGCGTCGGTTGGGCGAGCGTACCCCCGATGCGCTTGTTGCGCCGCTGGGCGGGCACCGGTTGCCGCGCCTTTTGCCTGCGGTTGCGGCGCGCGTCGGTTGGGCGAGCGTACCCCCGATGCGCTTGTTGCGCCGCTGGGTAGGCACCGGTTGTCGTGTCTTTTGCCTGCGGTTGCGGCATGCGCCGGTCGGGCGAGCGTAACTCCAATGCGCTCGTTGCGCCGCTGGGTAGGCGCCGGTTGTCGTGTCTTTTGCCTGCGATTGCGGCATGCGCCGGTCGGGCAAGCGTAACTCCAATGCGCTTGTTGCGCCGCTGGGCGGGCGCCGGCAGCTGCATCCTTTGCCCCCGGCCGCGGCGGCGTTGCGGCTACTGCGTATGCGTCCAGGCGATCAAGGCGTCCATCAGCTCTTTGCCGGGCCCCTTGTGGGCGCCCGGATGATTCAACAGACCTGCCACCACGTAATGGCGACCGGACGCGGCATGCACGTATCCCGCCACGGTGGAGACATGGTCCAGGGTGCCTGTTTTTATGTGGGAGTAGCCCTCCGCCGCCTTGCGGCGCAGGCGCTTTTTCGCCGTGCCGTCAATGCCGGCAATGGACAGCGAGGCGATGAACTCGGGGCGGTAGGGAATGGTCCAGGCGTAATCCAGCAACTCCGCCAGGAAGAGGGCGGAAGCGCGCACAGTGCGGGACAGGCCGGCGCCGTTTTCCATGATCATGGCGCCGGCGTCCAGCCCCGCCCCCGCCAGGTACTCGCTGACGGCGTCAATGCCTTTTGTGGTCGTGCCGGGCTGGTCCCGCAACTCGGCTCCCAGGGTCAGCAACAACTGTCGGCTCATCACGTTGTTGCTGAACTTGTTAATCAGCTTGATGATGTCGGACAGGGGGCGGGAACGCCACGCCAGGAACGGTTCCTGGGCCGGCGGCGCGACGCCGGTGCGCACGCGGCCGTGAACAACGCCGCCCAGTTGCTCCCACAGGGACTTGAACAGCCCGAAAGCATACGTTTTATGGGTCAGCACGGTGCGCGCCATGGTGTAACGCTCGCAACCCGTGGGAAAGCGCCCCGAGAAAATCACGTGGTCCAGCGCCTGTTCGTTTGGCATGGCAACGGCCACGCCGCGTTGAAAGCCGCCGCAATAGCGCCGCCGCAATCGCAGGCGATTGTCAATTTTGAGTCCGGCCAGCTCCGGCTCGGGATAAACAAGGACGCGCCTGCCGTCCCGGGCCGGGTAAAAATGGAAATACACGGCCTTGAAGTTGACCAGGAAAGCATCGGGCGGGACGTTGTAGGTGCGATGGGGCTTGTCGTCAATGACGGCGAAGTCCGCCGCGGAAACCTGGAAGTAGGAGTTGTCAATCAGCACGTCCCCGGTGATTTCCCGCAGCCCGCGCCGCCTGAGTTCCTGCAGTAACTTGCGGAACTCTTCCGTGAGCAGGTAGGGGTCGCCGTAGCCCTTGAACAGGAGGTCGCCGCGCAACACGCCCTTGTTGAGCGTTCCCAGCAGGTAAACTTCCGTTTTCCAGCGGTACGAGGGGCCCAGCGCCTCCAGGGCGGCCAGCGTCGGCACAATTTTGATGGCGGAGGCGGGGTTGAGGGGCAGTCCCGGGTTGACGGCAAGCAACGGAGAGGGTTGCCCCGCTTCCCGAACATACAGGGCATAGGCGTTGGCGGGGATGCGATGCCCGTCAACGACAAACTGAATGGGGCGGGGCAACTCTGAGGCGCCGGCCTGCCATCCCGCGCACCACAGCAACAGGAATAACAGGCGGCTGCCGCGCGTTCCCATGATTGGCGTCCAGGAAATACGCAGGGGGATGATTCAGCGGCCGGCGCCGTGCGCCGCGCCTCGCGCCGCCTCCGACGCGTCTTGCGTCCTGCCCTGCGCCGCCCCCGGCGCGTCTTGCGCCGCGTCCCCCGGCGCATCCTGCGCCGCCCCCGGCGCATCCTGCGTCCTGCCCCGCGCCGCCTCCCGTCCCGCCGCACGCCGTTCATAACAGGCCTTGCCGAACGCCCGCCACAGGTTCGCGTTCAAGTGATGTTCGCGCCAGTCCCATTCCGGGTGCCACTGCACGCCGCAGGCAAAAACCGGGCTGTCCTTGACCCGCACCGCCTCGATGACGCCGTCCGGCGCCCGGGCCTCCGCGAGCAGGTCGACGGCAAGCCGGGCAATACCCTGCTGGTGAACGCTGTTGACCATAACCGCAGGCGTCGGCGCCAGCTGCTCCAGGACGCCGCCGGGTTCTATGCGGATCTCGTGGGACAGGGCAAAGCGCTGTTCCACCGGTTGCTCCTCGGGCGCCAGGTGCTCCAAGGCGCCCGGCAACCGGGACAGGTCCTGGTGCAAGTCGCCGCCCAGGGCCACGTTGAGCTCTTGCATGCCGCGGCAAATGCATAGCATGGGAATGCCCCGTTCGATCACCCGGGGGAGCAGGGGCAGGGTGGTGTCGTCCCGGTCCGGGTCCCGGGGGGAATCTGCCGGCGCCGGTGCGCCCTGGTAGCGCCAGGGCTCCACGTTGGAGCGCGCGCCGGTGAACACGATCCCGTCAATGCGCTCTAACAGGGCTTCTGCGTCCAGGTCGGCGCCGGCGGGCGGCAGGAGCCAGGGCAGGGCGCCGGCGCCGTGGATAACCGCATCGCTGTATACCTGGTAAACGGCGGCGCCGGGCAGGACGTCCCTTATCAACAGGTGATCGGCGGTGACGGCGATGACGGGCCTGGCGCTCATGGCAACAGCATAACCCAGTGCGCCTGGGCACTCCAGCCGCGCCGCGGTCGCGCCGGGCGCGGCCGCAGGACGACGGCTGCGAGAGTTGAGGCGCGGGTTCGCGCCGGGCGCGGCCGCAGGACGGCGGTTGCGAGGGCTGAGGCGGGGGTTCGCGCCGGGCGCGGCCGCAGGACGACGGCTGCGAGGGTTGAGGCGCGGGTTCGCGCCGGGGGCGGCCGTGGCGGTCGGCCATGACTGGTCGGAGTGAGAGGATTTGAACCTCCGGCCCCTGCCTCCCGAAGGCAGTGCTCTACCAGGCTGAGCTACACTCCGATTTGTTTGCGGGGTGATCGTACCTAACAGTGCGCCGTTAATCCACCAAGAATTGCGGCGTCTCGTTCAGTCGGGCGCTCCCGAGCGGCGCCGTTCGCACGGGGTCAGGACAGCACAACCTGCGAAAGTGCGCTCCCGCGCCGTGCGCTACGGCGTGCGGCGGTCCCGTTTTGACCAGTTCTCCGACGCGTTCCGCCCAGTTCTCCCGCACAGCACCCGCCCAGGTTGCCGGACGCTCCCGCACGGCGCGGCGTCAGCCCGGTGCCGTCGGTGCCGCGCAACGGACTAATAGTTGCGGGCGGTGACGAAATCGGCCAGGGCCGTCAGCGCGTCCAGGTAGCTGGAGCGGGGCAGTCCCTCCAGCGCCCGCACGGCGGCGGCGGCTTCTTCCCGGGCGCGTTCTGCGGTGTACCGCAAGGCCCCGGTGGCGGCGATGACCTGGCTGATTTGCTCTATTTCCCGCAAGCCGCCGGATTTTATCGCGTTTCTGATCATGGCGGCCTCTTTTTCCGGGCTGTTCCACATGGCGTACAGCAGGGGCAAGGTCGGCTTGCCTTCCGCCAGGTCGTCGCCGATGTTTTTGCCCAGGCGTTCGCTGGGCGCACTGTAATCCAGCAGGTCGTCGATGAACTGGTAAGCAATGCCCAGGTGCTTGCCGTAGGCGGCCATGGCCTGTTCCCGTTGCGGGTCCTGGCCGGCGACGGCGGCGCCGGCCTGGGCCGCGGCCTCAAACAGCTTGGCGGTCTTGTGGTGGATGACTTGCAGGTAGCGCTCTTCCGTGGTTTCCGGGTCGTAGCGGTTGATGAGTTGCTGTACTTCGCCCTCGGCAATCTTGTTGGTGGCGTCCGCCAGGATGGTCATGATGGGCATGGAGTCGATTTCCACCATCATCTGGAACGCCCGGGAGTACAGGAAATCGCCCACCAGGACGCTGGCCTCGTTGCCCCAGCGCTGGTTGGCCGTTGCTTGGCCGCGCCGCAACATGGAGGCGTCCACCACGTCATCGTGCAACAGGGTGGCGGTGTGGATGAACTCGATGATGGCGGCCAACTCAATGTGCCGCCGGTCGTGTCGGCCGAAGCAGTTGGCGCTGAGCAACACCAGGGCCGGCCGCAACCTCTTGCCGCCGCTGTTGATGATGTAATGCCCCAGCTGGTCGATCAGCCTGATTTCGGAATGCAGTTTTTCCTGTATCAGCTCGTTCACCTGGCGCATATCGTCTTTGATCAGCGCCCGGATGGACTGCAGGTCTTGTTCTCTTGCCTCGTTCATGTCCGGTTTTTCAGCGCCGGCGTCCGGCCTTGTTGCGGCGCACGTTTGCCGTCGCGCCGGCCAGCGTCCCGCGCCCGGCGCGGCGGCGCACGCGGCGGGTTGCCGCGACGGATGACGCCGGGGAGTTCATTCGCATCGGAAAAAATAGTATAGTGCCACATTCAGCCTGTTTGCGGACAGGCGTTTCGAAAAATAATAACGCATACAGCATGGCGCCGGCCTCTTTCAGCATACGACTCACCTCCGCCGTCGGTTTTTTCCTGCTCTTTCCCGGCTATGTTTTTTACCATTACCTGCTGGGACGGAACCTGATTCCGCCGTTTGCCGCCGGGTTGTATGGTTACGTGTCCTTAGGCGTTTTCCTGGCGTTCCTGGCGCTTTTTGCCTGCGACGCCGGCTGGTTGAAAAAAATAGCCGGCAACCCGTATGCGTTGTTTGTGGTTGCGTTTTTGTGCTACACGTCGACCTGGACCATTGCTCATTACGTCTTGTTTGCCGATGACGCCCGCATGGCGGCGGCGAGTCGCCAGGCGGCGGCGACCGCACTCTTCTGGACTTCCCTGTTTCTTATCGGCTTGACCCTGCCGCTGGAGTCAAAAATCCTTAAATGGTCGTTGTTCGCCGGCTTCATCGTGATTTTTGTTTACTTGTTGCAGTATTGCCTCAGCTCGGGCGAAATCTCCTATCCTTTTCGCTGGATCCACCGGGACAGCAAGCATTTTATCTCCTCTCACCAAGGCATTTCCCGGGGAATATTGCTTTCCCTGTTGTTCCTGCTGGCGGCGGCGAAATGGAACTGGCGCCGGTTCTTTTTGGTCCTCGCCGGGGTTTTCACGCTTTTCGCGGCATCCGGGCGCGCCAGTTTTATCGGGTTCCTGGCGTTGCTCATCGTGCTGGAGGCGATCACGCTCACTAGGGGCATGGGTTGGTTGACCCAGGCCTGCCTGCGACGGTTTTCAGCGTTTCGCAACATGAAAATACTGGGGCGCCTGTTGCCCGTCCTGCTTTTGCTTCTGGCGATATTCGCGTTGGCGAAAACGGAGCTTCCGCCCGAATTGCGTTACAAAATTGCGGCAGTGGACCGCCAAATGGAAATTTTCGACCTTTCCTCGTCCAGGTCCTGGATTGTCAGGCAGTTTCTGAACCGGGTCGCGCTGGGCCAGATTGCGGAAAACCCGGTGCTGGGCAAGTTCGGCGGACACATCCCCGCCGAACCCGTCGAGGGAGAGTTCAAGGTGGGCTGGTACGCGCATAATGTCTTGTCCGCATGGGTCAGCTACGGGCTGGTTGGCTTTCTGATGTACCTGTGCCTGGTGGTGGGCGCGTTTCTGCTGTCCGCCCGCTACTATGTTCTGAGGCGCCGGGACGCGCCGCTGTGGGCGTTTGCGTTCATGCTCAATTTTATCTGCCTGTTGCTGGTGTTGTCGGCCAAGGCGGTGTTCTGGGCCTTGCCGGCGCTGGGCTGGGGCGTTTTGGTCCAGGCTTTGCTGGCGGAGAACCCGCAACGGCGCGTCTCCTGGAAACGGCTGGGGCGGTTCGCCGCCAGGCTCAGGCCGGCCCGTTGAGTTAACCGCGGCTTGCCGGCAACGGCGGGCGCGCCGCCGGCGCGGTGCGCCGGGCATTTTCGCCGTGGTCAGCGGCCCGCGCCGGGCATTCCCGCCGCCGTCAGCGACCCGCGCCGGGCATTTTCGCCGTTGTCAGCGGCCCACGCCGGCGTAGTCAAACCCCGCCTCTCGCATCAGGTCGGGGTCATAGACATTGCGCAGGTCAATGAACAGGTTCCCGCGCATGGACTTCCGGATCCTGTCCAGGTTCATATTGCGGTAGCTATTCCATTCCGTCATCAACACGGCGGCGTCCGCTCCCGGGAAAACGGCGTACACTTCGTCAAAGAGGCGCACCGAGTCGGGCAGGGCGGTTTTTGCCTGGGCCATGGCCTGCGGGTCATGGGCGCGTATTTCCGCGCCGCCGGCAATCAGCTGCGGCAGTATGGACAGGGCGGGGGCGTCCCGCATGTCGTCGGTTTCCGGCTTGTACGCCAGCCCCAGCACGGCGATGATTTTACCGTTTTCATCACCGCCCAAAAGCTGCCTGATTTTCGCCGTCATTCTTGCTTTCTGCGCTTCGTTGGCGGCCACGGTGGCGGCCGTAATCCTATTGTCCACCCCGTGGTCCCGGGCGATTCTCGCCAGGGCCCGGGTATCCTTGGGAAAGCAGGAGCCGCCGTAGCCGGGGCCGGGGTGCAAAAAACGCTTGCCGATGCGGTGGTCCAGTCCCATGCCCGCGGCGACATCGCTGATGTCGGCGTTCACGGCTTCGCACAGGGCGGATATTTCATTGATGAAGCTGATTTTTGTCGCCAGGAACGCATTGGCCGCGTACTTGGTCAGCTCGGCGCTTGCCGGAGTGGTGACCAGCACGGGAGTTTCGGTGAGGTCCAGGGGACGATACAACTCGCGCAACAGGTTTTCCGAGCGCTCGTTCTCCACGCCGATGACCACCCGGTCCGGCCGCATGAAGTCTTCCACCGCCGACCCCTCCCGCAAAAACTCCGGGTTGGAGGCCACGTCGAAGTCGGCGTTCGGGTTCTCTTCTTCGATGATGCGCTTGATGCATTGCGCGGTGCCGACGGGCACGGTGGATTTGTCCACCACCAGCGTATAGCCCTTCAGGCGGGGCGCGAAATCCCGCACCGCCTGGCGCACGCAGGACAGGTCAACGCTGCCTTCTTCATCGAGCGCGGGCGTGCCGACGGCGATGAACACTAGGTCGCTGTCTTCGATCACGCTTTCGTAGTCGTTCTGGAACGAGAGGCGGCCCTGCTCGCTGTTTCGGTGAATCAGCTCCGGCAGTCCCGGTTCGTAGAAAGGGACGATGCCGCGCCGCAACTTGTCGATCTTGCCCGCATCGGTGTCGATGCAGGTGACCGCGGCGCCGAATTCCGCCAGGCAGGCGCCCGACACCAGTCCTACGTAACCGGCGCCAATCATCGCGACGTTCATAACCGCTTGTTCTCCAGGTTCGCTCGGGGCGTATTGATGTTGTTTGTCCCGGGCCCACGGCCTGCTGAAAGCAACAAGGGACGATGCTATTGGTTTTGTTGTCCGCTCGCGGCTTGCGGGCGGAACGAATTCGTCAAAATCAAGGCGTATGGTATCACACGAACGGGCGGTGCGCCACCCGGCGCAACGGGCGTTAGCAGGGGTTTTGTCCAATCCGCCGCATGGTTGAGGCGTACGGCCGGAACGCACGGCCGGAACGCAGGGTTGAGGTGCATGGCCGTGCGCATATCCAGACCGGCTTCCGCAGAAGCCGGGCCGCCTGCGGGAATGGCGTCCCCTAGGGGAGTCGAACCCCTGTTGCCGCCGTGAAAGGGCGAAGTCCTAGGCCACTAGACGAAGGGGACAGTAAAGCGTCAAAATTCTGGTGGAGCCAGACGGGATCGAACCGACGACCTCTACAATGCCATTGTAGCGCTCTCCCAACTGAGCTATGGCCCCACGATCAGGTTGCCTTGCGGGGCGCTGTTGCGCCCGGCGCCCGCGGCGCTGCGGGCATGCGACTCACAACAAGCGACTCACAAAGCAAGCGGAATCCTACACCGACCCCGGGAAATTGTCAATTCCCCAGCGGCGTTGTCGTTGCCGATGCCGTCGTCTCTGGATGATTTCTGAGAATGCGCGGCGCAACGTGAGGCGCTACGAGGGCGAACCCGCCGCAAGCCGCGGCGGGAAACTGCGCCTGTTTATCCCTTGGGTCGGCATGAAATCGGCGGGGCGGACTGGTTCTGTTGCCGGCGGCGGCAAGCGGCTGGGCTACGGCAGGAGGCTGGGTTGCGGCAGGAGTCTGGGGTGCGG
>CAZDXS010000048.1:0-7838 GCA_964509455.1 uncultured Enterobacteriaceae bacterium | reverse complement strand
GTAGGGCTCCGGCGGCCGGCGCCTGCGAATGTCGGCGGCCGCCTGGCCCACCTGTTGCTTGTCCACGCCCTTGACCACCACCTGGGTCTGGCTGGGCGTTTCCACGGTGACGCCCGGCGGCATCTTGATGTTCACGGCGTGGGAAAACCCCAGCGCCAGGTTCAAGCCGCCGGCCTGCGCCTGGGCGCGGTAGCCCACGCCGGTGATTTCCAGCGTCACCTCGAACCCTTCCGACACGCCGGTTACCATGTTTTGCAGCAACGCCCGGGTGGTGCCGGCCAGGGCCCGGGCCGGCTTGCTGTTGTTGCGGGCCGCGCATTTCAGTGCGCCGTCCTCCTGGCGCACCTCCACCTGCGCCGGCACGGTGCGGCGGATCTCGCCCTTGCCGCCCTTGATGCGCACTTCCGCCCCGCTCAGGCTGACCTCGACGCCGGCGGGAACGGCAATGGGGTTGTTGGCAATCCGGGACATGGGCGTGACGCTCGCGGCTCAGGCGACGATGCAGAGTATTTCGCCGCCGATGCCTTCGCGGCGGGCCTTGCGGTCCGTCATCACGCCCCGGGAGGTGGAGATGATGGCGATGCCCAGGCCGCCGCGCACTCGCGGCAACTGGTCGCAGGCGCCGTAGCGCCGCAACCCGGGAGTGCTGACCCGCCGCAACAACTCGATGACGGGGCGCCCGTCGAAGTACTTCAGCGCTATGGTCAGCGTCGGCTTGGCGGGGTCGTCGCTGACGGCGACGCTTTCGATGTAGCCCTCTTCGTGAAGGATCTGCGCCACCGCCAGCTTCAGCTTCGACGAGGGCATGGCCACCTCGTGCTTGAGGCGCTCCTGGCCGTTGCGAATGCGCGTTAGCATGTCCGACAGCTGGTCTTGTAAACTCATCTCAATACGTCTCCCGTCCGGCGTTCCGACTCACCAGCTTGCTTTTACCAGGCCCGGCACGTCGCCGCGCATGGCGGCCTCGCGCAGCTTGTTCCTGCCCAGCCCGAATTTTCGATAATAGCCGTTGGCGCGGCCCGTGAGGCTGCAACGGTTGCGCAGGCGGGAGGGGCTGGAGTCCCGCGGCAACTTGTTCAGTTGCAACTTCGCCGCTTCCCGCTCCTCCGGGGGCAACTGCGCGTCTTTCACCGCTTTGCGCAGGGCGGTGCGCCGCTCGGCGTATTTCGCCACCAGGCGCTGACGCTTGCGCTCCCGGTTCACCATGGATGCTTTTGCCATCTGCGTCCCTCTTTCAGCTGCCCGGCTTGCGCACCGGAAAATGGAAGCCGTCCAGCAAGGCCAGGGCCTCCTCGTCCGTGTTCGCCGAGGTGGTGATGGTGACGTCCAGGCCGCGCAGCTGGTCGATGGAGTCGTAATCGATCTCTGGGAAGATGATCTGCTCTTTTACGCCCAGGCTGTAGTTGCCGCGCCCGTCGAAGGACCGGGGGCTCAGGCCGCGAAAATCCCGAATGCGGGGGATGGCGATGGAAATGAGCCGGTCCAGGAACTCGTACATGCGCCGCCGCCGCAAGGTGACCTTGCACCCGTTGGGAAACCCCTGGCGAATCTTGAAGTTGGCCACGGATTTTTTCGCGTTGACCACGATGGGCTTCTGGCCGGAGATGCGCGTCATGTCATCTACGGCGCGCTCGATGATCTTCTTGTCCGCCAGCGCCGAGCCCAGCCCCATGTTCAGGGTGATCTTGGTGATGCGCGGCGCCTGCATGGGCGACTTGTACCCGAACTGTTTCACCAGTTGCGGCGCCACGGCGGTGCGATAATGTTCTTCCAGTCTTGCCATTGCTTGCGTTGCCTACACGTCGACTACTTCGTTGTTGGACTTGAAATAACGGACTTTTCGCCCGTCCTCCAGGAACCGAAAGCCCACCCGGTCCGGCTTGTTCAGCACCGGGTTCCACAGGGCCACGTTGGAAATTGCCAGCGGCATCTCCTTTTCGACGATGCCGCCGGGCTTGTTCTGGGCGGGATTGCCCTTGGTGTGGCGCTTGACCATGTTGACGTTCTCCACGACCACCTTGCGGCGCTCGGCGTCCACCCGCAACACGACGCCGCGTTTGCCGCGGTCCTTGCCGGTCAGCACCGCCACTTCATCGCCTTTTCTTATCCGGTTCACGTTAGCCGCACCATTCTACAACACTTCGGGCGCCAGGGAGACGATTTTCATAAAATTCTCGCCGCGAAGTTCGCGGGTCACCGGGCCGAAGATGCGGGTGCCGACGGGTTGCATCTGGTTGTTCAGCAACACGGCGGCGTTGCCGTCGAAGCGGATCAGCGAGCCGTCCGCCCGGCGCACGCCCTTGCGGGTGCGCACCACCACGGCGTTGTACATCTCGCCTTTTTTCACCCGGCCGCGGGGGATTGCCTCTTTCACGCTGACCTTGATCACATCGCCAATGCCGGCGTAGCGCCGCTTCGAACCGCCCAGCACTTTTATGCACATGAGGCGGCGCGCCCCGCTGTTGTCCGCGGCTTTCAGTATGGTCTGCATCTGTATCATGTTTCTGTTCTCAATCGTTCCAACGGCCGCCGGGTCACACCTTCTCGGCCCGACGCACGATGTTGCGCAGGCGCCAGGACTTGCGCCTGGAAATGGGCCGGGACGACTCGATGACCACTAGGTCGCCCTCGTTGCACTCGTTGTTCTCGTCGTGGGCCAGCAGGCGGGTGGAGCGCCGAATGTACTTGCCGTACAGCGGATGCTTCACGGTGCGCTGGATCTCCACGGCAATGGACTTGTCCATCCTGTTGCCGATGACCCGGCCGGTCAGCGTCCGGGCGGGTTTGGCTGCTGCGTCGCTCATGACTGCCCGCCCCCGGCCGCCGCCTTGGCCGTTTCGCTCATAATCGTCTTCACCCGGGCGATTTCCCGCCGCACTTCCTTGACGCGGCTGGGCCGCGCCAGCTGCCCGGAGCCTTTTTGCATGCGCAGGTTGAACTGCTCGCGCAACAGCTCCGCCAGGGCTTTTTGCAACTCCTCGGGTTGCTTTTCGCGCAACTCTGCGGCCTTCATCACAGGATCACCCGGTCGGTGAACGCGGTGCGCACCGGCAACTTCGCCGACGCCAGCTTGAACGCGGCCCGCGCCAGCTCCTTCGGCACGCCTTCAATTTCATACAGCATCTTGCCGGGGCGCACGACGGCGACCCAGTGGTCCACGTTGCCCTTGCCCTTGCCCTGGCGCACTTCCAACGGCTTCTTGGTGATGGGCTTGTCGGGGAAAATGCGAATCCAGATCTTGCCGCCGCGCTTGATCTTGCGGGTGATGGTGCGGCGCGCCGCCTCGATCTGCCGGGCGGTGATGCGTCCCCGGGTCGTGGCTTTCAGGCCGTATTCGCCGAAACTGACGCGGTTGCCGTTGCCGGCCAGGCCGCGGTTTCGGCCCTTGGCCTGCTTTCTGAACTTTGTCTTTTTAGGTTGCAACATCTGCCTGTTTCCTCATCCGCCTGGGGCGCGCGGCGCCGGCGCGGGGTTTTCTTCGGGCGCTAAGTCTTCCGGGCCGAACACCTCGCCCTTGAAGATCCATACTTTTACGCCGATGACGCCGTAGGTCGTGTTCGAATTGGCAATGCCGTAGTCAATGTCGGCGCGCAAGGTGTGCAACGGCACCCGCCCCTCCCGGTACCACTCGGAGCGGGCGATTTCCGCGCCGTTCAGGCGCCCGCTAACGCAGATCTTGATGCCCAGGGCGCCCAGCCGCATGGAGTTGGTGACGGCGCGCTTCATCGCCCGCCGAAACATGATTTTGCGCTCAATCTGCTGGGCGACGCTTTCCGCCACCAGGCCGGCGTCCAGCTCCGGCTTGCGGATTTCCTGCACGCTGACCCGTGCCCTGACCCCCATCATTGCCGACACCTCCTGGCTCAGGCGCTTGATGTCCTCCCCTTTCTTGCCGATGACGATGCCCGGCCGCGCCGTGTGAATGACCACCTTGATTTCGTTGGGCGGCCGCTCGATCTGGATGCGGCTGACCGAGGCGGTGGCCAGTTGCTTTCTCAGGTAGTCCCGCACCTGCAGATCGGTGTTCAAATATTTCGCGTAGTCTTTCGTGTCGGCGTACCAGGTGGAGGTCCAGTCCTTGATGATGCCGATGCGAATGCCCGTCGGGTGTACTTTTTGTCCCATGATGTGCGTAATCTCGTTGTTGGCGCTGTTTTGCTTGCCTGTTTCGGTTAGTCGTTGTGCCGCTTTGGCCGGTTGCTTCGGTTGCCCTGCTTCAGTTAGTCGCCGGCGCTGTCCTGCGCCGTCTCCGCCACCGTGATGGACAGGTGACTGGTGCGCTTGAAGATCCTGTCGGCGCGGCCCCGCGCCCGGGTGCGCAGGCGCTTGTGCGTGGGCCCCTGGTCCACGGTGATTGCCGTGATGCTCAGCGCGTCAATGTCGGCGGCGTCGTTCTGCTCGGCGTTGGCGATGGCGGACTCCAGCACCTTGTTGACGACGGCGGCGGCCTTCTTGTTGCTGAACGCCAGCAACTGCAACGCCTTGTCAACGGGCAACCCCCGCACCTGGTCCGCTACCAGGCGCAGTTTCTGGGGCGCCATGCGCGCGTATTTCAGTGTGGCCGTGGTCATGATGTTGTTCCGTTGCGCCGCCGTTACGAGGTTTTTTTGTCGCCCACGTGACCGCGAAACGTGCGGGTGGCGGCAAACTCGCCCAGCTTGTGGCCCACCATGTTCTCGGTGACAAACACCGGCACGTGGTCGCGGCCGTTGTGCACCGCCAGGGTCAACCCCACCATGTCCGGCACGATCATCGAGCGGCGGGACCAGGTCTTGATGGGGCGCTTGTCGTTGTTGCGGATGGCGTTTTCCACCTTGGTCGCCAGGTGGTGATCCACAAACGGCCCTTTTTTCACTGAACGCGGCATGCCCGGCTCCTCTTAGCTTTTCCTCTTGCGAATGATCATGTTGCTGGTGCGCTTGTTCTTGCGGGTCTTGTACCCCTTGGTGGGATAGCCCCAGGGGGTGGACGGATGCCGCCCGCCGGAGGAGCGTCCCTCGCCGCCGCCGTGGGGGTGGTCCACCGGGTTCATGGCCACGCCGCGCACCGTGGGACGCACGCCGCGCCAGCGCTTGGCGCCCGCCTTGCCCAGTTTCTGCAGTGAATGTTCCGCGTTGCTGACTTCGCCGATGACGGCGCGGCAGTCCAGCGCCACTTTGCGCACCTCGCCGGAGCGCAGGCGCAGGGTGGCGTGGCCGCCTTCCCGCGCCACCAGCTGGGCGCCGGCGCCGGCGCTGCGCGCCAGTTGCGCCCCCTTGCCCGGCTTCAACTCGATGCAGTGCACGTTGGCGCCCACGGGAATGTTTCGCAACGGCAGGCAGTTGCCGGCGGTGATCTCGGCGTCCTCGCCGGACATCAGCCGCGCGCCCGCCGCCACGCCCTGGGGCGCGATGATGTAACGACGCTCGCCGTCCTCGTAGCACAGCAGGGCGATGTGCGCGGTGCGGTTGGGATCGTATTCAATGCGCTCCACCCGCGCCGCCACCCCGTCCTTGCGGCGCTTGAAATCGATGCGCCGGTAGCGCTGCTTCGCGCCGCCGCCCCGATGGCGCACGGTGATGCGGCCGCGATTGTTGCGGCCCGCGGTCCGGCCCTGCTTCTCCAGCAGGGGGCCGTGGGGGGCGCCCTTGTGCAGGTGCGGGTTGACCACTTTCACCACGCCGCGGCGACCGGCCGAGGTGGGTTTTGGCTTGACTAACGGCATTTTGGCTCTGCTCTTTGTTCTCTGTGCTCTGTCGGGGCGCTCACAACCCGCTGAAATCGATGTCGAAGCCTTCTTTCAGGCTGACGTAGGCTTTTTTCCAGTCGGGGCGCTTGCCCGGCGCCCGGCGAAACACCTTGCGCTTGCCGCGCACGTTCACCACCCGCACGGACTCCACCTCCACCTGGAACAGGCTCTCCACCGCCTGCTTGATCTCCGGCTTGGCGGCGTCGCGCGCCACCCGGAACACGAACTGCCGTTGCGTATCCGCCAGTCGCGCGCTCTTTTCCGTTACGCGCGGCTCCAGCAACACCTGCGCCAGCCTTTCTTCGTTCATGCCAGCCAGGCCTCCGCTTTTTTCAGGGCGCCCTGGGTCGCCAGCACCTGGTCGAAACGCACCAGGGAGTACGGGTCCAGGTCGTGAATGTCGATGACGGCCGCGTTCGCCAGGTTGCGGGCGGCCAGGTACAGGTTCTCATCGACGGTCTCGGTGATGATCAGCGCGTTGTCCAGCCCCAGCTCCGCCAAAAGGCGCAGGGCCGCCTTGGTTTTCGCCTCCGGCAGGGACAGCTCGTCGATGCAGACCAGCCGCTCCTGGCGCACCAGCTCCGACAAAATGGAGCGCATGGCGCCGCGGTACATTTTCCTGTTGACCTTCTTGACGTAGTTGCGCTTGCCGCTGGCGAACGCGACGCCGCCGCCGCGCCAGATGGGGCTGTTGCGGGTGCCGGCCCGGGCCCGCCCCAGTCCTTTCTGCCGCCAGGGCTTGCGGCCGCCGCCGCGCACGGCGGCGCGGTTCTTCAGCGACTTGCTGTTGGCGCGCCCGCTGGACAGGTAGGAGGTCAACACCTGGTGCACCAGCGGTTCGTTGTAGGCGGCGGCAAAGACGGCGTCCGCCACCTGCAACTTGCCCGCCTTGCCGCCGCCGGCCTTGCGCAGTTGCAACTGCATCACTGCCCCTCCGCCCCGCGCCCGGACTTGACCGTGGGCTTGATCACCACCGTGCCGCCGGCGGCGCCCGGCACGGCGCCCTTCACCAGCACCAGGTTGCGCTCCGGGTCGATGCGCACCACCTCCAGGTTCTGCACGGTCTGCCGTACATTGCCCATGTGGCCCGCCATCTTCTTGCCGCGAAACACGCGCCCCGGGGTCTGGTTCTGGCCGATGGAGCCGGGGGCGCGGTGGGCCCGGGAGTTGCCGTGGCTGTTGCGCTGGCCGCTGAAGTGGTGCCTTTTTATGGCGCCGGCGAAACCCTTGCCGATGGTCTTGCCGGTTACGTCCACCTTCTGGCCCGCCGTGAAAATGTCGACCTTGATTTCCGCGCCCGGGGCCGGCGCCTCACTTTCGTCTGCGCCCAGGCGGAACTCGTGCAGGCCCTCCGCCGTGTCAATGCCGGCGGCGTCCAGGACGCTCAGCAAGGGCTTGTTGAGCAGGCCGCGGCGGCGAGCGCCGTAAGCGACTTGCACGGCCCGGTAGCCCTGGCGCTCCGCGGTATGGCAGGCGGTGACGCGGTTGGGGCCCGCTTCTATGACGGTGACGGGCACCGACTCGCCGGAGTCCGTGAAGACCCGGGTCATGCCGCGTTTTTTGCCCACGATGCCGATGGTCATCAGTTTGCCTCGTATGCCGGAACTTGTTGTTATTTCAGCTTGATTTGCACGTCCACGCCGGCCGCCAAGTCCAGCTTCATCAGCGCGTCCACCGTCTTGTCCGTGGGATTGACGATGTCCATCAGGCGCTTGTGCGTCCTGATCTCGTACTGGTCCCGGGCGTCCTTGTTGACATGCGGCGAAATGAGCACGGTGTAGCGCTCTTTTTTCGTCGGCAACGGAATGGGGCCTTTCACCTGGGCCCCGGTGCGGCGCGCCGTTTCGACGATCTCCCGGGTCGACTGGTCGATCAAGCGATGATCAAACGCCTTCAACCGGATCCGGATGACTTGTTGGGAGTCCGCCATGTCTGTTGCCTGCCGTTGCTCGTTGTTGCGCTGCTGTGCCGCCGTTACTCGAGGATCTTGGAGACCACGCCGGCGCCCACGGTGCGCCCGCCCTCGCGGATGGCGAAACGCAACCCGTCCTCCATCGCAATGGGCGCAATCAGCGTCACCTGCATGCTCACGTTGTCGCCCGGCATCACC
>CAZDXS010000047.1:0-1756 GCA_964509455.1 uncultured Enterobacteriaceae bacterium | reverse complement strand
GGGGACAAGCGCGGCCCTGCGCCTGCGGTTTCCACGGCGCTTCACCGCCCGGCGCTTCCGCAAAAGCGCCGCGCCCGAATCCCCCCGTCGCCGGCAAACCGAAGCTGAAAATCGTCAAACAGGCGGCAGGCGTTGCCGGGGACAGGCGCGGCCCTGCGCCGCGGCTTTCCCGGCGCTTCACCGCCCGGCGCCCCGCAGGTGAATATCGTTTGCTGATGGTTGTCGGGAGCGCAAGCGCAACCCTGCGCCGCGGCTTCCCTGGCGCTTCACGCCCGCCGCCCCGCAGGTGAATATCGTTTGCTGATAGTTGTCGGGAGCAAGCGCAACCCTGCGCCGCGGCTTCCCCTGGCGCTTCACCGCCCGGCGCCCCGCAAGTGAATATCGTTTGCTGATGGTTGTCGGGGCAGGCGCGGTCACGCGCCGCGGCTTTCCCGGCGCTTCACCGCCCGGTGCCCGGCAGGCAAATGAAAATCGTTTGTTGATGGTTGCCCGGGGCAGGCAACTCCGCATTATTGCGGCTCAGGCTCCCTGATCTCAAACAGCCTGACCACTTTCTCTACGCCGCCGGTCTTGCGGGCGATTTCCGTCGCCAGGTCCGCCTCTTCCTGGGAAACCAGTCCCATCAGGTAAGCAACGCCGTTCTCGGTCACGACTTTTATGTGGGCGGCGCTCAATTCCCGGTTGGCGAACATTTTTGTTTTTATCTTGCTGGTGATGAGCGTATCGCCGCTGCGGGAAAGCATGGAGCTGGGCGCCGCCACGGTGATTTCGTTGTATACGTTGGATACCTTATCGACTTCCCTGACCAGGTCGATAACCGCCTGGCGGTCTGCTTCCGTGGGCGCCTCGCCGCTCACCAACACCGAGGTGTTGTAGCTGGTGAAGTTGATGTGCACCCGCTTGCTCAGTTCCCGTTGCTCCGACAGGGCCAGGCGCGCTTTCACCTCTATGGCGCCGTCCTCGACGTACGTGCCGGTGGTCCTGCGGTCCGCCGCTACCGCCGTGGTGCCTGCCGTGGCGCCGACCAGGACCACGGGGGCGCAACCGGACAATGCCGGCAGAACGGCCGCCGCCAGGACGCCGAGCAACAACCCGGCGCTTATGGCGCACTTGCCGGGCAGGCGCCGCCGGGCGCGGCCCGTCTTGCCGCCCGCAACGGCGGCGGGCCGGCTCCGGAACGCCGATGTGTGTGTGTGATGCGTAACGTGAAAGAATGTCATCGGGCCATTATAAACGGATTTTACGCGAGGGGTTGTTTAATTTGCCTGGATTGTCTGTTTTCCGTTATGCATCGCCGGCCTGCTTCGTTCGGTCGGTCAGCGCCTGGCAGGTCTATTTTTCGTTATGCATCGTCTGGCCGCCTCGTTTGATCGGCCGATCAATGTACTGTGTGTACACCTCCCGCCCGCACTCGTTGCCCGGCTTGCCTTCCGAAAAATATCCTGCGCCAGGACTTCAGTCGTGCGTTTGCGCGTTCTGGCGCAAAATTCCGGCGCCGGGGGAGGAGTCGCGCGTTGGCGTGTTCTCGTGCGGAGTCCCTGCGCCAAGGGAGGGGTCGCGCGTTGGCGCGTTCTCGTGCGGAGTTCCGGCGCCGGGGGAGGCGGCGTGCACGCCGCGTTCTGGCGTAAAATTCCTGCGCCGGGAAGTCGCAGCGCACGGCGCCGCGCACTTGCGTGGAATTCCGGCGACAGGGTGTGGTATACTCCCACCGGGCGCTTAGCTCAGTTGGGAGAGCGCCGCCCTTACAAGGCGGAGG
>CAZDXS010000046.1:0-3219 GCA_964509455.1 uncultured Enterobacteriaceae bacterium | reverse complement strand
GGATCAGCCTCTACTTTTATCTCGCAGGAATGAGATTATGAGATAAAACAGCCGTTGTTGCTCACCAGTGAGACGAAAGCGAGCCGACCGGGCGCCCGCACCGAATGTGCTGCCCGAAGCCGGCACTGCCAGGCGCTTTTTTATCTCGCAAAAGTGATACTATGAGACAAAACAACCATTGTTGCTCACCAGTGAGACAAAAGCGAACCGACTGGGTGCCCGCGCCGAATGTGTTGCCCGAAGCCGGCGTTGCCAGGCGCTTTTTCATCTCGAAAACGTGACACTGTGAGATGAAACAACCATTGCTACGCACCAGTGAGACGAAAGCGAGCCGACCGGGCACCCGCACCGAATGTGCTACCCGAAGCCGGCACTACCAGGCGTTTTTCGTCTCTCAAAAGTGATACTATGAGACAAAACAACTATTGTGGCTCACCAGTGAGACGAAAGCGGGCCGACCAAGCGCCCGCACCGAATGTGCCACCCGAAGCCGGCGAGGCCAGGCGCTTTTTCATCTCGCAAAAGTGATACTATGAGACAAAACAACCATTGTTGCTCACCAGTGAGACGAAAGCGGGCGACCAAGCGCCCCGATGAATGTATACGAAATCGGTAGCGTCCGACCCAAGACAAGCAAGCAAGATGACCGTCCCCGTTCAATATGACCTGAACGGCTTTCCGCCGCGCAACCTGAACTGGACGCAGCTGATGCCGTTGATCGGAGAGGCCCGCGCCGCGCTGGCTCGTTACGACGGCTTGGTCGCGGCCATACCCAACGCAGACGTGTTGCTGTCGCCTCTCATAAATCAGGAAGCCGTGCTTTCGTCAAAAATTGAAGGCACTAATGTCACCGTGAGTGAAGTGCTGGAAATCGAAGCTGGCCACGACAGCGCCGACATGACGCCGGGCAAGCGCGACGATGCCGAAGAAGTCATCAATTACCGGCGCGGCTTGCTGTTTGCCGCCGATGCGTTGCGGGACCGCCCCCTGTCCTTGCACCTGTTGCGGGAGACGCATGCGCTGCTCATGCGCGGCGTGCGCGGCAGTGATAAAAGCCCGGGGGCTTTTCGGACGGAGCAAAACTGGATCGGCCCCAGGGGTTGCGCCATCGAGCAGGCGTCTTTTGTTCCCATTCAGCAGGAGCACCTGCAAACCGGCCTGGAACGCTGGGCCGCTTACGCCCAGAACCGCGATAATCCGGACCCGCTAACGCAACTGGCCGCCATGCACGTAGAGTTCGAGGCGCTTCACCCTTTCAAGGACGGCAACGGTCGCCTAGGACGCATGCTCATCCCCTTGTTCCTCTACGAGCGGAAAGTGCTGACCCGTCCCAACTGCTACCTGAGCGGCTACCTGGAAGCGCACCGGGAGGAATATGTGGAAACCATGCGGGCCGTTTCGCACGAGAGAGCGTGGACCGCGTGGTGCGAGTTTTTTCTGCGGGGGCTGGCAGGCCAGGCGACCGAGGACCAGGGCAAGGCCCAGGCTATCCTCGCGCTACACCGGAATATGTCCGAACAGGTTGCCGGCATGACCCGCTCGCAGTATGCCGGCCAGGCGGTGCAGTTCCTGTTTTCCAACCCCGTGTTCGCCAGCACCCGCTTCGTGCAACAGTCCCGCATCCCCAAGGCCACGGCCTTGCGTTTCCTCAAGACCCTGCGCGACAGGGAAGTATTGCGGGCCATACGCCGGGGCGGCGGCAGAAAAGCCGCGATCTACGCCTTCCCCGCACTGATAAATATCATCGAGGGGCGGAAGATATGGCACAACCCATGAACCCCGGCGGTTGCTTTCATCTCGCTAAACGAGGTTTGTGAGATGAAAAAGCGCCGCCTCCCGCGACATGGGGGATGGTCATCCTGTCCACGGCCGGCGCCCGCCTCCCTTGTCCTCATGCCGCCGACCGGCGTTCCGTGATAGACTTGCGAGTATCGTACGCACTCCCAGATGATGCCCGGAACACTCAATCAACGCTCGTTCGGCGGGTCGTTTTCGCCGCGCCCGCCCGCGGGAACGGCGGCGCCCTGCGGCCGCCGGCCGCCGAGGCGCAGATGAAGCCGCCCGCCGCCGGGTTCACAACAGCCGGAACAGCAAGGTGTTATCCAAAGACTACAAGAGAACCGCGAGCAGGCCCAGGCGAGAGCGCTCCATCATGATAGGGAACATACTGTCGTTCTTTTCGGGGCTGTCCATCGGCTTGTTGCTCACATTGCTCGTCTTCTTGCGCTACCAGTCGCCCGAGCCTGCCGGCGGCGGCGCCGACCAGGCCGGCGCTCCGACAGAGCCGGCGGCGCAACCGCCAGAGGAGCAACGCCCCCAGCTGACTTTCGACTTTTATCGCATACTGCGGGACAAGGAGATCAACATTTCCGAGTGGATCGCCGGAGAGAAACCGGCGGAGCGCGCCGCCGCCGAGGACGGAGCGCCGGGGCAAAAGCCGCTGAAAGACGATGTGGCTTACGTGTTGCAAGTGGGCTCGTTTCGGGAATTCAAGGCCGCGGACCGGACCAAGGCGGAGCTGGCGTTGTTAGGCATTGCCGCGGACATTCAGCGGGTCGTCGCCGACGGGCGCAATATTCACCACCGGGTGCGCTTAGGCCCCTACAAGGACATGGACGAGTTGAACAAGATTCGGCGCCGCCTGGAGGACAACAACATCGAGTTCATACTGCTGGAGTTGCGGCTGGAGGACAACGCCGCCTGAGGGGCGCCCACGGCCCCGCCGCGGCGACCGAGCGAGCGACAGACATTAAGTAATGAGTCGTTGCCTGGCCGCGCCCACGACCCAACCGCGCCGCGGCAACCAGCCCGGCGCGACGACGGGCAACGCCGCGCCCGCCGCAATGACTTCCCCGCCCCGCCGTGGCGACCGACCCGGCACGGCGGCGAGCAACGCCCCGCCGCCCGAGCGGGCGACAGACATTAATTAATGAGTCGTTGCCTGGCCGCGCCCACGACCCAACCGCGCCGCGGCAACCAGCCCGGCACGGCGGCGGGCAACGCCGCGCCCACAGCCGCGCTCACGCCCCAACCGCGTCGCGGCAACCAGCCCGGCGCGGCGGCGAGCAACGCCCCGCCGCCCGAGCGGGCGACAGACATTAATTAATGATTCGTTGCCCAAGCCGCGCTCATGTCCCGGCCGCACCCCGCCGCAATCACTCCCCTGCCCTGTTGCGGCAACCCACCCGGCGCGGCGGCGAACAACGCCGCTCACGACCC
>CAZDXS010000045.1:0-3099 GCA_964509455.1 uncultured Enterobacteriaceae bacterium | reverse complement strand
GCAATGTCAGCGTGGACAAGTTCAAGCATTGGACCAGGGAGTTTTTCTACAAATATGATCGCGTCGGCACTTTCTACGATTTTTCCGGCTTCAACGACAAACATCAGAACGAAACCGGCGCCTCCCTGGAAAACAGGTTGGCGGAAGCAGTGAAGCCGGGTTTCAGATACAGGTTCATTCCTTACGTGCAGATGCACGAGTTCGAGGGGTTGCTGTTTTCCGACCCCTCGGCCATTGCCGAAGAGTTGGGCGATCAATCCGTGGTGAAGTTGGCGCAGAACCTTCTTAGAAAAGTCGGCAACAACCCGGAACGGATCAATAACTCCCGCGACACGGCGCCGGCCCGGATGCTGATAAAAAACACCTCGTACAAAAAGACAAAGCGCGGGGCGGCAATCGCCCGGCGAATCGGCATCGACAAGATGCGCGAGCGGTGTGCCGGGTTCGACGGTTGGATGAAGACGCTGGAACGCCTCGCGCCCTGAAGTCGCCGGGGGAGACAGGCAAACGACGCCAGGCTCGCCAACGCTCATCCGCAGGTTGCGGGCGGCGGGGTTCAAGCCCATCTAACAACTGGACCTTAGCCCGCGTCCCACCGACGTCCTGCCGGGCGACAAGGCGATGCCCGGCCTGCCGGTGTGCGCGACAGGGCAGGGGGCGGGGCGGCGCCGCGCTCTGCCGGCATCGGCGCCGCGGCGCAACCTAGTGTATACTGGGACCATTACGGGCGAGCGGCGCCCCAGTGCCGCAACGCGCCATACCATTGAACTGCTTGCGGAGTTATTGACGCCATGACTACGTACCACGTGAGAGTCAACGAAAAGACCGAGTCCATAACGGTGAAAGTCACCGAGAGTGCGATACGCCTGGGCGAGTGGGGGAGCAGGTTGGAAAATCCCATTGCGCAGGCGGCGGGTTATGCGGTCTCGCCGGCTCCCCGTTGCCGGGTGGTCGGCGGCGTTGAAGTGGACGACGACACCCTGGTCGTTTATGCAGACCCCGGGCATTTCGAGGTTCCCCTGGAATTTGACCTGCCGGCGGAAGCCCGGGAGTTCATGCGGAAGTTTAACGAGGGCGGTCCGGCGGCGGTCCGGCCGTTCAAATTCACGGCGACCCGAAAGGCCGCGAAAGCCGAGTGAGCGACGGGCTTATGCTTCCGACCTGCGATACGTTGTTGCGCCGGGCGTGCGGCACCGGTGGGGCGCGGTCTATGACCCCATCGTCAAGGGCGCGTTCGCAATGAGCCGCCACGAGATAATCAACCGCTGGATGGAGCATAAGGAGCTCAAGGAGCCGCCGAAGCACTTGTACGGCGAGCAACTGCCGGAGTGGCTTGAACCTGAATACCAGATTGACTGGATGACCGGCGTACTGGAGGCGAATGAGATTGCCGCGCGCTGCGAGGCGGAGACCGGGCAACCCATGAGCCGGCGACATTACAACTGGTGGTTGCTGAATATATCTGCGGCCGCCATGACCCGAAAAGACAAGGTTGAAATGCGCAACAGGATTCAGGGCGAGCGCGGCGAGAGGTTTCCGCACGACGAGTAGCGCAAGGCGCGGACGGCCGTATGCCTGTTGCCGGGCGGGCGCGGCAACGATGGCGGCGACGCCCTGGTCGTCTGCGCCTTGTCGCCCTGCACGTTCCAGGACATTCCGGTGTTGTCAGGGGCGTTTGACCTGGCGCGGACGCACCGGAAAGTCCCTGCGAAGGATTGACGAGAGTGCGCGGGAACCAAGCAGGGGGGACGGCGGCGACCCAGTGGACGCAACAGCGCACCTCCAATATCTTCACCGAACACGAAAATATTCATCACGGCAAGCCCCTCGCTAGGGTAGAATGGGGCCCTGGATTCGGCCATAACACACGGGACGGCGTTCAGGACGGAAAAACGTATGCAAGACACGACCAACAAACCGCACGCCGGCGCCGCACGGCGCAGACCGCGCGCGCAGCGCAACAGGTGACAACATGCAAAGCTCGCCAACGCCCATCCGCCGATTGCGGGTAGCGGGGTTCAAGTCCATCAAGCAGCTGGACCTCAGCCTGCGTCCCATCAACGTCCTGGTGGGCGCCAACGGCTCGGGCAAGTCCAACTTTCTCTCGCTGTTTACGTTCCTGCGCCGGCTGGCGGAGGGGCGGTTGCGCTCTTACGTGGAGCGCAACGGCTTTGCCAATGCGTTTTTGCACTGCGGTGCGAAAAACACCGAAAAAATAGTGCTGGAAATTGAGTTCGCCGACCACGCATACCACGCGGAGTTCACCCTCGATGCGGCGAATGATGCGCTGGCGCTCGAAGCGGCGCCGGAACTGGGGCAAGAGCAGGAATACCGCTTGTGGTGGGATACGGGAGGAAACGGCCAACGGGCGGCCGGCGTGATGGATTCCCTGGACGATAAGCCGGCGCAAATCATCCCGCCGTGCCTGGAAACCTACCGGGTGTATCATTTCCAGGACGCCGGCCCCACCGCGCCGTTCAAGCGGGCGTGCAAGCTCCACGACGACGCGCCGCTGCGCCCGGACGGCGCCAACCTGGCCGCGTTTCTCTACTGCCTGCGCGAGGAGTACCCCAGGGATTACCGGGAAATCGTCAGCACCATACAATGCATTGCGCCGTTTTTCCGCGACTTTCACCTGGCGCCCAAGGGGCGCGAAGGCGATGAATCCATCCTATTGCGGTGGCGGCACCGGGATTATGACGAGGTTCTCTCCGCCAACCAGCTTTCCGAGGGCGCGGCGCGCTTCATCTGCCTGGCCGCGCTGTTGCTTCAACCCGAGGCGCTGATGCCGCCCACCATTATCCTGGACGAGCCGGAGCTGGGGCTTCATCCGTTCGCCATTGCCGTTGCTACTGAGATGATCAGGACCTTGCCGCGCGGCATCCAGATCATCTGCGCCACGCAGTCCGTTCGGTTCATTAACGACTTTAATCCGGAAGACATCATCGTTGTTGACATGGACAAGGGCGCTTCGATCTTTTCCCGACCGAACGTCGCTGCGCTGGAAATGTCGCTTGAATACGAGCATCTGGGCGATCTCTGGGACAGCAACATGTTCAAGGGACAAAAAGAGTGACACGGAATGGGGAACTAATCTTG
>CAZDXS010000044.1:0-3277 GCA_964509455.1 uncultured Enterobacteriaceae bacterium | reverse complement strand
CAAGATTAGTTCCCCATTCCGTGTCACTCTTTTTGTCCCTTGAACATGTTGCTGTCCCAGAGATCGCCCAGATGCTCGTATTCAAGCGACATTTCCAGCGCAGCGACGTTCGGTCGGGAAAAGATCGAAGCGCCCTTGTCCGAGTCAACCACGATGAGGTCTTCCGGGTTGAAGTGATTGATGAATTGAACAGACTGTGTGGCGCAGATGATCTGGATGCCCCGGGGCAGGGTCTTGAACATGCCTGCTGTCACTTCAATGGCGAACGGATGAAGCCCCAGCTCCGGCTCGTCTAGGATAATGGTGGGCGGCATCAACGCCCTGGGCTGGAGCAACAGCGCGGCCAGGCAGATGAAGCGCGCCGCGCCGTTGGGCAACTGGTTGGCGGAGAGCGCCCCGCCATAATCCCGGTGCCGCCATTGCAACAGGATGGATTCATCGCCTTTGCGTCCCTCGGGAACCAGGTGAAAGTCGCGGAAAAACGGCGCGATGCATCGTATCGTGCTGACGATTTCCCGGTAATCCCTGGGGTACTCCTCGCGCAGGCGGTAGAGAAACGCGGCCAGGTTGGCGGCGTCCGGGCGCAACGGCGCGTCGTCGTGGCGCTTGCACGCCCGCTTGAACGGCGCGCCATCGCCGACATCGTGAAAATGATACACCCGGTAGGTCGCCAGGCACGCAGGGAGAGTCATGGCAGGGGTCTCGTCCGGCTGGTCCATCACGCCGGCCGGTTGCAGTCGGCCCGCCGCCGCCCTGCCCGCCGGGTTCGGCTCTTTCGCCCCCCAGGGGCGGTCTTCCCCTGCGAACGCCAGCGTATCGTCCGCTTCGTCATGGACAAACTCGGCGTCGTACCGACCGCCGTCGGCCATATCGAGCCGCAGCGTTATTTTTTCAGTGCGGTCGGCGCCGCAGTGCAAAAACGCATCAGCGAAGCCGTTTTGCTCCACGTAAGAGCGCAACCGCCCCTCCGCCAGCCGGCGCAAGAACGTAAACAACGAGAGAAAGTTGGACTTGCCCGAGCCGTTGGCGCCCACCAGGACGTTGATGGGACGCAGGCTGAGGTCCAGCTGCTTGATGGACTTGAACCCCGCTACCCGCAACCGGCGGATGGGCGTTGGCGAGCCTGGCATATTGTCACCTGTTGCGTTGTGTGCACGCGGTCTGCGCCGCGCGGCGCCGGCGTGCGGTTTGTTGGTCGTTTCTTGCATACGTTTTTCCGTCCTGAACGCCGTCCCGTGTGTTATGGTCGAATCCAGCGTTCCATTTTACCCCATCGGGGGGCTTGCCGTGATGAATATTTTCGTGCTGGATGAAAACATCGAGAAATGCGCCGCCGGCCACTGCGACCAGCACGTCGTGAAAATGATCCTGGAAAGCGCCCAGTTGTTATGCACCGTCCTCGGCAAGCGCGGCGCGGCGACCCCCTACAAGCCGACGCACCCGCAACACCCCTGCGTGCTGTGGGTGGAGAAATCCCGCGACAACTTCCAGTGGCTCGCGAAGCTGGCTCTGGCGCTGAACGCCGAGTACCGCTATCGCTTTTGCAAAACCCAGGACCATAAATCCGTCGCGGTGGTGCGGGCCTTGCCTGCGAGCGGGCTTCCCGCCCGGGGACTGACGCCTTTCGCCCAGGTGATGCCGGAGCGCTACCAGGTTCCCGGCAACCCGGTGCAGGCCTATCGCAACTACTACCTGGGGGAGAAAATGCGCTTCGCCCGCTGGACCCGGCGAGCGAGGCCCCGGTGGGCAACGGCGCGGCACTGAGCGCCGCCGCCACGCCCGTCGGGGGCGGCCCCGGCGGGCGATGCCCCGGTGGGCCGCGCCGCCGCAATGAGTGCGCCGCCGGCGCGCCCGTAGGGGGCGGCCCCTGCTCGGCAGTCGCGGTTTTTGGGATTTGCGAGCTCAAGCGGCTGGACCGCCGCCCTCGCCCTCTCGCCGCTTTCCGCGCGGCTGGGCGCTTGCGGCGGGTCAAGCGCCCTGGTGCGGCGAAACGCCCAAGCGCGCCTGCGACCAGGGCATTGCCGCCCTCGATGCCGCGCCCGCCCGGCAACAGGCATACGGCGCCCCTGCCCTGCGCTACTCGTCGTACGGAAACCTCTCGCCGTGCTCGTGTTGCAACCTGTTGCGCCTTTCAATCCTGTATTTCGGGGTCACGTTGGCCGCGGACAGATTCATCCGCCACCAGTTGTAGTTGCGCTGATTCATTGGCTTGCCGGTCTCCGCCTCGCAACGCGCGGCCATCTCGTTCGCCTCCCTTACGCCGATCATCCAGTGAATCTGGTCCTCGGGTTCGAACCACTCCGGCAATTGCTCTCCGTACAAGTGCTTCGGCGGCTCCTTGATCTCCATGACGTCAAACCAGTGTTGGACGATTTTGTGGTAGCTCATTGCGAATGCACCCTTGACGATGGAGTCATAGACCGCGGCCGGCCGGCGCGAAATTTACGGCGCTGTCCCGCCCGGCGGACCGAAAGCATAAACCCGCCGCCGCTCACTCGGCTTTCGCGGCTTTGCGGGTCGCCGTGAACTTGAACGGCCGGACCGCCGCCGGACCGCCCTCGTGAAACTTCCGCATGAACTCCCGGGCCTCCTCCGGCAGGTCAAACTCCAGGGGAACCTCGAAATGCCCGGGGTCTGCATAAACGACCAAGGTGTCGCCGTCCGCCTCGGCGCCGCCGACCACCCGGCAAGACGGGTTCGGCGAAATCGCATAACCCGCCGCCTGCGCAATGGGGTTCTCCAGCTTGCTCCCCCACTCGCCCAGGCGTATGTCACCCTCGGTGACCTTTACCGCAATGGCCTCGGTTTTTTCATTGATCCGCACGTGATCCGACTTCATAACGTCAATAACTCCGCAAGCAGTTTAACGGCAGTTTAACGGCATGGCGGGTTGCGGCGATGATGCGCCGCCCGCCCGTAATCGTCCCAGTATACCCCAGGTCGCGCCGCGGCGCCGCTGTTTGTGAGGCGCGGCGGCAGATGCCTTGTGGCCCCGGGCGGCGGGACCAACGCCGCTTCCAACGGTTCCCCCGTTGCCGCGCCGGCAAGCCAGGCCGCGCCCCGCCCCGCTTTCCTGCCTGCTTTCCCCGCCGCTCAATCCGGTCGTGAAAAAATTCGACATTTCCGTTCAAGGTGGTTTACAATGCGGTTTAGAATGTCGCCAAACCGCGAGCAAACCCGATAAAAAACAGACAATGAGCGCCCCCCCCCCCCCCTGGAAAAATTCCAGGGGCTGTTGCGCGAGCTGTTCCAGTTCGACTGCGCCGACCTGGACTTC
>CAZDXS010000043.1:0-3242 GCA_964509455.1 uncultured Enterobacteriaceae bacterium | reverse complement strand
GCGGCCGTGGCGGGGCCGGGCGCGACATCTTATCAGTTGCAACGGCAGATAGACGAGGGAACGTACCGCGGCGTTTATACGGGTCCCTTGTTGCGCTCCGCGTTCACGGGCTTGGCGGCAGGATCCTACCGCTACCGGGTGCGCTCCTGCCGGGGAGAAGCGTGCAGCGACTGGACCGAGAGCGCAGCCGTGACGGTGGCGGCGCCGATAGCGGACCCGGGCGGGTTGTTGACCGCAGCCCCGGCGGTCAGCGGCTACGAGGCAGGGTCAACGCCCGGAGCGTTCAGCGTTGACAGCGGCGGCGCGGCCAACTACCAGATCTCATTGACAGCGCCGCCGGGCACGGCGGGGATGGCGCCCAGTCTGTCCTTGAGTTACGCCCATCGCAGCGGCAACGCCTTGTTGGGGGTGGGTTGGACCCTGGGCGGGCTGTCGGTGGTGACCCGTTGCGGCCATACCCAGGCTCAGGACGGGGCGCCGCGGGGCGTGCGCCTGGACAGGGAAGATCGTTATTGTCTGGACGGGCAACGGCTGGTAGCGGTGCGCGGCGCTTACGGCGCCAATGGAACCGAGTACCGCACCGAGGTGGACGGACTGACCCGGGTGATTTCCTACGGCGCCGACAGCCGCGGCCCCTCGATGTTCAAGGCATGGACCAAATCGGGGCAAGTATTGGAGTTTGGTTACACTGCGGACTCGCGCATCGAGGCGGCGGGAACCAGCACACCGCGCCTGTGGGCGCTGAACAAGGTAACGGACGCATCCGGCAACTATATGGCGGTGCACTACACGGAAAATGCGGAAACAGGCAGTTACCAGCCGTTGCGAGTGGAATACACGGGCAACGCGGCGGCGCAGCTTGACCCCTACGCCTCGGTGCATTTTGAGTACGAGCCGCGCGGCGATGTGATGGAGTTGTACCAGGCGGGAAGCAAGATCACAGTGGGAGAGCGGCTGGCCCGGGTGAAAACGTGCCTGGGCGCGAGCAGCTGCGAGCGCCTGGTGCGCGCCTACCGCCTGCGCTATGACGAGCGCGGCGCGGCCGGCGCCAGCCGCTTGGCGCAGGTGCAAGAGTGCTCCGCCGACGGGCGTTGCTATGCGCCGACGCGCTTCACCTGGCAGGGGGACGGCAATCCTCCCCTGTTCGCCATGGGGACGAACGTGATGTATCGGCACCCGAACATGGGCGACTACCGCGCCGTCGCGGGCGACTACAACGGCGATGGGCGCACGGACCTGTTCTTGCAACACCGCCGCCAGGGCGTCTCGCGCCTGTGGCTGGCGGGCCCCGCCGGCTGGATGCGGCAAACCCCCTTGCAGCTTTCCAACTGGGGCGCAGGGGAGGGCAACACGTCTGCTTCGCAGACTGCCCGGGTAGTCACGGCGGCGGACTTCAACGGCGACGGCAAAACCGACCTGTTGCGGGAGGACATTGGCGTATCCGGACGCCGTGTGCGCCACACGCTGTCGGTGCATCTCTCCAACGGGCAGAGGTTCTCGCAATCCAGCAGATGGGAGCAGAGGTTCGATAGCTTCACTTTCACGGGCGGGTTGTACAGCCCCATAGAAACGGACCTGCCCGAACGGGCAGGTGAGCCGGCGTCTCTGATCAGAGTCAGGGTTCCGGTATCCGTGTCATTCTACGAGAGGAGTTTCACGGCGCCGCTGGCGCGCGTAGGGGACTTCAACGGCGATGGGCGCGCCGACGTGGCGGTGCAACGGCAAGGGAGCAGCCACAACGGCCTGCTGTATCTTTCGGACTCGGAAGGGCGCCTGGCGGCGTCCGCTTACCGCACCAACTTCTGGCGGTCGACATCCTACCGTCTGGTCCCGGGCGACTACGACGGCGACGGACGCACCGACCTGTTGCGCATCCCGAAGAGCGGCACGGGAAGCTGGACCGCGTACCTGGCGCGCGGCGCCGGCTTCACCCCGGTGGCGACGGGGATCAATGGTCAGACCGGCCACGAGACCGTGCTGGGGGACTTCAACGGCGACGGCAATGCGGACCTGTTTCTGGACAGCCCGGATGCGACCGGCACCAGCAAGATCTACCTGTCCCGCGGCGATGGACGTTTCATAGCGGGCGCCGTGCAGAACGATTTCAGCGGTTCGGACCTGAAGGCGCTGGCGGGCGACTTCAACGGCGACGGCAAGGCGGACCTGTTGCGCACCGGCGGCGACTTGTACCTGGGCACCGGGCGCGGGCTGGTGCGAGCGGGCCAGCGGGCGGTGTTCGATGATTCACGACTGCTGGCGGTGGGCGACTGGAGCGGCGACGGCTTCTCGGACCTGTGGTTGCGGGCCGGCAACGATGCGATACAGTACCGCACGCAACAAAGCGGCCTGGACTTGGTAACGGGCTTCACCGACGGGATGGGCGGCGAGACGCAGGTGCGCTATGAGAACCTGTACTTCGACAAGATGTACGCGCCAGAGCCGGGCGCCGCGCCGGCGCCGTTGCGCAACTTCCTGGGGCCGTTGCGCGTGGTGCGCGATGCGCACCTGTCCGACGGGCTGGGCGCCGGCGACCTGCGCCGGGTGGTGTACAACTACCAGGGCGCGCGCATCGATACGCAGGGCCGCGGCTTTGCCGGTTTTTCCCAAGTCAGCGTACTGGACGAGGCTACCGGGCAACGAGAAGAGACCCGCTACCGCCAGGTGTTCCCCTACACCGGCATGCCGTCCCGGGTGCGCCATTATGCGGGAACGCAACTGGTGCGCGAGCAACTGTTGACCCACAGCGTAAAAACCCCCTACCCGGGGGTGAAGCAACCGCTGGTTACGCGCTCCCAAGAGAAAGAGTACGAGCTGGACGGGACCCTGGTGCGCACAGTAACAACCACCAGCGTCTATGACGACTACGGCAATCCCACCTCGGTGCTGGCGCAGACCACGGCGGGCACGGAAACCCATGCGGTATATACCAGCAACACGTACAATAACATCACCGCCGGCGGCGCCTGGCGCCTGGGGCGCCTGTCCCGGGCGCAGGTGACCCACTACCTGCCGGGCAACGGCGATGACAAGGACGGCACCTGCACCGCAGCAACGCCCGCTACGTGCACAACGCGCACCAGCAGTTTCTCGTACTACTCCAACGGCCTGCTGGAGCAAGAGAACATCGAGCCCGGCAATGCGTTGTTGTCGTTGGGCAAGCAGTATGAATACGATGACTTTGGCAATCCTTTGCGAATAACGGAGCATGCCAACGACGGGCGCGCGGCCGGGACGCAACAACG
>CAZDXS010000042.1:0-13992 GCA_964509455.1 uncultured Enterobacteriaceae bacterium | reverse complement strand
ACGCAAGAGATGAAGACGGCAAACCCCCGCTTGAGGCGGCGCGGGCGCGGCGACACTGGCGGGCGGGGGAGATAGTGAAAGTTCTGGAGGCGGCCGGGCGGTAGGGCGGCCACCGACAGCACGAGCAAGGGACGGAGTCATCGCCCTCACACATTATATAAGGGGCGTCCCCTGCGGTGTGGTATGCTTAGCGCCCTTATGAACAGCGCACGCTTGCCTTTGCCGCGGCGAGCGGGTTTGCCTGCCGCCCGCACCAAACAATCTCACCCATAACATGGCCGACGACCACATTAACGCACTCCCCAAGGGACATCGCTTGCAAGAATACGAGCTGGTGCGGGTGCTGGGGCATGGCGGGTTCGGCATCACCTACTTGGGCTACGACCACAACCTGGACAAGGCGGTGGCGGTCAAGGAGTATCTGCCGGTGGACCTGGCGGGGCGAACCACGGGACACAGCGTCGTGCCGCAGACAGAGGCGTACCGGGCGGACTTCGCCTGGGGGCAAGAGCGCTTCCTGGACGAGGCCCGCACCCTGGCGCGGTTCGCTCACCGCAACATTGTCCAGGTGCATCGCTTCTTCGAGGCCCACGACACCGCCTACATCGTGATGGAGTACGCGGAGGGGGAGACCCTGGCAGAGCGCTTGAAGCGCCAGGGGACGCTGGACGAGGGGAAGTTGAAAGCCATACTGCTGCCACTGCTGGACGGGCTGGCGCAGGTGCATGCCGCGGGCGTCTTGCACCGGGACATCAAGCCGGGCAACATCATGTTGCGAGAGGCGGACGGCTCGCCGGTACTGGTGGACTTCGGCTCGGCGCGGCAGGCCATAGGAGAGCGCAGTCGCTCCATGACGGCAGTAGTAACGCCGGGCTACGGCCCCATAGAGCAGTACTCCAGCCGGGGGAAGCAAGGGCCGTGGACAGACCTGTACGCCTTGGGCGGCGTATGCTACCGGGCCCTGACAGGCAACGCGCCGGCGGAGGCAACGGAGCGGGTGCGCAACGACCCGCAGGCGTCCGCCGTGGAAGCGGGCAGCAGTAAGGCGGCGCCGGCGTTCTTGCAAGCAGTTGACTGGGCATTGCAAGTGAATGAGGACGACCGTCCCCAGGACGCGGCGACCTGGCGGGCCGCTCTGCTGGGGGAGAAAAACGTGCCTGCGGGGAAAACGCCCACCCCGACAAAGGTAAAACACCCGGCAACGCAACCTCAGGCACCAGGATCCTCTCCATTCCGCCAACGGTGGGCAATCGCTTCGGTTGTGGCGCTGTCGCTGGCCGGGCTGGGTTGGTGGAACTGGCAGACGTACCAAGCGGCGGAGGAAGCAAGGCAATCAGCCGAAGCAGAAAGACAAGCTACAGAGGAAGCCAAACGGATCGCTGAGGCCGAGAGACAAGCCGCGGAATCCAGGCGAAAAGCCGAGGCCAAAAGACAAGCGGCAGAAGCCAGGCGAAAAGCCGAGGCCGAAAAGCAAGCGGCAGAAGCCAGGCAAAAAGCCGAGGCCGAAAGACAAGCCGCGGAAGCCAGGCGAAAAGCCGAGGCCGAAAGACAAGCCGCGGAAGCCAGGCGAAAAGCCGAGGTCGAACGACAAGCCGCGGAAGCCAGGCGAAAAGCCGAAAAAGTAGCGCCTGATGCATTGTTCAGTTTGTTGGAGAAAGATAATGTCTCTGTCGAAGCCGTCCATGATTTAATTGCCCGAGGCGCGTACGTGAATGCCAAAAATGAAAGAGGCGCAACCCCGCTTCACTTTGCGGCGGCGAACAACGAAAATCCCGAAATCGTTCAGGCGCTACTGGACGGCGGTGCGTACGTGCACGCCAAAGCTGAAAATGGCTTGACCCCACTCCACCAAGCGGCAGGGTTGAACGAAAATCCCGGAGTCATCGTTGCCTTGCTAGACAGCGGCGCGGACGTGAACGCTGGGAATAAAAATGGTTATACCCCGCTTCACCAGGCGGCGGGGAGCAACAGAAACTCCGGTGTCATCAAGGCGTTGTTAGCGGCCGGTGCCGACGTGCACGCCAAAACATACGGTGGCTGGGCCCCGCTTCACGTGGCGGCGGAACACAGCCTAAACCCAGAAATCATCCAGGCGTTGCTGGACGGCGGTGCCGACGTGCACGCCAAGAGCGAAAATGGCTTAACCCCACTCCACCAAGCGGCACGGCGCAACGAAAACCCCGAAATCACCCAGGCGTTGCTGAACGGCGGCGCTGATGTCAACGCCAAGGACCTGGATGGCGAGACCCCGCTTCACGAGGCGGCACGGCGCAACGAAAACCCCGAAATCACCCAAGCGTTGCTGGACGGCGGCGCCGACGTGAATGCCAACACGAATATCGCCAAAACCCCGCTTGACTTGGCGCGGGCAAATAAAAACTGGAGTGCGGTGAAAGTACTGGAGGAGGTAAGCCGGTAGGGGAGGATCGCCGGGATCCTAAGCCAAAGGATGGAATAACTGCCCTGTCAGACACCCCAAACAAATTGAATCAGAGCAATGGATGTTCCCGGCGGTATGATATGCTTACCGCCCTTATGAACAACGCCCGCCTGCCTTTGTCGCAGTGGGCGGGTTTGCTTGCCGCTCGCACCGAACGCACCCACTCATAACATGGCCGACCACCACCTGAACGCGCTTCCCAAGGGATATCGCCTGCAGGAGTACGAGCTGGTGCGAGTGCTGGGCCACGGCGGGTTCAGCATTACCTACCTGGGATACGACCACTACCGGGGCAGCCGGGGCAAGGCGGTGGTCGTCAAGGAATATTTGCCGGTGGACCTGGCGGGGCGAACCGCGCACCGCAACGAGGCGCCGCAAACGGAGGCGCACCGGGCGGATTTTGCCCGGGGACTGGTGCGTTTCCTGGACGAGGCCCGCACCCTGGAGCGGTGCGAACACCCCAACATCATCCAGGTGCATCGCTTCTTCAAGGCCCACGACACGGCGTACATCGTGATGGACTACGTGAAAGGCGCAACCCTGGAAAACAGATTGGAGCGCCAGGGAACGCTGGACGAAGTCGAGTTGAAAGCCATCCTGTTGCCGCTGCTGGACGGACTGGCGCAAGCGCACGCCGCGGGCGTCCTCCATCGGGACATCAGGCCGGGCAACATTATGTTGCGGGAGACGGACGGCTCGCCCGTGCTGGTAGGCTTCGGCGCGGCGCGGCAGGCGACAAGCGCCCACAACCGCTCCATGGCGGCGCTGACAACGTCGGGCTACGCCCCCTTGGAACAGTACTCCGCCCGGAACCGGCGGCAAGGCCCGTGGACGGACCTGTACGCCCTGAGCGGCGTATGCTATCGGGCCTTGACGGGCAATGCGCCGGAGGAGGCGACGGAGCGGGTGCGAGATGACCCGCAAACGCCTGCCGTGGAGGCGGCCCGAGACGAGGCGGCGCCTGCGTTCTTGCAAGCGATTGACTGGGCCTTGCGGATAAATGAGAACGACCGCCCCCAGAATGCGGCGGCGTGGCGGGCGGCCTTGCTGGGGGAAAAAGAAGCGCCGGCGGTCGTTGCCGGCCAGCCCTCACCAGCAGCGGACGCGACCTCGCCGGCGGCCAAGTATCCCACGTCCTTGCTCGTCGGGGGAGGTTTTGCGCTGTTCTTTTTCATCGCGGCGCTGTTGTCGCTCGCGGGAGGCGCCACGGAAGGAGCAGCGATAATAGCCCTATTCGGCGTGGCGGCGTTGCTGGTCGCCGTAGCGGTGACGACAAGCCCGGATAGCGCCGCGCCGACGGCGTTGTTCAGCGCACTGAGCAAACGTGATGCCGCCGCCAAAACAATACAAGCGTTAATCGCACGAGGCGCCCACGTGAATGTCACGGATGAGCATGGCGCGACCCCGCTTCACAAGGCGGCAAAAAACAGCACGAACCCCGAAATCATCCGGGCATTGTTGACCGCCGGCGCCGGCGTGAACGCCAGGGATGAACATGGCGCGACCCCGCTTCACAAGGCGGCAGAAAACAGCCTGAACCCCGAAATCATCGAGGCCTTGTTGGCCGGCGGCGCCTACGCCAACGCCAGGGATGAACATGGCGCAACCCCGCTTCACTGGGCGGCGGGAGACAACGAAAACCCCGAAATCATCAAGGCGTTGCTGGACGGCGGCGCAAATGTGAACGCCCGGGACGACGATCAGGAAACTCCGCTTGACTGGGCGCGGCAACAAGAGGACCGAGTGGCAACGGGGATTCTTGATGCCTGGCCGGCCGCCCCGGCCGCGCCCGCCCATAACATGGCCGACGACCACATTAACGCACTCCCCCAGGGACATCGCCTGCAGGAGTACGAGCTGGTGCGGGTGCTGGGACACGGCGGCTTTGGCATCACCTATCTGGGCTACGACCACAACCTGAACCAGGCGGTGGCGGTCAAGGAATACCTGCCGCCGAACCTGGCGGGGCGCCCCGCAGACCACGTCGTGGCGCCGCAAGCGGAGGCCTATCGGGCGGATTTTGCCCGGGGGCTGGAGCGGTTCCTGGACGAGGCCCGCGCCCTGGCGCAACTCAAGCACCCCAACATCATTAAGGTGCATCGCTTCTTCGAAGCCCACGACACGGCCTACATCGTGATGGAGTACGTGAAAGGCACAACCCTGGAAGATAAGTTGGAGCGCCGGGACACGCTGGGCGAAGACGAGCTGAAAGCCATCCTGTTGCCGCTGCTGGACGGGCTGGCGCAAGCGCACGCGGCGGGCGTCCTGCACCAGGATATCAAGCCCGCCAACATCATATTGCGAAAAGCAAGAGGCGCACCGGTGCTGGCGGGCTTCGGCTCCGCCCGGCAACCGACGGGCGCCCGCAACCGCCCCGCGACGACCATCATAACGCCCGGCTACGCCCCCCTGGAACAGTACTCCAGCCGGGGACGGCAAGGGCCGTGGACGGACCTGTACGCCCTGGGCGGCGTATGCTGCCGGGCCCTGACGGGCAACGCGCCGGCAGAGGCGGCGGAGCGGGTGCGCGACGACCCGCAAGAGCCTGCCGTTGAGGCGGGACGGGGCAAGGCGGGGATGCCGTTCCTGCGGGCGATTGACTGGGCCCTGCAGGTGAACCAGGACGACCGTCCCCAGGACGTGGAAGCATGGCGTGCGGCCCTGCTGGCGGAAGAAGAATCGTTGGCGGAGGACGCGGTTGCGGTTGCGCCGGCGCAACCGGCGCCGACGTGAACGCCACAAGCCGCACAAAACAGGCATTAAAGATGTTTGACGCCCCCTTTGGCTTCGCTGTCCTCTGCCAGAGCCGGCAGAAGTTCGCACGCCGCGCGGCAGAGCCAAAAAACAGCGAGAAGCACAAACCGTGGTTGCTGGCGCTTGGGGGACTGGCCTTGTTGGCGAGTGCGGCCTCGTGCCAAGCGCCTCGAGAGGAGGCGGATGCCCGGCGAAGCGCGGCCGGCATCCAAGAGCCGCGCTCCATGGCAACGCCCGATGCGCTCCTTGCCAGGCTGGAGGAAGACAATGAGGTTGCTGCCGGAGTCGTAGCGGAGTTAATAGACCGCGGCGCGGATGTCAACGCCACAGGTGAGTATGGCAGGATGCCGCTTCACCAGGCGGCAATGCATAGCGCTCCCGAAATCATCGAGGCATTACTGGCCGGCGGCGCAAACGTAAACGCCACTGACGAGCATGGCCGGACCCCCATTCACTACGCGGCGAGGATTAACGCCTCGCCCAAAGTCATTCGAATCTTGCTGGACAGCGGCGCGAAGCTAAAAGCCAGGGATAAAGGCGGCAAAACTCCGCTTCATCATGCAGCGGCGATTAACCAAAGCGTTGCAGTTACGGAAACGCTATTGGCCGCCGGCGCGGACGCAAACGCCAAGGATAAAAGCGGCTGGGGGCCGCTTCTTTTTGCGACATCGGAGTATGAAGAGGTCGAACGCATCGACCCGACCCAGGAAACAACAAAGCGCCGCGCCTTGCCTGAAATCATCCAAGCGTTGTTGGACAGCGGCGCAGACGTAAATGCCGCCGATCCCGGTGGTTGGGGCCCGCTTTACTTCGCGGCCGGGAACAACCTCGCCCCCAAGGCCATTGAGGCGTTGCTGGCCGCCGGCGCCGACGTGAACGCCAAAACATTCTATGGGGACACTCCGCTCCATTCTGCGGCGGCGAATAACAGTCCCCCCGAAGTCATCAAAATGTTGCTGGCCGCCGGCGCCGACGTGACCGTCGCAACTAAATACGATAGATGGACCCCGCTTCGCTATGCGGCGACGTACAACGAACACCCCGGAGTCATTCGGGCATTATTAGCCGCCGGCGCAGACGTGGACGTCACAGATGAACGCGGCTGGACCCCGCTTCACGCAGCGGCATGGCGCAACGCAAACCCCGAAGTCATCCAGGCGTTGCTGGACGGCGGCGCCGACGTGAACGCCAAAACGAATACGGGCAAGACTCCGCTTGACTGGGCGCGGGAGATGAAAAACTGGGGCGCGGTGAAGGCGCTGGAAGAAGCCGGCCGATAGGAGACGCCGGCGGGCGGCGCGAGCCGGGGCGGGGCAAAAAAAACAGGTGGCGAAATCCGTTTCGTTCCTGTACAGTGCGGGCCTGTTTGTTGAACGGGGAGAACCGGGGTAAATAGAGGAGAAACTGCTGTGAGAACCATCCACATTCGACCTGATTTTGCGGTGCCGGGGCCGGTGCGCCCATGGGCGTTTCAGGCTGAATTCGACAACGCGAACTGCGCCGGCGTTGCCGACAACATTTCGAGTGGCGGGCTTTCAACCCACCTCAACGTGGGAGCCAGGTCCGCTGGGGCTAAAACAACTATGCGAGGTGATTTATGAATATCCAGGCTACAGACAGCGCCGCCGCGCTTTGCCGGGCGGTAAGGTACAACGAGGATCCCGAAGCCGTCCAGTCCTTGCTGGCCGGCGGCGCCGACGCCAACGCCAGGGATGGGGACGGCGAGACCCTGCTTCACCAAGCGGCGGCGTTCAGCAAAAACCCCGGAACCATCCGGGCCCTGCTGGACGGCGGCGCCGACGCCAACGCTCAAAGCAGGAATGGCGAGACCCCTCTTCACCGGGCGGGATGGCTCAACGAAAACCCGGAAATCATCTCGTCCCTGCTGGCCGGCGGCGCCGACATCAACGCCGAGGATCCGAATGGCGAGACCCCGCTTCACCATGCGGCAAGGCGTAATCGCTGGGGGACACGGCGCAACGAGAGCCAGGGGGTCATCCAGGCTTTGCTGGCCGGCGGCGCCGACGCCAACGCCAAAGATGAAAATGGCGATGCCCCGCTTCACCATGCCGCAAGATCCAACGAGCGCCCTGAAATCATCCAGGCCCTGCTGGACGGCGGCGCCGACGCCAACGCCAAAAACAGGAATGGCGATGCTCCGCTTCACCAGGCGGCAGAGCATAACCAGGATCCGGAAACCATCCGGGCCTTGCTGGACGGCGGCGCCGACGCCAACGCTGAAAACAAGGATGGCGATGCTCCGCTTCACCGGGCGGCATGGCCTAACGAAAACCCCACAATCACCCAGGCCCTGCTGGCCGGCGGCGCCGACGCCAACGCAAAAAACAAAGGCGGCGACGTCCCGCTTCACCCAGCGGCGAAGTTTAACAAGCGTCCCGGCATCATCCGGGCATTGCTGGCGGCCGGGGCGGACGTGAACGCAAAAAACAAAGAGGGTGAAACGCCGTTGCACAACGCGGCCGCGCTGAGTAAACGGTCTGAAATCATCGAGGCATTGCTGAGCGGCGGTGCCGACGTGAACAAGAAAGATAAACGCGGCTGGGGCCCTCTTCATCGTGCGGCGTTGAGCAACGAATACCCCGAGGTCATCCGGGCATTGCTGGACGGCGGCGCCAACAGGAAGTTGAGAGCATGGCTCTTTTTCGGAATCACCCCGCTCGGCATGGCGCGCAGTTCGAAAAACTGGGTGGCCATGGAGGTTCTTGAAGAAGCCAACAAGTAGGGGGAGGCAAGCCAGGAGCATAACCAGGAGTGCGGCGCAAGACACGATGGGCGGCGCGGTGCGAAACAGCGGCGCGGCGAGATGCGGCGATGCGGCCGGCTGACGTAGCGCGAAACAGCGGCGCGGGGCGACTCGCCGGCGCGGTGCGGCGCGGCGCGGCGTTGCCGGCCGGAGCCAGGGCGTTGCGCGGCGGGTCGCTGGCGTTGTTCCTGCTGGGCGCCGGCGCCCTGTTGTTGCCGGCCGGCGCAGCCGCGCCCCAAGTGATGGCGCAGGACGCGAGCGCCGCGAACGCCGCCGACACCGCCGGCGCACAACGCTTCCCACGCCCCGGCTGGCGCGAGTCCGCCTCGCCCCTGGCGGATCCCGAGGCGGTGCCGGGCGGGCAGATGACGTTGTCTTCCGGCGCCTTCCCCAAGAGCCTCAACTACTACCTGGACACCACGGTCACCTCCAGTCATTTCTTCGGACTGGTGTTCGAAACCCTGCTGGACAACAACGGACTGACCCTGGAGTTTGAGCCGGGGCTGGCTTCCAGCTGGAGCATCTCCGCCGACAAGAAGACTTTCGAGTTCACCCTGGACGCGGCGGCGCACTGGAGCGACGGCATGCCCGTCACCGCCGCCGACGTGGCCTGGACCTACGCCGCCGTCATGGCGCCGGAGAACCTGACCGGCCCCCACAAAATCCCCTTTGAGCGGTTTCATCCGCCGCAGGTAATTAGCGAGCGGGTGGTGCGCTTCACGGCCCGGGAAGTCCACTGGAAGAACCTGCTGTCGCTGGGCTCTTTCCACGTGTTGCCCGCCCATGTTTTCGAGGGGCGGGACTTCAACCGGATCAACTTCGAGTTCCCCGTGGTGTCGGGCCCGTACCGGCCGGCCGCCCTCAAGGAGGGGCTGAGCCTGGACCTGGCGCGGCGCCCGGACTGGTGGCGGCGGCAACGGGAGAGCATGCGCGGCATCGCCAACTTCGAGCGCCTGCGGTTTCGCTTCTTCGCCGAGAATGAAAACGCCTTCGCCGAGTTCAAGACCGGCGGGCTGGACTTCTTTCCCGTCTATACCGCCTCCCGCTGGGCTACGGAAACCAGCGGCGAAGCCTACGAGAACAACTGGATCGTCAAGCAGGAGGTTTACAACCACAACCCCATCGGCTTCCAGGGGTTTGCGATGAACCTGCGCCGCCCCTTGTTTGCGGACCGGCGCGTGCGCCTGGCGCTGGCGCACCTGCTCAACCGGGAGAAGATGAACCGCACCATCATGTACGAGGCCTATTTTCTGCACCGGTGTTACTTCGAGGACCTGTACGATGAGCGCGCGCCCTGCGCCGCCCCGCTCATCGCTTTCGACAAGGACGCGGCCCGGCGCCTGCTGCGGGAGGCGGGCTGGCGCGTGAACCAGGACACCGGGCAGCTGGAGAAAGACGGCCGGCAGTTCATCATCCAGTTCTTGACGCGCAGCCAGGGCTCCGACAAGTTCCTCGCCATTTACCGGGAGGACCTGCGCGATGCGGGCATTCGCCTGGAGATTGTTCGCAAGGACTGGGCCGCCTGGATCAAGGACATGGACGAGTTCAACTTCGACATGACCTGGGCCGCCTGGGGCGCCTCCACGTTCAAGGACCCGGAGTCCCTGTGGCATTCCCGGGAGGCCGACCGCCCGGGCGGGCAGAACATCACCGGCTATAAAAACCCCGAGGTGGACGCCATCATCGACGCCGCCCGCACGGAGTTCGACATCGGCAGGCGACACGATGCCATCCGGCGGATTGACGCCTTGCTGGCGCGCGACCTGCCCTACGTACTGTTGTGGAACCTGGACTATCGGCGCCTGCTGTACTGGAACCGGTTCGGGGCGCCGCCCACGGTGTTGCCGAAGTTCTCCGGCGAGGCCGGCGCCTACACCTACTGGTGGTACGATGAAAATGCCGCCGCAGACCTGGAGTACGCCATGGAAACGGGCGCCTCCCTGCCCGGGCCGGAGCCCGTGGTGCGCTTCGATGACGTCTTCCAGCAGTGAGCGCGGCGCCGTGAGCGCAGGACAGAGCCGCAACGCCGAACGGCGCTGGGGCGCACAACGAGGCGCGGGACAGAACCGCGACGCCGAGCGGCGCTGGGGCGCACAACGAATCCTAGGACAAAACGAGCAGCGCGACCCGTGTGCGGCGCGGCGCCGGAGCGCGAGTCGCAACCAAAGCGCGTTGCGGCACTGGGACGCGAGTCGCGGAGAAACGCGGGGCGTGGAGCAGAACCGGGCCGCGGTGCGACATCAGGACGCGAGTCGCAACCACAGCGCGATACGGCGCTGGGGTGCGCAGCGATGCGCGGGACAGAGCCGCAACGCCGAACGGCGCTGGGGCGCACAACGAGGCGCGGGACAGAACCGCGACGCCGAGCGGCGCTGGGGCGCGAGTCGCGGGGAAGCGCTGGGCGCGAGTCGCCGCCGAGGCCGAGTCGCAACCCAACGCTAAACACGCAACCATGGAAAGAACCCACTACATCGTCCGCCGCTTGTTGCTGGTGATTCCCACGTTCATCGGGATTACCCTGGCGTGCTTCGCCTTGAGCCAGTTCGTGCCGGGCGGGCCGGTGGAACAAGCCGTCCTGGCCATGCGCGGCATCGGCCAGGGTTCGGGAGACGTGGCCGCGGCTGCCGGCCCCAGCGGCATCTCCCCGGAGCAACGCAAGGCCTTGGAGCGACACTTCGGCTTCGACCGCCCCCTGCTGCAGCGCTACTGGAAGTGGCTGGTCACCGACCGCATCGGTATGACGGTCCATTCCTACAAGTACCCCAACAAGACCGTCATCCAGTTGTTGCTGGAGCGTTTTCCGGTGTCGCTGATTTTCGGCTTGACCGGGTTCTTCCTCACCTACCTGGTGTGCATTCCCCTGGGCGTGGCCAAGGCCGTTCGCAACGGCACCGCCTTCGACACGGCCAGCAGCGTGCTGGTGTTCATCGGCTACGCCATTCCCGCCTTTGCTTTCGGCATGTTGTTGAAACTGCTGTTCACCGGCGCCGCGGAAGGGCTGTGGGACGTCTTCCCCGTGAGCGGGTTCACCTCGGAGAACTTCGACGAGTTGTCGACCGCGGGCAAGGCCAAAGACCTGTTCATGCACATGTTTCTGCCCGTTGTCTGCTATATGATCGGCAACTTCGCGGTGCTCACCCTGCTGATGAAAAACAGCCTGTTGGAGCAAATCAGCCAGGATTACGTGCGCACGGCGCTGGCGCGCGGCGCCTCGTTCAACCGCGCCGTCTGGGGCCATGCTTTTCGCAACTCGCTGATTCCCATCGCCACCGGCTTCGGCAGCATCTTCACGCTGATTTTTGCCGGCTCGGTGCTGATTGAAAAGGTCTTTGAGATCCCCGGCATCGGCCTGCTGAGCCTGGACGCCATCGTCAGCCGCGACTACATGGTGTTCATGGGCATCCTGGCCCTCACCTCCCTGCTGGGACTGGTGGGGCGCATCTTCTCCGATGTGTGCTACATGTTCATCGACCCCCGCATTCACTTCAACGCATGAGCCGCTTCTTGTCGTTGCGCCTGAACCCGGTCGCGCACAAGCGCTGGCAACGCTTTCGCGCCTCGCGGCGCGCCTGGTATTCGCTGCTGGCGCTGGCGGCGCTGTACCTGGCCAGCCTGGGCGCCGAGTTGCTGTGCAACGACCGCCCCCTCTACCTGCGCTACGAGGGGCGCTCTTACTTTCCGGCGTTCTTCTTCTACGCCGAGGATGCGTTCACCGGCAACGGCCTGTTGACCCGCCCGGACTACAAGACCATCAACGCCTCTCCCGCTTTTGCAGACGAAGACGCCAATTTCATGATCTTCCCCCCGCTGCCTTTCGGCCCCCAGGAAATCATCAAGGAGGAGTCCATTCCCGTTGCCGGCCACGTTGACGTCAGCCTGCGGCCGGAGCCGCGGGTCGCCGCCGTTGAGGTGGACGCCGACCTCGTCATTCGCCGCCGGTTGCGCGCCGGCTGGTTTTTCCAAGATGTTGCGGACGACGCCGTGGTCGGGCTGAACCTGCGCGACCATTACCCGGTGGCAGCGGAACTGGCCGACGCCCTGGCGTTGCGCTTCGCCAACTTGCCGGCCGCGCCGTACGCCGCAGAAGTCCGGGCGGGGGAGCGGGCGGTGAAACTGGAGCTTTCCCCGTACCAGCCGCGGCGGCGCCCCCCCGCCAAGGTCAGGCTCTTGCTGCGGGAAGCGGGGCCGCAACCGCCCGGGGCGGCGTGGCGTTACGAACCGGATGCGGGCCGCATCACCGCCGCGGGCGGCCTGTGGGACGCTTTGTCAGCCGCGCAACGAGAACAAGTGACACAACGCGCCGCGGCCCGGGTGCGCGGCCCGACGGCGCCGCTACGCCTTACGCACCAGGGCGTGAACTACCGGGCGACGTTCGAGCGCGAAGACGTGCGCTTTCCTTTCCGTCCCGTCGGCAGGCACTTCTTCGGGCTGGACGACACCGGCCGGGACGTGCTGGCGCGCGTTTTCTACGGCATGCGCACCTCTCTTAACTTCGGCCTGTTGCTGGTCGTCGCTTCCCTGGCGGTGGGCGTCGTCATCGGCGCGTTGCAGGGGTATTACGGCGGCAAAATCGACCTGGTGGGGCAACGGCTGACGGAGATCTGGGAGGCCTTGCCGTTCCTGTACGTGCTGATATTGCTGGGCTCGGTCTATGGCCGCAGCTTCCTGCTGTTGCTAACAGTGTACGGCCTGTTCAACTGGATAGGCATCTCCTACTACATGCGCGCCGAGTTTCTGCGCCTGCGCAACCAGCCCTTCGTGGAGGCGGCCCTGGGGCTGGGACTGCCCGACAGGAAAGTGCTGTTCAGCCACATACTGCCCAACGCCCTGGCGCCGCTGACCACCTTTTTTCCCTTTTACCTGGTGGGCGCCATCGGCGCCCTGGCCGCCCTGGACTACCTGGGCTTTGGGTTGCCGCCGCCGACCGCCAGCTGGGGGCAACTGCTGGCGCAAGCCCAGGGGCAGTTGCACTGGTGGCTGATCCTCTACCCCTCCCTGGCGCTGTTCCTGGTGATCCTGCTGTGCGTGTTCGTCGGCGAGGGCGTGCGCGATGCATTCGATCCCCGGAAATACACGCGCCTTTCCTGAGCGCTGATGGCCGCCCCCCATACAGGCGCACGGCCGCCGCGGTTGCGCATCGAGAACCTCACAGTGCATTTTGACACCGATGACGGCGTAGTCGAGGCGGTGAACGACCTCAGCCTGGAGGCGGCGCCCGGCGAGGTGGTGGGGCTGGTGGGCGAGTCCGGCTCTGGAAAGTCCGTCACGGCGCAAAGCGTGTTGCGGCTGGTGCCGCGCCCGCCGGCCCGCGTTGCGGCAGGCCGGATCCTCTTCAACGGCGACGACCTGCTGACCCTGCCGCCGGCGCAACTGCGGCAACTGCGCGGCGCGGCCGTCGGCATGATATTCCAGGAGCCCATGACGGCGCTTTCTCCCTTGCACCGCATTGGCCGCCAGCTGGACGAGACCCTGCGGTTGCACACCCGGCTGGACCGCCGCGAGCGCTGGGAGCAGGGCGCGGCCTGGCTGGAAAAAGCGGGATTGCCGAACGCCCGGGCGTGCATGCACAGTTATCCGCACCAGCTGTCGGGCGGCATGCGCCAGCGGGTGATGATCGCCATGGCCGCCATGCTGCGGCCGCAGCTGATCATCGCCGATGAGCCGTCCACCGCCCTGGACGTCACCGTGCAGGCGCAAATATTCAGGTTGTTGCTGTCCCTGCGGGACGATGACGCCGCGCTGCTGCTGATCACCCATGACATGGCGGTGGTCTGGGAAACCTGCGACCGCGTGTACGTGATGAAAGATTCGCGGCTGGTGGAGGACGGCCCCACGGAGCGCATTTTCAGCGCCCCAGCCCATGACTACACTAGGGCCTTGTTGCGGGCGGCGCCGCGCCTGTACCGGGAGGGGGAGCGGGCGCAGTATGTTGTTGCGGGGGGTGCGCCCGGCGGTGCATCGCCCGACGGGGCGCCGCAGGGGAAGGATGCGCGGCGGGCGGGGGCCGCGCCCGGCGGCGCGGGGCAAGGAGAGC
>CAZDXS010000041.1:0-8156 GCA_964509455.1 uncultured Enterobacteriaceae bacterium | reverse complement strand
CGTCAGCTCCGGCGCCAGGGCGGGGCGCCCCCCGTCATCAGTCCAGGCGTAGGCGTAGGCGGTGGGCTCGTGCAATGATAGGACGCACACCTCGCCGCGGCGGCCATGCTTGCCGCCGTCGGGGTAGGCGCACGCCAGAGTTTCAGCCGCCGCCTCGCGTTGCCCTGATTCGCGGCTCCGGCGTATATACGGGCGCAGCTCGGCGCTCTCCTCCAACAGCCAGCACAGCCACTGCTCACCGGGGGCCGGCGGCGCCAGGATTTCGTCGGCCATGTCGTCAGGGCGGCCGTCGCCCGGTCGCAAGGATTCGCGTTTCAGGGCGGCGGCTTCCGATTGGCGCAACATTCCCACTACCGCCTCGCGCACCTGGTCAGGGGCGCCGTCCCCGTGGCGGCGGGCGGCGGCGGCCAGGTTCATCAGGTCGCGTATGGCTTCCCACAGGTCGGCGGGCGTGGTATTAGTCATTGTAGCGTTCCCCACTCAGCACCCGTCCCAGGCGACAGCCCGGTAGGGAACTCCCCGGGCGGGCAGTCCGCATCCCTGCTCAGCTGTTCGCTCACAGGGGTTTCCGCCTGGCCGCTCAGGTCGGCCGGGTCGGTGCGCAGGGCGGTCGCCTGGACGGGCGGGTCTGCCAAGTCGGCGCGGTTCATTGCGCCAGCTCCGGCGGGCGGTGGACTACCATGGGCGGGGCGTTGTCCAGCACCGGTCCGTCCTTGTCGTCCCAGGCGTATTCATACGCCAGCAGGGTGTCGCCGGGGTTGCCGTCGGCGTCCAGCGCCACGGCTTGTACCTGCCCGGCGCCGGTCATCGCCTTGCGCCGGCGCTTTTGCTCCGGGTAGGCGGCTTCCAGGCACAGGCGGGCGGCGCCTTTGGCGTCGATGTCGGCGTCGTCGGAGATCACGATGATGCAGGTGGGGCCGGCGCCGTCATCGACGGTAAAGCAAAGCCAGCGGCCGCCGTCGCGGCAGGCGTCCGCAATGGCGTCGGCCATCTGGCTGAACGCATCCGTCAGTGCCAATGTCCGCTTCATCGGGTGCGGGACTTCCGCTTGCGGGGCAGGGGCGGGCGAAGCCGCCGCTGCGGGAGGGGGTGCGCTGTTCGGGCGAGGGCGGTTGCCATGGTTTTTTCGTCAGGAGGGGCGGTTTTTTTATCGCTTCTAACCCGGCATTGTACCACCGCGCCGCCGGGTTGCAACACTCGGCGCCGGGGGGTGCGAGGATGCAACCGCCGCTCAAGGCGCCGGGCAACAGCCCCCGCCGTCCCGTGCCGCGCCGCGCCGAGCGCCCCCGGCGGCCGCGCCGCGCGCTCCCGTCCGGGCAGGCGCCCACATTATTTATCCGCAAACGTGGTATTTTGCACCTCGTCATGGAATATTCCGGCATCGAATTCGCATTTTTCCTGGTGTTTATCGGGGCGGCGCTCCTCGCCACCCTGGCCCTGTACGCGCGCCAGGCGTTGATTGTCGCCTACATCGCGGTGGGCGTCGTCCTGGGGCCCTGGGGATTGGCGTTGCTCGACGACCCCGAGGTCATTGCCGGCATCTCGGACATAGGCGTTATTTTTCTGCTGTACCTGCTGGGGCTGGACCTGTTGCCGCAACAACTGGGCAAGATGCTGGGCGGGGCGCTGTGGACCACCCTGCTCAGCTCGCTCCTGTTTTTCCTGGCGGGTTTCGGCATCGCCGCCGCTTTTGGCTATGCCTTGCCGGACGCCCTGGTGATCGGCGCGGCGATGATGTTCTCCAGCACCATCATCGGGGTGAAGCTGCTGTCCACCACGGTGTTGCACCACCGCCACATCGGCCAGCTCATCATTAGCGTGCTGTTGTTGCAAGACGTCATTGCGATCATCGTGCTGTCGCTGTTGCAGGGATACGGGAGCGGCGATAACCTGGCGATGGACATCGGCATGCAGTTGCTGGCGTTGCCGGCGTTGATTGGCGCTTGCTGGCTGTTTGAGCGCCAGGTCCTCATTCGGCTGATCACTCGCTTCGACCAGATCCACGAGTACATTTTCCTGCTGGCCATCGCCTGGTGCATGGCCGTTGCCGAGGCGGCCGTGTTGTTGGGATTGTCCCACGAGATTGGCGCGTTCATCGCCGGCGTGACCCTGGCGTCCAGTCCCATCGCCTTTTTCATCACGGAAAAGCTGAAGCCGTTGCGGGATTTCTTTCTGATTCTTTTCTTTTTCTCCATGGGGGCTTCTTTCAACCTGGGCGCCGCCCCCGCCATCCTGGCGCCGGCGCTGGCGCTGGCCGCGGCCGCCCTGGTGATGAAGCCCCTGGTGTTTGTCAAGTTGTTGAAGCGCGCCGGAGAAAAGCGGGTCATCGCTCGGGAAGTGGGTTTTCGGCTGGGCCAGGTAAGCGAGTTTTCCCTGCTCATCGCGGTGCTGGCGGCGGAAGCCCGTTTCATCCAGCAACAGACGTCCTACCTGATCCAGCTGGCGACCCTGCTCACCTTTTTAGTGTCCTCGTACCTGGTGGTGAGGTATTTTCGAACGCCCATCTCGCCCTTGGAGCGCTTGCGCCAGGATTGACCCGCATGGCCCGAAACCGCTACCATGGGGTTGACGCGGCCCGGCGCCGCCCCTTGCCCCCTTGCCTGGAAGACAAGCCATGATCGAGAAAAAAGCCGTAACGCAGGTTCCCATTGACGATGTCCTGGCGCGCCGCTGGAGCGGCCGGGCCTACGACCCGGCGCGTCCCGTCGGGGAGGCGGAGTTGCTGGCGTGCTTAGAAGCGGCGCGCTGGTCGCCGTCCTGCTACGGCGCCCAGCCCTGGCGCTACGTTGTCTGCGAACGGGAACGGGACGCGGCGGCGTGGCGGGCCGCCATGGACTGCCTGGTCGCCGGCAACCGCGCCTGGGCGCAACACGCGCCGGTGCTGCTCCTGGCGGCAGCGGCGGAGCGTTTCGCGCACAACGGCGAGCCCAATCGCTGGGCGCAGTACGACGCCGGCGCCGCCGGCATGAGCCTGTGCCTGCAGGCGGCGGCGGAGGGGCTCATGGCCCACCAGATGGGCGGCTTTGACGCACAGCAGGCGCGGCAGGCGTTCGCCGTGCCGGAAGAGCATACGCCCATGGCCATGATCGCCCTGGGCTATCCGTTGCCGCCGGCGGATGCGCCGACGGAGTTGCAAGAGCGGGAGTCGGCGCCCAGGGAGCGCGCGCCCCTGGAGGCGCACTTCTTCTACGGCGCCTGGGGCCGGGGCGCACCGCCGCCTCGTTGATTCGCCGCCGCATTGTTGCGGGCGGCCGCGTCCGGGGCCGGCGGCCGTGAACGCCGCGTTCCTGCTTCGCTTGCGGGACTCTGCGCCCGTGTTGCGCCTGGCGGCGCCGCTGATTCTCTCCAACTTGACCATTGCCCTGCAGGGCATGGTGGATACCGCCGTGGTGGGACACTTAGGGGAGGCCGCCTACATCGGCGCCGTCGCCCTGGCGTCCGTGGTCTTCAACTTCCTGTACTGGGGTCTGGGCTTTCTGCGCATGGGCACCGTGGGCGTCATCGCCCAGCTCAAGGGCGGCGGCCGGCCGGACCGGTTGCGCGCCGCCCTGGCGCACAGTTGCTTTTTGGGGGCGGCGCTGTCCCTGCCCATCCTGGCGTTCCAGGACCACATCATCGCCCTGGGGCTTCACCTGCTGGAGGGCGGCCCGGAAGTCCATCACCATGCCCGGGTGTATTTCCACTGGGCCGTCTGGGGCGCTCCGGCGGTGCTGGTCAACATGGCGTGCATTGGCTGGTTGTTGGGCATGCAGAACGCCCGCGCCGCTTTTTACGTCACCTTGCTGATCAGCTCCTTGAACATCGTGCTGGATTTCTTGTTCGTTTTCGGCCTGGGGCTGGACGTGCGCGGCGTGGCCCTGGCTTCCGTCGTCTCCCAGTTTGCGGGGTGCGGTCTTGCGGGCGTTTTCATTTACCGGGAGCTGCGCCGCTGCGGCGGCGCCTGGCGGCGTTCGCTGATTTTTCACGCGGGCGACTTCGCCGCCCTGCTCACCTTGAACCAGCACATCTTCCTGCGCACCCTGTGCCTGATATTCGCCTTCGCTTTCTTTGCCCGGCAGGGCGCGCGCCAGGGCGAACTGATTCTGGCGGCCAACGCCATACTGCTGAACTTCCAGATGTTGACGGCGCTGAGCCTGGACGGTTTCGCCCATGCCGCCGAGGCCCTGGTGGGCGCGGCCGTCGGGCGCCGCGACCGCGCACAGTTGCAACAGGCGGTGTTCGGGGCAATGGCATGGTCCGCCCTGGCCGCGTTGCTGTATTCGTTGCTGTTCATCCTGGCGGGCGCACAGATGATTGCCCTGATGACGGACTTGGAGCCGGTGCGCGAAGTCGCCCGCCGCTACCTGCCCTGGATGATGCTGTCGCCGGTGGTTTCCACGTGGTGCTTCGCCCTGGACGGCGTTTTCATCGGCGCCACCCGGGGGCGCGAGCTGAGAAACGCCATGTTGTTCTCTACGTTCGCGGCGTACCTGCCCTGCTGGTGGCTGTTGCAGGGGCTGGGCAACCACGGGCTGTGGCTGGCCCTGATGATCTTTTTTGTCGCCCGCGCTCTCAGCCTGGCGCGGTACCTGCGCACCGCGCCGTTTATTCCCTGAGGCGCGGCCGGGGCAAGCGAGCCTATGCCGTTGTTTGCGCGGCGCCGGCGCGCCGCGCGTTGCTTCCCCGGGGTGCCCGGCGGCTGGTATAATGCACTGCTGTTGTTTTGTTGCGGGCGCCGCTCCCTGGCGGGGCGGGGCGCGATAACTCGTTGCGGGAGGCGATGCCATGCCGGATAGAGAATTGAAAGCGCTGAATATTGCCGTGCTGGTCGTTTCCGACTCGCGCACGGAGAAAACCGACAAGTCGGGCAAACTCCTGGCGCAGCGGTTGACGGCGGCGGGGCACCGCCTTTATGAAAAAAGCATTGTGCCGGACGACGTGCCCCAGGTTCGCGGCCGCGTCGCCGCCTGGTGCGCCGCCCCCGAGGTGGACGTGGTGCTGGCGACGGGAGGGACGGGAGTCACCGGCCGCGACGGCACGCCCGAGGCTGTGTCCGTCCTGTTTGACAAGGAAATCGCCGGTTTCGGCGAGTTGTTTCGCTTCTTGTCCTACCAGGAAATCGGCACGTCTTCCCTGCAGTCGCGGGCCCTGGCCGGAGTGGCCGCCGGCACCTATGTTTTCTGCCTGCCGGGCTCCGCCGGCGCCTGCGCCACGGCCTGGGACAAGATCATCTCGCAACAGCTGGATTACCGCACCCGCCCCTGCAACCTGGCGGAGTTGATGCCGCGGTTGCAAGAGACCTGAGGCGGCGCATTGTTCGCGGCCTGCCGGCCCGCCCGTTCCCGGGATATGGTACAATGGGGTGTTTTCTTGTTTAGCCGGCAACGATGAAGTCCTTGTTTTTCAACATGTTATCGGTTGCTCTCCTGGTTGCCGCCGGGTTCTTCCTCGCCGGCGCCGCCGAGGCCGCCTCCTATCCCCTGGACCGTTCGGGCGCGTCGCTGGTGGGCGGCGTGGGCGCGGTCCGGTCCCGGTACGAAGACACCCTGCTGGACCTGGCCCGGTTAAACGGCCTGGGCTACAACGAGATCAAGCTGGCCAATCCCGGAGTGGACACCTGGTTGCCGGGCGCCGGCCGCAACATCGTGTTGCCCACGCACTTCGTCCTGCCGGACGCCCCGCGCCGCGGCATCGTGCTGAATATCCCAGAGATGCGGCTGTATTACTATCCGCAGGAGAAGGAAGGGCAGGCGCCGCAGGTGATCACCCATCCGGTCGGGATCGGGCGCGAAGGTTGGTCCACGCCCTACATCAACACCCGCATCATTGAAAAGAAGACCCGCCCCTACTGGTTCCCGCCGGAGTCGATTCGCCGGGAACATGCCGAGCAGGGCGACCCGTTGCCCGAAGTGGTGCCGCCGGGGCCGGACAATCCCCTGGGCAATTACGCGCTCCGGCTGGGGCAACCCGAATACATCATTCACGGCACCAACCGGCCGTTTGGCATAGGGATGCGCGTCAGTCACGGTTGCATTCGCCTGTATCCCGAAGACATAAAGAGCCTGTACGCAAAGGTACGGTTGCGAACGCCCGTGAACATTGTCAACCAGCCCTACAAGGTGGGGCGGCAGGGCGACCGGCTGTACCTGGAGGCCCATCCTTACCTGGCGGAGGACAAGGAGCGGTTCGCCGGCAACATGACCGCCGTGGTGGACCGGCTGATCAGCGCGACCCAGGAAATGGATTACGAAGTGGATTGGGACCGGGTGCGGGAAGTCATCTCTGAAAGCGTCGGCATGCCGATTGAAATCGGTCGGGTTGTCGCCGCCGCCGCGCCTGCGGCAACGATGGGAGAGGACGCGGCGGCCGCTGCCGCCGCGAAGAGCGCACCGCTCGCCGCGCTGAACGCTACGGCTGAACCCCGCGGCGCCGCCCGCCGTTGACGGGGAGTCGCCCAGGGCAAATGGAAGCGGCGCAAGTCGTGCCCGTGTGTTGGCGTTAGCTGCAATGCCGAGCCCCGTTGCGCTGAACGCCGGGATTGAAGCCCGCGGCGCCGCCCGCCGTTGACGGGGAGTCGCCCAGGATAAATGGAAGCGGCGCAAGTCGCGCCCGTGTGTTGGCTTTAGCTACAATGCCGAGCCCCGTTGCGTTGAACGCCGGGATTGAAGTCCGCGGCGCCGCCCGCCGTTGACGGGGAGTCGCTCAAGGCAAATGGAAGCGGCGCAAGTCGCGTCCGCCCGTTGGCCTTAGCCGCAATGCCGAGCCCCGTTGCGTTGAACGCCGAGGTTGAAGCCCGCGGCGCCAACCGCCGTTGACGGGGAGTCGCTCAGGGCAAATGGAAGCGGCGCAAGTCGCGCCCGCGCCCCGAGGTTGTCTGCAATGCCGTTGTCTGCAACGCCGGACGCCCCCGCCGTGCGGAACGCTCCGGCCGGCGGCCTGCCCTCAGCGGTCTGCCTCCGACAGGGCGCATCCGTTCCGGTTTGCCCGGAACAGGAGCCGCGCCAGGAGCGTCAACGCCCCCGGCACCGGAATGATTTTCCCGTAATGCTCCCGCGCGGGTTATTTCTGCATCGCTTTCTCAAACATGCGATCCAGCTTGCTTGAGTTTTCGTTGCAACAGGACATGGCCGCATCGGCGGCCGCCGCGGCGTCACTGGCCGCGTCCAGCGCCGCGTTCGCCGTTCTCGATGCCTGGTTTGCCGTGGAAGACGCGCTGTTCGCCGTTGAAGCCGCGCTGTTTGCCGTGGATTGGGCGTTTTCCGCAATCGCCCTCACCTCGGCAAGCTGCTCGGTGGTTACGCAACCGCTTAACGTTACGCAACCGCTCAACACCGTGAACAACGGGGTAAGAACGGCGGCTTTGACCGATACTTTTTTCATAGTTTGATTCTCCAGTTTAGTCTGATACAAGGTGCGTTTACAACCCGGTCTGCGGATTATAGATGGCTCCGCCGTTGCGTTCAACACCGGGATTGATTTTTTTAGAATACCACTTTTTGCGAGCCGGGGAAAGCATGACTTTGCGGGCTAACGTCCGACCCGCCCCTGGGTCGGCGTGCGTTGCCGTTTTTCGTGATGAGCGGTGGTGAACTCGATCAGGGATTGCTCCAGGCTATGCAACTTTTTCGTCTCGCAGTGTGCGTCCAGCCACGCCAGGACGTCATCCAGTCCCATGCCGGGGGAGATGCTGTAGGTTTCCGGCGTGATGGCGTTGTACGCGGTCAGGTACCCCATGACGTAGCTGCGGTAAGGGGTCTCGGCGTCGCCGCGGCGGTCTTTCAGGTAGTGGAAGCAGGATTTGCGTCCCGGCCCCCAGACGGCGTAATTGCCCCTGTCATCGGCGGCCCGGGGCTGGTCCGGCGCCAGCAGGCAGATGATCAGCGCGGCAACGGTTGTTGTTCTCATGGGAAGTTCCTCTGTGCCCTGACGCGGGGCAGCGTATCATGGGCGGCTTATGGTTAGTGTGCGAGTATACCACGCTTTTGCGGCAAAAGCGGCGCACGGCGGCCGCAGCGGCCGCGGCGGGGGGCGGCGCCCATGACCGGCGCACCGGGCGCGAGCGCCGGGTCGGCCCTGGCGCGCCTGGCCCTGGACGCGGCGCCGGACCTGGTGTTCCTGCTGGATGCGGACGGTCGTTTTCGGTTTTTCAACCAGCGCCTGGAGGAGTTGCTGGGCTA
>CAZDXS010000040.1:0-9407 GCA_964509455.1 uncultured Enterobacteriaceae bacterium | reverse complement strand
GCCTCCGGGCGCACGCTCACCGGCCAGACCTGCGCCGCTTTCTGGCATTCCGTGCGCCACGCCAGGCCCCTGGCCGTCGGGCTGAACTGCGCCCTGGGCGCCGCGGAACTGCGCCCCCACATACAGGAGCTGGCCGCCATGGCCGACGTCTGCGTCAGCGTCCATCCCAACGCCGGCCTGCCCAACGAGTTCGGCGAGTACGAGGAAACGCCCGAGCGCATGGCCGAGGTGCTGGAAGAGTTTGCCGCCGCCGGCTTCCTCAACATCGTGGGCGGCTGCTGCGGCACCACCCCGGCGCACATACGCAGATTGCGCGAGCAAGTGTGCGTTTTGCCGCCGCGCGTTGTTCCCGAGGCGCCGCGCCATTGTCGCCTGAGCGGGCTGGAAGCGCTGACCGTCTCGCCCACCACCGGGTTCATCAACATCGGCGAGCGCACCAACGTCGCCGGCTCCCCTGCGTTCTTGGAGCTGGTGCGGGAAGACAACCTGGAGGCGGCCCTGGACATCGCCCGCCGCCAGGTGGAAAACGGCGCCCAGATCATTGACGTGTGCATGGACGAGGGACTGCTGGACTCCGAGCGGCTGATGCGGGAGTTCCTGTTGCTGGTCGCCGGCGAACCGGACATCGCCCGGGTTCCCATAATGATTGATTCCTCCCGCTGGTCCGTCATCGAGGCCGGGCTGCAATGCGTCGCGGGCAAGTGCGTGGTGAACTCCATCAGCCTGAAAGAGGGCGAAGACGCCTTCAAGGCGCAGGCGCGCCTGGCGCGGCGCTACGGCGCGGCGGTGGTGGTGATGTGCTTTGACGAGCAGGGACAGGCGGACAGCACCGAGCGCCGCTTCGATGCGGCGCAGCGCTCCTACCGGTTGCTGGTCGACGAGCTGGACTTCCCGCCGGAGGACGTCATCTTCGACCCCAACATCTTGACTGTCGCCACCGGCATGGAGGAGCACAACGACTACGCCGTGTCTTTCTTCGAAGCCGCCCGGCTCATCAAGGAGCGCCTGCCCGGCGCCCTGGTCAGCGGCGGGCTGAGCAACGTGTCCTTTTCCTTTCGCGGCAACAACCCGGTGCGCGAAGCCATGCACTCGGCCTTCCTGTACCACGGCGTCAAGGCGGGGATGGACATGGCCATCGTCAACGCCGGGCAACTGGGCGTTTATGACGAAATCGACCCGGACCTGTTGGAGCGGGTCGAAGACGTGTTGCTCAACCGCCGGCCCGACGCCGCCGACCGGCTGGTGGAGTTCGCCGCGACCGTCAAGGACGACAAACAGGCCGCGCCGCAGGACCGAGAGGACGAATGGCGCCGCGGCAGCGTGCAAGAGCGCCTGTCCCACGCCCTGGTGAAAGGCGTCGACGCCTGGATCGAGGCCGACGCGGACGCGGCGCGGCAACAGTATGAAACCCCCTTGCAAGTCATAGAGGGACCGCTGATGGACGGAATGAACACTGTTGGCGAGCTGTTCGGCGCCGGCAAGATGTTCCTGCCCCAGGTGGTGAAAAGCGCGCGGGTGATGAAAAAAGCCGTGGCGCGGCTCACCCCCTACATCGAAAAAGAGCAGCAGGACGGCGGCCGCCGCGCCCAAGGCCGCATCGTCATCGCCACCGTCAAGGGCGATGTGCACGACATAGGAAAAAACATCGTGAGCGTGGTCCTCCAATGCAACAACTTCGAGGTGATTGACCTGGGCGTCATGGTCCCCGCCGAGCGCATCCTGGACGCGGCGCAGGAAAGCGGCGCCGACATGGTGGGCCTCAGCGGCCTCATCACTCCGTCCCTGGACGAGATGGCGCGCGTGGCAGAAGAGATGCAACGCCGCGGCCTGCAACTGCCTCTGCTGATCGGCGGCGCCACCACCTCGCGCACGCACACCGCGGTGAAAATCGCGCCCTGCTACGAGCAGACCGTGGTGCACGTAAAAGACGCCTCCCGCGCCGTGAACACGGCGCAAAGCCTGGTCAGCAAAGAACTGGGACCCGCGTATCGCCGCCGGGTAGCCGCAGAGTACGAAACAGTGCGGGCGCGCCACCAGGGGCGCCGGACCGGCGTATCCTGGCTGTCCCTGGACGCGGCCCGCGCCAACCGCCCGCCCATGAACTGGCGGAACTACGAACCGCCGCCGCCGCGCCTCAAGCAGGTGCGCGTATTCGAGGATTATCCCTTGGCGGAGCTGCGGGACTTCATCGACTGGACCCCGTTTTTCATCGCTTGGGAGCTGGCGGGGCGCTTCCCCCGCATCCTGGACGATGCGGTGGTGGGCGCAGAGGCCAGGAAACTGTACCAGGACGCCCAGGAAATGTTGGATGCGATCATCGCGGAAAAATGGTTCACCGCCCGCGCCGTCATCGGCTTTTTCCCCGCCAACGCCTGCGGCCGCGACGACATTGAAGTCTATGAAGACGAGAAGCGCGAGCAGCCGCTGGTGCGCTTGCACACCCTGCGCCAGCAGACCCGCAGGCCGCCGAGGCGAGCCAACCTGGCCCTGGCGGACTTCATCGCGCCCCGGGACAGCGGCAAAAAAGACTACCTGGGGATGTTCGCCCTGGCCGCGGGATTTGGCATGGAAGAACGCCTGGCGCACTTTGAACGGGAACACGACGACTACCGCGCCATCATGCTGAAGGCCCTGGCGGACCGGCTGGCGGAAGCCCTGGCGGAACGCCTGCACCAGCGGGTGCGCAAAGAGTTCTGGGGCTACCAGCCCCGGGAATCCCTGAACAACGACGCCCTCATCGCCGAGCAATACCAGGGAATTCGCCCCGCCCCCGGCTACCCGGCCTGCCCGGACCACACCGAAAAAGCCGCGCTGTGGGCGCTGTTGCAGGTGGAGGCGAACACCGGCATCAGGCTAACGGACAATTACGCCATGTATCCCACCGCCGCCGTGTGCGGGCTTTATTTCTCCCACCCGGACTCGCGCTACTTCGGCGTGGGAAAGATCAACCGCGACCAGGCGGCGGACTACGCCGCCCGAAAAAACATGGAACTGCGCCAGGCGGAGCGCTGGTTGGGCCCCAGCCTGGGCTATGACCCGCAGGACGACAACGCCGGGGACGCCGCGGCCGGGGGCACCGCCGGGGATGCCGCCAAGAACTCCACCGGAGACGCGGCCGGGGATGCAGCCGGGAACGCCGCCGGAGACGACGCCGGGTAGGCGATTATTCAGCGGAGAGACGCCGGCGGCGGACGCCGTTGCACGCCTCGCCGCGCCTCGCCGCAGCGGCATGCACCCGCGCCGTGCGACCCGTGCGCCTCGCCCCGAACGCCCGTGCAACACGCGCCGCCCGCTGGATGCCAAGCGACGACCGTTACACACTCCCCGCTTGTTGCTGCCCGCTCACTCTGCGTCAAGCGGAGCAATGTGCCCGGCTGGGCCGCACCGCCGGACGGCTTTATCGGAGATTCCCCAACCAAGCACCCAGATCACGGGCGAAAATCCTTGTTGTGGTAGATCACCTTTCCAGGGTGGAAACCGGTCTTGCGCCACAAGATCCGGCACTCGAACGAATCGACTTCGAAATAGGAAGCAAGGTTCCGCGCGCGCATCATCAGATATTCCAGCGCCTCATCGCCGGCGCGCCCGTCAAGCCCTATAAAATCGTGGTCCGAGCGCTGCCACTTCCGGCCCAGCCAGTCACGGCGCCCGTCGGGGCGCCGTAGAAACGTCAGCTCAATGAGACCGAACGGCCCGCTCATCATGGTTGCAGCCCCATCAGGATGAACTTGCCGTGGTCGGTACGCCCCCTGCCGGCGTCGTGTTGCGCTCCATTCCCATTATCGTTCGCCGGCGACGCGCCGCACAAATCTACATCCGCCATATCGCAACCTCCTAAAACAGAAGTGAGTAGGAACATAAGTATACGGCATATTTTCAGGCAGTCCACACTTGCGGCCCCCGTTGCCGACAGTTTTTGTCCGCGCACGAAAACGGCGCTGATTGCCAACCATGGGTGCGGACGGCATCTCCGGTGCGCCCGCCCGCCAAAACGAGCGGCGCCGGCGGCGCCTTGGCGCCGTTCACGCCCGCAACGCCGCGCAACATTGCCGGCGCACTTGTGCTATGCTGTTGCAATAATGCGCCTCAGCGCATCCACCGAGGGGGACTGCCCAACCATGTATCCTGCACCATTCCGCTACCACCGTCCTGGCACGGTGGAGGAAGCCGTGACGTTGCTGGCGGAGCTGGGCGAGGGCGCCCGCCCCCTGGCGGGCGGACAATCCCTGATCCCCATTCTCAAAATGCGCATGGACGAGCCTTCCGACCTGGTGGACATCGGCCGCTTGCCGGAGCTGATGCGCCTCGAGTGCGCACCGGACCAGGTGCGCCTGGGCGCCCTGGCGACCCACGCCCGCATCGCCGCCTCCCCGGCGGCGGACGCCGTTCCCATCATTCGGGACTGCGCCGGCGGCATTGCCGACCCCCAGGTGCGGGCCTTGGGCACCATCGGCGGCTCGGTCTGCATTGCCGATCCCAGCAGCGACTGGCCCACCCTGTTGCACGTCCTGGACGCCAGGGTGGTCTGCCGCGGCGCCGCCGGCAGCTACGAGGTCGGCATTCGCGAGTTCATCAAGGACGCCTACACCACCAGCCTGGACGCCGGCGAGCTGGTGACGGAGATCCAGGCGCCGCAACCGCCGCCCAACAGCGGCGGCGCCTACATCGGCTTCAAGAAAGCGGCCCCGGCCTATCCCGCCGCCGCCGTTGGCGTGCAGCTGACCCTGGAAGACGGCGACCAGTGCCGCCACATACGCCTGGCGGCGGGGGCGGCGGGGCCGACGCCGGTCACCTCCCCCCAGGCGGAGCAGGAGCTGCTCGGGCAAGCGCTCACCGAGAAGAACCTGCGCCGCGCCGCCGATGCCCTGGCGGCGGCCGCGGAGCCGCCCGCCGATGCTCGCGGCTCCACGGAATTCAAGCGCGCCATGCTGCGTTCGCTGTTCATGCGCGCCGCCGCCGTCGCCATGCAACGGGCCCGACACGAAACCAGCGCTGCGAGCCACGATTATGTCTGAGCCGACGCAAACCGTACCCATAACTGTCACCGTGAACGGCGCCCCCGGCCGTTGCGAGGTGGAGCCCCGCCTGTTGCTGGTGGAGCTCCTGCGGGAAAAACTGCGCCTCACCGGCACCCACATCGGTTGCGACACCAGCTTCTGCGGCGCCTGCACCGTCCTGTTGAACGGCGCCGCCGTCAAGTCCTGCACCGTGCTGGCGGTGCAAGCCGACGGCGCCCAGGTGACTACCATCGAGGGGCTGGAAAAAGACGGGCAGTTGCACCCCTTGCAACAGGCCTTTTCAGAAAAACACGGGTTGCAATGCGGCTACTGCACGCCCGGCGTGATCATGTCGGCGCTGGCGTTGCTGGCGGAAAACCCGAACCCGGACCTGCCGGCCATTCGCAAGGCCCTGGCGGGCAACGTGTGCCGTTGCACCGGCTATCAGGGCATCATCGAATCCGTGCAAGCGGCGGCAAAACGCCTGGGGGAGGGCTGAAATGGAACTGAAACTGGCGGACGAGTTCCGGTTGAACCTGCCCCGGGAGAAAGCATTCTCCGTGTTAACGGACCCGCAGCAGTTCGCGCACCTGTTGCCCGGGTTTTACGGCATGACCGCCAAGGACAGCAACACGGTGATCATTCACACCCGCGCCGGCATCGGCAAAATCGGCGGCATGGCGACCACGGAGCTGACCCTGAAAGAATCCTCCCCGCCCCACAGCGCCCGCTACGTGGGCAAGGGCAAGATCATGCAGGGGGTCTATCAGGTGTGCGCCGATTTTGAGTTCCTGGAGTCCGCCGGCGGCACCCTGGTCAAGTGGCGGGGAGAGGCCCGCCTCACGGGCAAAATCCTCTCCCTGGCGGGCGGCGGGTTGCGCGGTTACGCAGAAAAGGAAATCGGCAAGCTGATTTCCAGCCTGGAAAGCGCGCTGGCGCCCGCGGCCGCCGCATCCGCCGCGCCCGCCGCGCCGCCGCCGGCTGCCGCGGGCGGCTGGTTCAGCCGCCTCCTGAGCGGCTTCAAGGGCCGCGATGCAAAGCCCGCCGCCGCGCCCGCGACCCGCGCCCCGGCGCCGTTCCCGCAGGAGATTGAACAAGAACGGGCAGAGGCCATGGAGCGCGTCAACGCAATACTGGACGTCCCCCGCCGCCGGGAGGCGCTGACCCGCAAGGAAGATGAGCGCCTGCTCACGGGCAAGGGCTTTTTTGTGGACGATTACAGCCCGGCGGGGCTGTTGCACCTGGCGGTGGTGCGCTCGCCCTACGCCCACGCCCGCATTGTCAACATCGACGTGTCCCGGGCCGCGGCCCTGCCCGGCGTGGCGTGCACCCTGACCGGCAAGGAGGTGATGGAACTCAGTCAGCCGTTCATGCAAATCGGCGCCGGCGCCGCCCAGCAGATCACCGACTATGCCCTGGCAACGGACAAGGCCCTGCACCAGGGCGACCCGGTGGCCGCCGTGGTCGCCGATTCCATCGCCCTCGCCCAGGACGCCGCCCAGCTGGTGGAGGTGGAATACGAGCCCCTGGAGGCGGTGCTGGACGCCGCAGAAGCGCTGGAAAACAAGACGGTGCTGCACGAGGAGGCGAAAACCAACGCCACGTTCCAGGGCGTGTATGAATACGGCGACGTGGAGCAGGCTTTTCAGGAAGCGGCCCACATCGTCAAGATCGACAAGCTGTTCTTTCACCGCTTCAGCAGCACGCCCCTGGAAACCAGCGCCTGCGTCGCAACCTGGGACCAGCGCGGCGAGATCGACCTGTTCACCAACACCATCATGACCGTGCCCCTGGCGTTCCTGGCGCCCGCCCTTGGCGTCAGCATGGACCAGATCCGGTTGCGCACCCACGACATCGGCGGCAGCTTCGGCAACAAGATCATCAACTACACCTACCTGGCCCTGGCATGTCTTGCCTCCCGCAAGACCAACGGGGCGCCGGTGAAGTGGGTGGAAACCCGCTCGGAGAACCTGCTGGCGGGCGGCCACGGCAGCGAGCGCACCTACCTGGACACCGAGGTCGCGCTGGACGGCAACGGCGTCATCACCGCGGTGCGGTCGCGCCACATTGACGACATCGGCGCCTATCCCCGCTACGAACCGCTGGGTTGCGTCATCTGGTCCCAAGTGTTGCCCGCCGCCTACAAGCTGCGCAACATGCGCATAGACTTCAACCAGGTCACCACCAACAAGGGGCCGGCGGCGCCCAACCGGGGGTATTCGCGCCTGCCGCACATCTGGTTCATGGAGCGCGTGATCGATATCTGCGGGCATGAGCTGGGCATTCCCGCCGACGAGATGCGCCTTAGAAACTACATCGAGTCGTTTCCCTACGAGACCCCCAACGGTTGCGTATACGACTCCGGCGACTTTCCCGCCATGCTGGCCAAGGCCAAGGAAATGATCGGCTGGGATGCGTGGAAAAAGAAACAGCAGGAGGCCCGCGCCCAGGGGCGGTTGCTGGGCATCGGCATCGGCACCACCCTGGACTCCGGCACCAACAACTGGGGGCAGGCCCGGTACGTCAATCCGGACGCGCCGTTCTCCGGCAACTCCACCGGCGCCACGGTGAAGCTGGACTTAGACGGCGCCGTCGTCGTAAGCCTGGGGACCTTCCCCCAGGGCCAAGGCCACGAAACCACCGCCGCCCAGGTGGTGGGCGAGGCGCTGGGCATTTCCCCCGACCTGGTGCGCGTGCGCACCGGGTTCGACTCCCTGAACAACAGCCACACCGGGCAGTCGGGTTCCTACGCCAGCCAGTTCGCCGTCACCGGGCTGTCGGCGGCGCACGGGGCCGCCGTCAAGCTGCGAGCGGAGATGGTCAAGCTGGCATGCTTCGCCCTGGAAGCCGCAGAGCAGGACCTGGAATTCGGCGTCGGCGCGGCCGGCCCCCAGGTCAGCGTGAAAAACACCGACAAGGCCATTAACTACTGGGCGCTGTCCAACCTGGTCAACTCCAACAGCGCCTCCCTGCCGGACGATCTGCGCGACATCACCCTGAATGCGCGGTATATTTACATGCCGCCGTTTCGGGCGCCGGACCCGGAGAAGAAAATGGGCAACCTGACCCTGACCTACGCCCTGCAACTGCACCTGTCCGTGGTGGAGGTCGACCCCGACACGTTCCAGGCGCGCATCCTGGATTACGCCATTGTCGATGACTGCGGCACGGTGATTAACCATACCATCGTCAAGGGGCAGGTGCACGGCGCGGCGGCCCACGGCATCGGCGCCGTGCTGGTGGAGGAGTTGCCCTACGATGAGCACGGCAACGCCGTCTCCGGCTCGTTCACCGATTATGCGCCCATCACCATCAGCAGCATGCCCGGCCTGGAAAAGTGCTTCAACCAGGAATCGCCCTCGCCGTTCACGTTCAACGGCGCCAAGGGCATGGGCGAAGGCGGCGGCGCCCCCTTGCATTCCCTGTGCGCCGCCCTGCAAGACGCCCTGCACGACAAGGGGTTTATCATCCGGCATTCCCACAACTCGCCCATGGCGCTGTACCAGCGGTTCGCCAACGGGGCGGAGAAAGGCGTGACCGTCAGCAGCCGAAGCAAGTAACGCCGCCGCCCCGCCCCGGCGGCGGGCAAGGTGCGGCCCTCGGCAGTCCCCCGCACTCGCCGCACGGACGGCGCCGGCAGGAAAGACACAACCCTCAGCAAGCCCCCGCGCACTCGCCGCACCGCGACACCGGCGGGAAAGGCACGGCCCTCAGCGGCACCCGGCGCCCGGCGCTCGCCGCACCGCGACACCGGCGGGAAAGGCGCGACCCTCGGCAAGCGGGGCAAGTAACGCCGACCCGCGTCGGCGGGCAAGGCGCGATCGTCGGCAGCCGCGGCAAGCAACGCCAGCCCGCGCCGACGACGCGAAAGACGCGACCCTCAGCAAACCCCCGCACTCGCCGCACGGACGGCGCCGGCGGGCAAGGCGCGACCCTCGGCAAGCGGGGCAAGCAACGCCAACCCGCACGGCCGGTGCCGGCGAGAAAGGCACGGCCCTCAGCGGCGCCCGGCGCTCGCCGCTTTCACCCGCAAGCGATACGCATATTCGGCGCAGGTCTGCCCCGCCACCGTGGCGGTCGCTTCTTGCAGCAACTCGACCTCGCACCAGGCGCCGTACAAGGCGCGCACCTCGTCATCACGCACCGGGTAAGGCGGCGCGGTAACCTGCCCGTCTGCATAGTCCAGGGCGACCAGCAGGATGGGAACGCCCGGCCGCAACAAGCCGCGCAACGCCTGCGCGTATTGCGCTCGCACCGGCGGCGGCAACGCCACCAGCGCGGCGCGGTCAAACACCGCCGCAACATCGGGCGCCAGGGCCGGCGTCAACGCGAAAAAGTCCCCACAGAGAATCCGCGTGCGGCCGGCTTGGTAACAGGTGAACGGCCCCGCCCGCCCGCGCCGCGCCGCCC
>CAZDXS010000039.1:0-9495 GCA_964509455.1 uncultured Enterobacteriaceae bacterium | reverse complement strand
TCATTGTTCTGTGTCTCTCTTGGTTTTGTTGTCGGGGCAATGCATCGGGGCGCACGCAACCCGCGCCCCAATGCTGAGATGTAGTGTATGGGAACCACTCTACCATAAAACCACCGTGCGTTGAAAAAATTTTCGGGGCGGCGCATTAGCAACAGAATCGCGCTACTAGGCCGGCGGCGGGGCGTCAGTCGCGCGCCTGCGCCTGCGCCGGGTCATCGATTTCGTCGATGGTCGAGCCGGCGCCCTTCTCCCAACGCTCCTCGGCGGCGCGCAGGATGAACTTCGGGCGAAAGATGTTCACCCAGGCCGGCACCAGGAACATGGCGGACGCCATGTTCATCACTAACATGATGATCAAAAGGCGCGCGGCGTCGGCCTGGAAACGCAACTCGGAGATGAACACCCACATGATGATGCCGCCCACCAGGGTGGTGGCCGTCAGGGCGATGGCCACGCCGGTGGTGCCCACGGCGCGCTGTATGGCGTCTTGCACGCTGTCGGCCACGTGCATCTCTTCTCGAATCCGGTCCATCATGTAGATGGCGTAATCCACCCCCAGCCCGATGCCCACGGCGATCATGGGCACCGTGTTAACGTTCAGCCCCATGTTCAGCAACCCCATGCAGGCGTACGTGAGGGTGGTGGCGAAGGTCATGGAAATCAGCATCATGAAGCCGGAATGAAACGAGCCGTAGAACCACAGGGTGAACGCCAGGATCAGGACCAGCACGGCCGGCACGACGATCACGTTGGTCTCGAAGGCCTCCTCGTTGATGGCTGCGGTCACGCCCACGGGGCCGCCGGCCAGCTCCAGGGTCAGCCCCTCCACCTCGCGCCCCCGGGTATCTATCCACTCCCGCGCCATGTGAATGGCGCGGCGAATGGTCTCGCCGGTGTGGTCCTTGTAATAGAACACCAGGTTGGCGAGCCGGTTGTCGGTGTCGATGTATTCTTGCAACATGCCCGGGGTGGGCGCCGACATCATGAACATGAACAGCAGGCCGCCGATGTTCTGGTCTATGGAGGGAATGACCCGCCAGCGCGGGTCGTTGTTGCGGGTCATCTGGTTCACTTCCATGAGCAGGTTGTTCACGCCCTTGACGCCGCCCAGGTTCGGGTCCAACATCATGTGGTTCTGAAAATCCGTCAGCGCCTTCATAATGTGGGCCTGTTTCAGCCCCTCTTTCTCGTCGGCGCGGGCGATGATGAACAGCTCCTCGGCGCCGGGGAAACGGTCGTTGATGGCCGTGGAAGAGACGTTGAAATCGTGGTCGTGGTAGAGCAACGGCGACCCCGGTTCCGGCTCGCCGATCTGCACCCAGGAGCTGAAATAGGTGGCGCCGACGGCGATGACCAGGCAAGCGATCAGCACCGCCCGGGAGCGCTCCCGGGTGCCCACCACCCGGGCCAGGCGGGGAAACACGGCGCGCGCCAGCGTGTGCTTCACGGCCACGTCCCGGGGACGGGGCAGCTCCGCCAGCAACATGGGCAGGGTGATCAACACGGTAACGACCATGCACACGGCCCAGAAAGAAGCATACACCGCCATCTTGTCGTTGATGGGCACCGACCCCAGCCCGATGAGGTACAGGGCCGCGGCGTCGGCGACAATGGCCAGGGCGCCGGGCCGAAACAGGGCGTTGAAGGTGTTGCGGGCCGCCGCCACCTTCTCGCCGGTGCGGGACAGCTCGAGAAAATAGCGCTCCAGTTTCTGAATGCCGTGGGACATGGCGCGCGCCGAGATGAGAAACGGCACCACCAACATCAGGGGGTCCAGGTTGTAGCCGAACACCCCCATGAAGCCCACGCCCCAGATGCTGGTCAGCGTCATCCCCAGCAACGGCAGCAGGATGCCGTACAAGCGGCGCGAGTAGAACACCAGGATGCCCAGCACGATGAGGATGGTGTAGAAGAAAATCAGCAGGATGTCGCCGCTGTAGGAATCCACCCAGCCCACCAGCACCGGGTGGCCGGTGGCGTGAATGCGCACGCCCGGCGCGGCCTCGTCCCGGCGAATCGCCTGGATTTCATCGAACACCTTGCCGTAGTCCAGCTGCCCCTCGTTGAGGGTGCCCTTGATGAGGGCGGACTTCGTGTCCGGCGAGACCAGCAGTCCATAGACGTTGGCGCCGGCCCGCACGTCCCGCTGAATGGCCGCCAACTCCTCCGGCGCATACTCGCCGCGGTGCGGGTCGTAATAGTTCTGCGAGCGTATGGTGCCGTCTCGCGTTAGAAAAATCTTGCGGGTGTTGCGGTGGGTCAGGCTGGTCACCAGGTTGTGGTTGATGTTGGAGACGCTGTCCAGCCGCTGGGTGATGCGGTGAATCCGGTCCAGGGCGTCGTTGGTGAAAATGGTGCCTTCTTCCACTTCCATCGCCATGACGATGATGTTGGCGCCGCCGAAGGTGTCGCGAATGCTGTTGTGCAACTGTATGTAGGGGTGTTCCTGGGGCAGAAGGTCGGCGAAATCCGACAGCATGCGCACGGCGGGAATGTTCCAGGCGAACAGGACGGTTGTCAGCAGGATGGCCAACAACACGAACTTCCTGTTGTTGAACAGGAAGTTGCCGAAAACGGGGAAAATCCGGCCGGCTTCCATGGCTACCCGGCGCCGGCGGCCGGCGGGCGCGTTGCCGGGGCCGGCGTACCCCCCAGCAGTTCTTCCACGGCGAACGTGTGCAACACGCCGCCGGGGCCGCTGACAATCAACCGGTTGCCCAGCAGGGGATGCAGGCCGCGCAGGTGCAGGCGAAACGGTTGGCCGTGGTCCAGCGACGCCCATTGCGTCCCGTCGTAATGAAACATGGCGCCCTCGCCGCCGACGGCCAGCAGGCGGCCGCCGATCCGCGCCAGGTTGTAAAGCACCACCAAGGCGCCGGCGTCCTGCTCCGTCCAGGAGGCGCCGCCGTCGGCGGTCGTCAGCACCGTGCCGCCCAGGCCGGCGACCCAGCCCCGTTGCGGGCTTTCAAAATACATGCCCTGCGGGTAAAACTCGCCGGGCATGGGCGGCGCCGCCGCCCAGGATTCGCCGCCGTTGGCGGTCTTCAACAAGGAGCCGAACTCGCCGACCACGTACGCGGTGTGCTCGTCGAAAAACTGGATGTCCGTGTAGATGACGTCTTCTTCCTGGGAAGACAGCGTCCAGCTACCGCCGCCGTCGCGGCTGACGGATATGGTGGAGAACGCACCCACCACCCACAGGTTGCCGGCCGGGTCGCACTGGACGGCCTGGGGCGCCTCCTCGGTGGGCAGGCGGCTGGGCGCCCAGGCGCGGCCGCCGTCCCGGGAAAGCCACACCTGGTTTTCAAACGCCAGGGCGGCAAACAGGCCGTTGGCGCAGGCGGTGACGTCCAGGAAAGAGGGCCAGGAGGGAATTTCATTACGGCGCCAGGTGTTGCCGTTGTCCTCCGAGACCAGAATGACGCCGCCGGAGCCCACGGCCGCCACGGTTTGCCGGAACGAACTGACCGCCTGGAAGTTGTCGGTGCGGCGCACCGGGGCGTGTTGCGTCGCCGCCACCTCGTCCAGCACCAGGGGCGCCTCGCAACCGGGCAACGACAGCAGGAGGGCCGCCGCCGCCAAGAGCCGCGCGGCCGCGCCCCCGCCGGCGCCCCCGTTGATGAACCTGCGCAACGCCACGGCCGTCCCCCTCATCCCATGCGAAAACCGACCTTGCCCAGGTCCTGGAACCGCACGCAGACCACATCGCCCCGCTCTAAGCCCACCGCCGCGGTGATGCCGCCGGTCATGATGAACGCGCCGGCGGGAATGGTCTCGCCGCGCGCCGCCAACATGTTGGCCAGCATCGCCACGCTGAGGGCCGGGTGTCCCAACACCGCAGCGCCCGCGCCGGTCTCTACCACCTCGCCGTTTTTCTCCATGACCACGCCCAGGGTTCGCAGATCCAGGGCCGCGGCCGGGCGCGCCGCGCTGCCGCAGACGAAAGCGGCGGCCGAGGTGTTGTCGGCGATGACGCTTTTCAGGTCGAAGCGAAAGTTTTCGTAGCGGGAGTCGATGAGCTCCACCGCCGCGACGACAAAATCAATGGCCGGCAACACCTGGCCCAGGTGGCAACCCGGCCCCGCCAGCTCCGTGCGGGTCACCACCGCTACCTCCGCCTCCATGCGCGGATGAATGAACGCATTCGCGGGGATTTCGGCGCCGTCGGCGTAACTGCCGTAATCGCTCAAGAACCCGTACACCGGCGTCTCCACGCCCATCTGCTTCATCTTCGCCCGGGAGGTCAGCCCCATTTTTAGCCCCGCCAGGCGTACGCCGCGCTCCGTCTTGCGGCGGCGTATTTCGTACTGCACGGCGTAGGCGTCGTCCCAGTCCATGTCGGGGTGCTCGTCGGTGATTTTGGCCACCGGGCGGCGCTGCAGCTCCGCATTTTCCAGGCGCTCCGCCAGTTGCCGGATGACGGTCTTGTCCAGGGTCATGCCGCCTGCTCGCCGCGCCGCGCCTTCACCATGTTCAGCGCCACGTCCTCGATCATGTCTTCCTGGCCGCCAATGGTCCGCATCCTGCCCAGCTCCACCAGGATGTCGCCGGGGGGCACGCCGTACTTCTCGCCCACCCGCCGCGCGTGCAAGAGGAACGAGGAATACACGCCGGCGTAGCCCATGATCAGCGAATCGCGGTCCACCCGCAACGGCTGGTCCATGATGGGGACCACCAGGTCTTCGGCAACATTCATCAACTTGAAAACGTCAACGCCGGTGTCCACGCCCATGCGCGCCAGCACCGCGTTGAACGCTTCCAGGGGCGTGTTGCCGGCGCCGGCGCCCAGGCCGGCGGCGGAACCGTCAATGCGCGCCGCCCCGGCCTCGACGGCGGCCAGGGAGTTGGCGATGCTAAGCGCCAGGTTGTGGTGCCCGTGAAAGCCGATCTCGGTCTCTTCTTGCAGACCCTCGCGCAGGGCGCCGATGCGGGCGGTCACGTCGTCGGGCAACATGTAGCCCGCCGAGTCGGTGCAGTAAACGCAGTTGGCGCCGTAGGACTCCATCAGCCGCGCCTGCTCGAGCAGCTGCGGCGGCTCCGCCGCGTGCGCCATCATCAAAAAGCCCACCGTGTCCAGCCCTTGCTCGCGCGCCAGGCGGATGTGTTGCTCGGACACGTCCGCTTCCGTGCAGTGCGTGGCGACGCGTATGGTGTGCACGCCGCAGTCCTGCGCCAGGGCCAGGTGTTCGACGGTGCCGATGCCGGGCAACAGCAGCGCCGAGACCTTGGCGGTTTTCAGTTGCGGTATTACCGCCCGCAGGTACTCCTCGTCGGTTGCCGCGGGGAAGCCGTAATTGATGGAGGCGCCGCCCAGGCCGTCGCCGTGGGTCACTTCCAGCAGGGGCACGCCGGCCGCGTCCAGCCCCGCGGCGATTTGCACCATCTGCTCCACGGTGATCTGGTGGCGCTTGGCGTGCATGCCGTCGCGCAGGCACATGTCGTGCAGCTTGACTGTTTTTCCCGCCAGGTTCATAACCAGCCCTCAGGCAACGGCTTCCAGGCGCAGGGCGCCGCTGAGAATTTCCTCTGCGAACATCTCGCCGGTGCGCAACGCCGCGGCCGTCATTATGTCCAGGTTGCCGGCGTACTCCGGCAGGTAGTCCCCCAGCCCCTTCACTTCCAGGAACACGGAGACGCGGCGCTCGTCGAACACCGGGCCGTTTTTCAGGGCGTAGCCCGGCACGTACTGCCGCACTTCCTCGATCATCTCATGGACGGATTGCGTGATCGCCTCCTGGTCCGGCGTCTCTTGCGTCAGGCAATGGATGGTGTCGCGCATGATCAGGGGCGGCTCCGCCGGGTTGAGGATGATGATGGCCTTGCCGCGGCGGGCGCCGCCCACCCGCGACAGGCCGTCGGCGGTGGTGCGGGTGAACTCGTCAATGTTCTTGCGCGTGCCGGGGCCGGCGGATTTGGACGCCACCGTGGCGACGATCTCTGCGTATTCCACCGCCTGCACCCGGCTCACCGCGGCCGCCACGGGGATGGTCGCCTGGCCGCCGCAACTGACCATGTTCACGTTGGACTCTTGCCGGCCCACGTGTTCTTGCAAGTTGACGGAGGGCACGCAGTAGGGGCCGACGGCGGCCGGCGTCAGGTCGATGACCAGCACGCCGCGGCGCTCCAGCTTGCGGGCGTTGTCCGGATGGGCGGCCGCGGAAGTGGCGTCAAAGGCGATCTTGACGTCATCGTCCTCCAGGGCCTCCAGCAGGCCGTCCACCCCGTCGTGGGTGGTTTTCAAGCCCTGGGCGGCGGCCCGGGCCAGGCCGTCGGAGGCCGCGTCTATGCCCGCCATCCACACCGGCTTGATGCGGTCGCTGCGCAGGGCTTTCATCATCAGGTCGGCGCCGATGTTGCCGGATCCCACCAGGGCGGCGTTCACGCGCATGTCAGTCAGACCTCCCCCGCCGCGCCCGCTCGGCTAAAGCGCACCGCGGCAGGGCCGATGCCGCCGCCGGCCGGGTTCATGGAATCCCCCGGCGCCGGCGGGCGCAGGGGCGCCAGGGAGCCGGACAGGACGACCTCGCCGGCAGCCGGCTTGATGCCGGGCGCGCCCAGGGCGTTGACCCGCCGCGCCGCGCAGTTGACCGGCGAGCCCAGAGCGGCGGCCCCGGTCGTCGCCGCCGCGCCGTTTTTCTCGTGCACCATGCCGCAGGCGGCCAGGTCCACGGCGGCGGGGGCAACCGCGGCGGCGCCCGGCACGAACAGCCCACAGGAGGCGTTGTCTGCGCCGCTGTTGCCGAAGCCCGCCAGGGCGGCGTTTTCGCGCATGCCGTTCATGCCTCCCCCCGCCGCGCCCGCTCAGCTAAAGCGCACCGCGGCATGGCCGATGCCGCCGATGGATAGGCTCATGGAATCCCCCGGGACCACCGGGTGCAGGGGCACTAAGGAGCCGGACAGGATGACCTCGCCGGCCTCCAGCGCAACGCCGTGCGCGCCCAGGGTGTTGGCCAGCCACGCCACGCAGTTGACCGGCGAGCCCAGGGCGGCGGCGCCGGCCCCGGTCGCTACTACCTCGCCGTTTTTCTCGTGCACCATGCCGCAGGTCGCGAGGTCAACGGCGGTCGGAGCAACGGCGGCGTCGCCCAGCACGAACAGCCCGCAAGAGGCGTTGTCCGCGATGGTGTCCTGGATCCGGATCTTCCAGTCCTGGATGCGCGAATCGACGATTTCGAAGCAGGGCATTACACATTCCGTGGCGCGCAACACCGCGGCATTGGTTACGCCCGGGCCCTGCAGATCACGCTTTAGTATGAACGCGATCTCGCCTTCGGCACGGGGTTGCACCAGGGTCGATTCCAGGGAAATGTCGGCGCCGTTGTCGTACGCCATGCGGTCGGTCAGGTAGCCAAAATCCGGTTGCCGCACGTCCAGCATGTCCTGCACCGCCTTGCTGGTGACGCCGATTTTCTTACCGATGACCCGCTCGCCGTCATCCTGCCGCCGGCGCAACAGGCGCAACGACACGCGGTAGGCCTCGTCCAGCGTCATGTCCGGTTCCTGGTCCGTGAGCGGCGCCATGGTGCGGCGCTCCCGCAGGCAGTCGTACAGGGCGTCGCCCCAGGACGTTATTTTATCTTCCGACAAAGCCATTTTCGTGTTTTCTCCCGCGCGGGCGGTGCGGCCGACCCCTCACAGCTTCAGGCACACGTTGCGCATTTCGGTGTAGAACTCCAGCGAGTGCACGCCGCCTTCGCGGCCTATGCCCGACTGCCCGACGCCGCCGAACGGCGTTCGCAAGTCCCGCAGGAACCAGCAGTTGACCCAGCTGACGCCCGCGGTGACGGCGGCCGCGACCCGGTGCGCGCGCGACGCATTCCGGGTCCAGATGGCGGCGGCCAGGCCGTAGGGCGTGTCGTTGGCCAGGCTGACCGCCTCTTCCTCCTCGTCGAAGGGCTGCACGTGACAACAGGGGCCGAAGATCTCCTCGCGCACGACCGGCGAGGACTCGGGCAGGCCGGTCCAGATGGTGGGCTCCACCCAGAAGCCGTTTTCCAGGTCCGCCGCCATGGCGGGAACACCGCCGCCGGTGATAACTTCCGCCCCCTCCTGCCGGGCTTTCTGGTAATAGGACAGCACCTTGTCCCGTTGTTGCCGACTGATCATGGGACCCAGGGTGGTGGCCGCTTCTTCCGGTTTGCCCGGCGCCAGGGCCGCCGCACCCTCTTTCAGGCGTTGCACGAACTCGGCGAAGACGGGGCGTTCTACGTACAATCTTTCCGTGCCCAGGCAGACCTGGCCGCAGTTGGCGAACGCCGAGCGCAGGGCGTCCGCCACGGCCTGGTCCAGGTCGCAATCGGCGAACACCAGGCCGGCGTTCTTGCCGCCCAGCTCGAACGACACGTCGCGCAGTCCCACGGCCGCATCCTTCATAATCTGGGCGCCGGTGGCGGTCTCGCCGGTGAACGTGACGGCGTCCACGCCGGGGTGCCGGGTCAGCAGTTGCCCGGCGGAATCGGGGCCGAAACCGTGCACCACGTTATATACGCCGGCGGGCACGCCCGCGGCGTTCATCACCTCGCCCAGCAGGGTCGCCGTGGCGGGCGTCTCTTCGGAGGGCTTGACCACGACGGCGTTGCCGCAGGCCAGCGCCGGCCCCACTTTCCAGGTCATCAACAACAGGGGCAGGTTCCAGGGGCAGATGACGGCGATAACGCCCTTGGGGGCGCGTATTGCGTAGTTCAGCGCCTTGCCGCCGTCGGGGGCGTCCATCATGAAAGACTCCGCCGGCACGTTCTTGATGATGTCGGCGAACACCCTGAAATTGGCGGCGCCGCGAGGAATGTCAATGTGCCGCGCCAAGGACCAGGGCTTGCCGGTGTCCAGACATTCCGCCTCTAAGAAGTCGTCGAAGCGGGCGTCGACGCCGGCGGCCACGCGGTACAACAACTCGACCCGCTCTTGTACGCCCAAGGCGCCCCAGGGGCCCTCCAGGGCGGCGCGGGCGGCGCTGACCGCGGCGTCCACCTCGGCGGCGCCGCCCTCGTGAACCTGCGCGTATGCCGCGCCCGTGACCGGATTGAACGCGTCGTAGGTGCGCCCGCCGGCGGATTCGACGAACTCGCCGTTGATGAAATGGCGAAACGGCGCGTTTGCCGCCGCGGCGCGGGCCTTGTTTGCGCTCACGGCGCCGCGCCCTCCCCCGCCCCGGGCAAAACGGCCGCCGCGGCCAGGGCGATCTCCTCGTCCTGTTGCTCCGAGGCGCCCGAGACGCCAATGGCGCCCACGCGCCGCCCCGCTGCTTCCAAGGGAATGCCACCGCAGGTCATCAGCCGCGCCGCCGCGGCGCCTGCCTTGCACACGCTCATTGCCCCGCTCCCTCCTCCGCCCCGGGCAAAACGGCCGCCGCGGCCCGGGCGATCTCCTCGTCCTGCCGCTCCGAGGCGCCCGAGACGCCAATGGCGCCCACGCGCCGCCCCGCAACTTCTAGGGGAATGCCGCCGCCGCAGGTCGCCAGGCGCGGCGCCGTTGCCAGGCTGGTGCGGCACGGCGCCG
>CAZDXS010000038.1:0-14617 GCA_964509455.1 uncultured Enterobacteriaceae bacterium | reverse complement strand
CCCGTTTACCATCGGCAACCATGCGCTATTCACTACTGCGAATCACAACCATCGCCGGCCTGATTCCGTTGTTGGCGGCGTGCAACTCGTGGCAGACGCGGAACGCCGCGGACGCGGCCGCGGCAACTGCCGCAACCGCCGCGCCGCCGGTCGCCCCGCAAGCGCCGGCAGAGCCGGCGGCCGCCGTAACGCCCTCTGACCCGCCCCCCCGGTACGCCGACCTGTGGGCGAAGCTGGGCGATGACCTCCACTTGCATCGCCACACAGGGCGGCGCCAAGTGAAAGAAAGACTGAAATGGTACGCCAGGAACCAGGCCTACCTGGACCGGGTGTCCGAGCGCGCCTCCCGCTACCTGTACCACATTATGGCGGAAGTGGAAAAACGCGATATGCCCATGGAGCTGGCGCTGTTGCCCGTCGTAGAAAGCGCGTTTCAGCCGTTCGCGCGGTCCCATCGCCACGCCGACGGCATCTGGCAGTTCATCAAAAGCACCGGAGAGATATACGGCCTGAAGCGGAATGAGTGGTACGACGGTCGGCGCGACATCGTCGAAGCCACCCGCGCCGCCCTGGACTACTTAGAGCACCTGAACCGGCGCTTTGACGGCGACTGGTTGCTGGCGCTGGCGGCCTACAACACGGGGGAGCGGCGCGTGGGGCGCGCCATTCGCAGGAACCAGCGCATCGGCAGGGGCACGGACTTCTTCTCTCTGTCCCGGAGGCTGCCGCGGGAAACCAGGGGCTACGTGCCGGCCCTGCTGGCGGTAGCCGAGCTGGCGGCGCACCCCAGGAAATACGGCGTCAGCTGGGCCCCCATACCCAACCGCCCCTATTTCGCCCAGGTGGACACGGAGGGACCCCTCGACCTGGCGGTGGCGGCGCAGGCGGCCAACCTGGACGTAGAAGAGCTGTACAAGCTGAACCCGGGGTTCCGAAAGTGGGCGGTTCCCGCCGCCGGCCCCCACCGCCTGCTGTTGCCCGTCAACCGGGCGCAGACGTTCCGCGAGAACCTGGCGCAGCTGGATGAAAGCGAGCGGACGGGCTGGACGCAACACAAGGTGAAGCGCGGCGAGACGCTGGACAAGATCGCCAAGCGTCACCAGACCACGGCGGCCGTGCTGAAAAGCGCGAACAACCTGCACAGCGACCTGATACGCAAGGGGGACGTCGTGCGGGCGCCGGCGCCCAGCCGCGATAAAACCTACTACGCCCTGAGCGATGAGAACCGCCTGCGGCGCGGCCTCAGCAAAGCCGCCGGGCAAGGCGAGCGCTACGTCTATACCGTGCGCCGCGGCGACACCCTGTGGGACATCGGCCGGCACTACGGTTTCAGCGTGCGCCAGCTGACGCGCTGGAACGGCATCTCCAGCCGTTCGTTGCTGCGGCCGGGGCAGAAACTGACCCTGTGGCTCGCCGAGACGAAGGCAACGCCGGCGCCGGCGGAGTCAAACCCGTTCCAGTACGTCGTCAAAAAAGGCGACTCCCTCTGGCGGATTGCAAGAAAATTCAACGTGACAGTGAACCAGTTGCTGGCGTGGAACAACCTGCGCATCAACAAGCACCTGCAACCGAAGCAACGGCTCACCTTGTACCTGGACGGAGGACGCTCCGCCGGCAGTTAGCCGGCGCGAGCAACGAGGGCGCCGCCGCGGCGGCGCCGGCAGAGTCGCCGGGGGGCGCGTCCATGGCGAAAGAAGACAAGATTTTCCTGCTCAACCAGATCTTTTCAGCGCGGCGCACGCCCGTTTCCGCGGCCGCCCTTGCCGAGCAGCTGGAGTGTTCGGAGCGCTCGGTCAACCGCTACATCAAGCAGTTGCGCGACGGCTACGGCGCCCCGCTGATCAACGCCCCGCAAGGCTGGTTCTACGATCAGCTGGAGCTCAAGGGGCAGAAGTGGGAGATGCCCGGCCTGTGGCTGACGAAAGACGAGACCCATGCCCTGCTGTTGTTGCTCATCCTGTTGGAGCGCTTCGGTCACGGCCTGTTGGGGCGGGAGATGAAAGACTTCAAGGAGCGCCTGGACCAGCTGGCCGCGGCGCGCGGCGTGGAGGCGGACTCCCTGCGCCAACGCATTCACATCACGCCCATGGGCGAGCGCAAAACGGACTACCAGGTCCTGGCGCACGCGGTGAACGCCCTCATCGACCGCAAGCGGTTGGTGATTGACTACGAGGACTTCCACCGCCAGTCCACGCGCCGCACGGTCAGCCCCCTGCGGTTGCGCTACTACCGGGACAACTGGTACCTGCACGCCTGGTGTCACACGCGCCGGGCCCTTCGAACGTTCTCCATCGCCCGCATGGCCGGGGCCGTCGTGGACAAGAGACGCGCCCGGAAAGTCGACGAGAGCCGGCTGGACGTCGACTTCGAGACAACCTACGGCATTTTCACCGGCGGGACCCGCAAGACCGCCCGCTTGCGTTTTTTGCCGCCGCTGGCGTCGGAAATCGCCCGGCAACAATGGCACCCGAAGCAGAAAGGGCGCTGGGCGGGCGAGCATTACCTGCTGTCCGTGCCGTACAGCCACACCGAGGAGCTGTTGCAAGACGTGATGCGCTGGTTGCCCTGCGTGGTGGTGGACAACCCGCCCGCGCTCCGCGCGAAGCTGCAAGAGACCCTGGCGCAGGCCCAGGCGCTGAACCGCCCGGCGCCGGGGGCGAAGTAGCCGTGCGCTCGCAGGGGAGACAAACGGGTGCGCGCCGGCCGGAGCAGGGCGGGGCCGCGCCGAACGGGCGGGCCGGCAGGACGCGCACCGGTCGTCAACGGCGTTCATTCGACCATCGCGGCGCAGCGTTGCCGGGCGCTGCGCCGCCGCCTTTCACTTAGCGGAGGACAACATGACAACGAAGCGACTATGCAGCATTCCCGGTTGCGGCCGGGTTCATTCATCCAAGGGCTATTGCGGCACGCACCTTGCCAGATGGAAGAAAGGGACCGACCTCACCGCGCCCGTCCGCAAAAACCTCTGGGACCCGGTGACCGGCTACCCGCCATGCAAGATCAAGGGATGCGAGCGCGAGGCCTCCGCCGCCCGGGGCATGTGCTGGGGGCATTACGCCAGGGTGTTGCGCGGCTCCAGGACGAAGCTGGAGGAGCCCGTCCGCCCGCACGGGCAGAGCGGCGGGAAGAGCGCCGGCAAGCAACGCACCGCGGGCAAACGGAAAAAGGATGAGCCGCAACCTGCGCCGCCGCGGCTGAGATGACGGGAATGCGCCCGCCGCCGGCAAGCGTTGCCGCCCGCGCCGCGGCAGAAATGATCGAGGCGCCCGCCGCCGGCAGGCGGTGCCGCCCCGCCGCGGCTCAGAACGGGGAGATTCCCGGAATTCTCTGTTGCACCGCCATCCAGGCAACCCCCGCCAGGCACAGCGCCAACCCGCCGCCCGCCAGCAGGACGCCCGGCAACGCGCGGCGACCCCGGCCCGCCCTCTCGGCGAGCAACCGCAGCAACCCGGTCCCGAAACAGGCGCACCCAACCACCAACGCCAGCCACACCGCCGCATACTCCAGGAGCCAGATGAAAAACACCACGGCAAAAAGGACAAATGCAAGCGGCCCCGTCACGGCGCACCGCCCCCGCTCACGCATGTCGTTGTCAGGTTTATTGTTGCCAGGTTCATCGTCATCCGCCAGTCTTTCCGGATACATTATATATGCACACGCCAGACACGCACAGGCCGCATGCTTCCGGCGGCCGGGCGGGGCTCTGTTTCTGTTGCCCGTGCGGGGGAGCCACGCAGGGCTTGTCGCCGCTCGCGCCGCGACAGAATTTGTCTTTCGCTGGTGGTATGGTGGTTTTTGGATACTGATGCCCATGCTGAATCACCGCTCAATTACCGCCAAGGGTCGCAGGCGCCCAAGCTCGCCGCGCCGCACCCCCGGCGTTGCACCCTCCCGCGCCGCCGCATCTCGCGCCGCATTCCCCGCGCCGCCGCCTTTCGCGCCGCGACAGAATTTGTCGCCCACCGGTAGTATGGTCGTATCTGGCAGCGGTCGCTGTGGTACACTGCCATGTAAATTCTTTCAAGCATTCAATGCGTCATGATTGGTGAACAGATAAGCAGGCGGGGAAATGTGAAATGACAACTTGGCTCAAGTTGCCGTGAACACGTTTCCCGAATTTTTTGGTAAGTTGGGTGGTGGTTTGCATCCTTGGGACTGGCAACGCCGGTTGTCGGAAGTTGACAGGTGTGAAAACCGCTTGATCCGCATACCCACTGGCTTTGGTAAAACGTTAGGTGTACTTGCAGTTTGGCTTTGGCACCGGGTGCATTTACGCAATGGTGATTGGCCGCGCCGCCTCGTTTGGTGTCTGCCGACCCGAGTGCTGGTGGAGCAGATGACAAGCGGGGTTCGTGCCGCACTTGAAAACCTGGGATTGCTTTGGGACGAAGAAAACTCCCACGAGAGCAAGGTTGGCGTCCACTTGTTGATGGGGGGTGCCTCTACTGGGCAATGGCATTTGTATCCGGAGAGGAATGCTGTGCTTATTGGAACTCAAGACATGTTGCTTTCTCGTGCGATGAACCGGGGTTACGCCAGTCCGAGAGCGCGCTGGCCTATGGAGTTCGGATTGTTGAACCAGGATGCGCTTTGGATTATGGATGAGGTTCAACTGATGGACGTTGGTTTGGCGACATCGACGCAAATTCAGTCTTTCCGAGATAGTGATCAAGAGGAAGGGAAGTTGTTCCGCCCGGTTTTTACATGGTGGATGAGCGCTACACTACAACATCAATGGTTGGAGAAAAGCCCCGACACAAAAAAGTTGGCCGATGCCGTAAAGCAGAATACCCACCATACTGGCCCGTTAGACCGGGAATCTTCTCTGTGGAAGATAACCAAACCTGTTGAAATCGAGACATTCAGCGATACGAAGGAACTCGCAGAAAGAGTCGCCTTGCGGCATACAGAGTTGGGCGGTGGCAAGAAAGGCCCGACTCTCGTTGTTCTTAACACAGTGGACCGGGCCGTTGATGTGTGGAAAAAACTTCGGTCACACAAGGGGGTCAAGCAGACACAGGGAGATGTTTGTTTGGTGCACAGTCGTTTCCGTCTGCATGAGCGCAAGCAGTGGCATGATTTTCTCAATCGAAAAGCCTGTGGGGAGGAAGCTAACCGTATCATTGTCTCCACCCAGGTGGTTGAAGCCGGCGTAGATATATCTGCCCCCTTGTTGGTTACCGAACTTGCGCCTTGGTCCAGTCTCGTACAGCGGTTTGGGCGGTGTGCCAGATGGGGGGGCGAGGGACAGGTTGTTGTCGCCGATTTTGGATGGGATGATGATAAAAAAGCGGCTCCCTATTCAGGGAATGAATTAAACGTTGCACGAGAGGCATGTAAAAACATCCAGGATGCCAGGGCAGGTTGCCTTGAGCGATTTGAGGAGGAGAACGAGGAGTTGTTGCCGAAGCTCTATCCCTACGACCCCGGGCACCTATTGCTACGACATGAACTGGATGAACTGTTTGATACATCGCCCGACTTGTCGGGGGCAGATATCGATATCAGCCGCTTTATTCGTTCGGGGGATGAGCGGGACGTGCAACTATTCTGGTCCACGGTAGAAAAAGGGGAGCAACCACCACCCGAGGTAAAGCCGAAGCAAGATGAATTATGCAGCGTGCCTTTTCTCAAAGCGAGAAACTGGTTGTGTAAATCATCCTCGAATAAACTCAAACCTGAGATTCGGGCTTGGGTCTGGGATTGGTTGGGCCGCAAATGGAGGCGGGCTGACCGTGGTGATATCTACCCAGGACAGACAATACTGGTGGACGCAAGTGTGGGGGGATACTCGGAGCAACAAGGATGGGACCCAGCGTCCAAAAAAGCGGTTGAGGTCGTGCCCCACGACGACGAACGCGCCATCCCCCCGGAGGACCAGGCCGATGCCGCTGAGGAAGACGAATCGTTGAGCGTAACAGATGATGTCTGGCAGACAATCGCGAGTCACGGCTTGCAAGTTGGCGAGGAAGTCAAGATGATCGCTACTCAAGTGGTCCCGCCGATGAAAGGGTTGCTCCACTTGGCTGGTCGCTGGCACGACCTTGGCAAAGCTCACGAGGCTTTTCAGAGTTCCATCAAGAATGATGACCGGCCACAGCGGAATGATATAGCGAAAGCGCCAGACCGTGCTTGGTGTAGTCGTGGCGAAATGTATCGCGTCGACAACAACGGGCAAAGGCGCGGTTTCCGCCATGAACTAGCCAGCACATTGGGGTTGTTCGGGGTGCTCCAAAGACATGACCGGCAACATGCGGCATTACTCGGGCCTTGGGGCGAATTTTTTGCGGCGATGGAAAGAGGGAACCACCTCGGAGCATCGGTGCAGGCGGAAGCGGCAACCTTGGAATGTGAGGATGAACCCACAGCTATTGAGCGAGAAATTCTGGCGCTTTCTGCAGATGAGTTTGACCTGCTCGCATATATTGTATGCTCGCATCACGGCAAGGTGAGAATGACCTGGCATTCAAGTCCTGCCGACCAGAAAGCGAACAGTCAGAATCTACAAATTCGAGGTGTCAGGGATGGGGATAAAATCCCCTCGGTGCAATTGTTTGATGAAAATGGGAAGCCCCATCATCTCCCGGAAACAACATTAGACCTTTCAGCATCCAAGTCGGGTTTGAGCAAGGAAATGGGTAGAAGTTGGACCGAGCGGGTAATAAACTTGCTCGGGCGTATGGGGCCGTTCACTTTGGCCTGGCTCGAGGCATTACTGCGTACTGCGGACCAGCGCGTCTCATCGGTATCTGGCAATACGGATAAGTTGCTGGTAGATCAAGGGAAAAGCCTGCCCGCATGATTCACGTTCACGACTTGAATGGGTGTGCACCGGCGCCACTTGCACATTACCTCAAAGCATTGGGGATTTTTCGTCTTGTTTCTGAACAGGTTGATGATGAAGCAAGGGGATGGTGGCAGGGAGACCGTTTCTGTTTGGCGACGGCATTGAACCGGAATGAACTCGAAGGGTTTTTTCTGCGTACATACGAACCTACGGCATTTGTATCGCCTTGGAGCAAAGATTCAGGTTTTTTCAATGGGGATGAGTTTCTGACTCCATTGAAAGAGTCAAAAAGTCCTCGTTTTGCTAATTTTCGAGCTGGGATAGAGGCAAGTGTTAGTAGTCCCTCGTATAGAAAATTAAGGGATCAACACAAAAAACCTGATGAGCAGTTCAAGCGCACGAAGCAAGAGCAGATTCCTATTATTAGGAAAAACTGGCGTGGAGGCCATAGGGAGTGGATGGATGCGGCGATGGTCTTGCTGGACAATAATAGCCCAGAATACCCAGCATTGTTTGGTAGCGGCGGCAATGACGGGAGGCTGGAATTCACGAGAAATTTCATGAGGTTGGTGGGCATGGTGTATGACCTGACAAGTGCGGAGGGTGCTCCGCGCTCTGAATCCTTTGCTTGGTTATCCGGAGCCCTTTGGGGTACGCCAATATCAGGCCTGCAGAACAAGTTGCCGATTGGCCAATATTTGCCAGCTACAGCGGGTGGTGCCAACAATGCCAACGGGCCAAGCTCTGACAGCATGATAAATCCAGTAGATTTCATCCTGTTGTTTGAAGGGGCAATTGTATTTACATCGCATGCGACTCGTAAATTTAGTTCGTCTGATCCATCCCGGATAGCATCGCCTTTTGTTGTCAAGTCTCGTGGTTCTGCCTATGCCAGCGCGTCGGTTAATGATGAAAGTCCGAGAGGCGAACAATGGATGCCACTGTGGTCCCAACCGACCTCTTATGCAGAATTGAAGAGGATACTCTCTGAAGGGCGGGCGCAGGTAGGTACAGGTCGGGTCGCCCGAGAGCCTCTGGACATCGCTCGTGCGGCGAAGCGCTTGGGAACTGCACGGGGCATCGTCGCCTTTCAACGATATGGCTATATCAAACGCAATGGTCGGTCGAATCTGGCTGTCCCGTTGGGACGCTTTGCAGTCACTGACGAAAAGCCATCGTTTTTAGCATGCCTTGATGATCTTGATCTGTGGTTGGCACGCCTGCGGAAAGCAACTCGAAAGGAGAAAGCCCCGGGTGAATTAGTTGGAGCGGAAAGATGCCTGAGTGACGCTCTTTTTGCTGTCACCGAAGCGCCCCACAAGGAAGAATGCTGGCAACAAGTTTTGCTCTATCTGGGGGAACTTGAAAAAATCATGGTGCGAAGTGGCGTTGCCACTGCTGTACCTATCCCCAAGCTACGTCCAGAGTGGGTTTTCGCAAGCAATGATGACACGCCGGAGTTCCGGTTGGCCCTGGCCTTGGCTTTGACCCTGCAAGATAGTTCCCCCCGTTTTTCCGTACGGCATCATTGGCTTCCGCTGGATGAAACGAGCTCCAGAACTTTCGCCACCACCGGCTCGCCCACCGAGCTTATGATTACCAATTCGACCAGAGTTGTCATGCATGGAAGGAGCGGACTTGACGATGCCATTGCGTTGGTGCAACGGTGTCTTGTTGATGCATCGCAGGGTGATAGGCGTTATTGGCCGCTGATAGCGGGTTCTAGTGATACTGCGGCAAGTGCCGCAGACTTGACTAATTTGCTTGCCGGCAACATAGATATGGACCGCACTTTATCGCTTGCTTGTGCGTTGATGGCATTGGACCGAAAAAAATTGACGAAGCAATACATCCCTAAAAAACCGCCAATGCTCGAAGACTGGCCTGATGATGCCTGGCTCGCAGTTCGCCTTTGCCTGCTCCCCTGGAAATTAGTGACCCGGACAGGGTTCGAACTGGATGTAGGTACGGACCCGGCACTTGTTCGTCTCCTGGCTGCCGGCAATGCCGCATCTGCCGTGACGATTGCCCTTCGCCGCTTGCGGGCGGCGGGTGTGCAGTGTACATTGCGCACAGGTACAACTACTGCCCATACGGCCCGGTTATGGGCCGCAGCATTAGCATTCCCTATCGCGCGGGCAACCGCCGGTCAACTTTTTATCCGATTCGACCCGAGTAAGGAGCAATCATGACTACAAAAACTATTGATTTAAATCGCCTGAGCAAGATCAGCCGGCTGTTGTTCAAGATTCCGCTTGAACCTCTGCAGGGTAGCCGGTTTCAACCAACAGGATTCCCGTCTTTGGGGGCCGCAGAGTTCCAAACGAGTAGCGGGAGGAGCTTGCTGGTGGAATCAGCGCAAAGCATGGCCAACCGACTGGAGATGACTATCTGGGATTCCTCGAAAGAAGATGTAAGGGAGGAACTGGTTGGCTTGTCGCATGTACGGGTTACACGGAACAACGATTTTTTAACCGATACGATTTTGGAGTCGCATCGGTTGAATAGCCCCTACTTGCTGGAGGAGAAGAGCGAGGAATTTCTCAACAAAATCAAGGAAGAACTTGGGGGGCTGGCGGAAGGTCCAATTGACAGGCGAAAATTTGCGGAAGTGCTTTTTAAATACGATGTCAACTCTTTATTGCATGGCGTGTTTTTGGCGAAAAAAGAATTGGCGGGAGGACGTCTGCGCGTTGCTCGCGCTCTGTCAGCCTTTATAGAGGCAGACGGCGTGCACGTAGTCCCCTCTGGTGGTGTAAAGAATGATCATGTCAACCCTTCCGGGGTCACCAAGGATGGATTCGGCAATGTCCCATTTGCCCGTGATGAATACACCGCAGAATCGATATCGCTTTACGTGAACCTGGATTTAGTCCAGATCCGCGGGTATGGGCTACCAGACGATGCCGAAGATCTTTTGGTGCTGTTATCCTTGTATAAACTGCGGGTTTTGATCGATGATGGCATGCGATTGCGGACGGCCTGTGATCTTTTGGTTAAAGATCAAAAGGTTGTTGCTTCGGCGCCTGAAGGGTGGTCTTTGCCGTCGCTGGAGGATATCGAGAGTGCTATCAAGCCCGTACTGGAAAATTGTAAGCAACAGATGGTTGTCACATCTGTAGCTTTCGACGAAGCACTCAAAAAATCGAAAGAATCTGATGTCCCCGCGAGTTAGGATGAAAGGCAGTCGCTGACGTCATGCCTCTTTCCATTGCATTCCGTTTCCCCGCCGGCCGCTATCATGCCACCCCGTTTGGTCATCACGTTAACGAGGGTTTGATAGAGTGGCCTCCTTCGCCGTGGCGGTTGTTGCGCGCCCTGCTCTCGGTGGGCTATACCGCTGGCAAATGGGATGGCACCGGCCCACCTGTTGTTGTCCGCAGTCTTATTGACAAGCTGTCTGCCGAGTTGCCTCACTACTATCTTCCCCCGGTGGTTGCTACGCACAGCCGTCATTACGTGCCTATCGGGGGGCTAAGTAATTTGGTTGAGAAGACAACCATGGTATTTGATGCCTGGGTACGGCTGGAAGAAAAACAAGAGATGATAGTTTCGTGGAGAGGATTACGCCTGTCCCCGGCTGAAACCTCCGTTCTGGGTTGTCTTGTGAGCTACCTGAATTACCTGGGGCGGTCGGAAAGCTGGGTGCAAGGTCGGCTGATGCAAGATGAAGAGGAAGCGCCACAGGCGAACTGTACCCCCGGTGAATCAGAAAGACACAGCAACAGAGGCTGGGAGCAGGTGCCCTTTCTTGCTGCCGTTAATGCTTCTGATTTCATGGACTGGAGGCAAAAACAAGTGGATGCAGCGCTCGCTGACTTGGCGTTGCCTCCCGAAAAGAAACCAGCTCAAGCGCTACTGAAAAAGCGGCAGAAAGCAATTGAACCTTATCCTGAGGATCTACTGGATTGCTTGCAAAAAGATACCAATTGGTGGCGTGGTCGACATGGCTGGAGCCAACCGCCGGGCAGTCGAAAAGTCTTTTATTGGCGCCGGTCGGATGCCATAGTAATTGGGGCAACGAGGAAAGTTAAGGCATCTTTCCCTGTTCGGGCAGTGCAGGCTATCCTCCTCTCTCTCACAAATGCAAGCCGCAATGATCATGCCTTGCCCCCCGTAACAAGAACGTTGCCGCAAGCTGATTTATTGCATCGCCACCTTGTTAGTGTTGCGGCGAAAAAGGGCGCCCCGCCGAAAGTGCTCACCGGGTGTGACGAGAACCGTCGTCCCCTCCAGGGACAACATGAACACGCACATGTCTTTCCGCTCGATCTCGATCAAGATGGTCATTTAGATCATGTGTTGTTTTGGGCGCCCATGCTTCTGGATGCCGAAGCACAGGCGGCTATTCGCTCCATGCGAAAAACCTTTACCAAAGGGGGAATTGAACCCTTGCGTCTGGCTGTGGCGGCCATGGGAGACCTGCGCGATTTTGGGCGAATGCCGGGGGATTATGGCTCTGGAATTGCCCGTATCACTGACAGCGCGTCTGTATGGCAGTCGGTCACCCCTTTTGTTGCCCCCCGATATGTCAAAACGCATGGTAAAAATACGCTTGAGGGGCAGATAAAAGCAGAGTTGGATTCACGCGGATATCCTCCGCCAGTCAACGTAAAACTGCTCAGGCTGGATCAGTTTCCAAAATTTCGACACTTCAAACTCACTCGAAATCGTGGGCCACAGCCTCCCGTTGCCTGCGGGTTTGCTGTGCGGATAGAGTTTGCGCAACCCGTCAAAGGCCCAATCGCGCTGGGGTATGGTTCACATTTCGGCCTAGGTCTTTTGGAGGGGCGTTGTTTAAAAACGGAAAGCACCGGGTAAGCCGAGAGTGGCTACTTGTTGTTGCCTGGTTGCCTCATGGCTGGCATGGCGCCCTTGAAACGATAAGCATCTCGAACCCCCATGCAAACAAAAATGCCAATGCGTCCTCCCGTCAAGCGGGAAGCGCCCTCCGACCTGGTTCCAGCGCGAATTGTCAACGAGCACGTCTATTGCCCGCGCCTGGCGTACCTCGAGTGGGTGCAGGGCGAATGGGCGGCTTCTTACGACACCGTGGAGGGCGCTCATGCCCATCGTCGGGTGGACCGCCCCTCGGGCGCGTTGCCGGCGGCGGGCGCTGAGCCGGAAGATGAAGTCATCCATGCGCGCTCCGTGCACCTGTCGTCGGAGAAGCTGGGGGTCGTAGCGAAAATCGACCTGGTTGAAGCCAAGGACGGCATGGTGGTGCCGGTCGATTACAAGAAAGGCAAGCGCCCTCACGTAGCCAAGGGCGCATACGACCCGGAGCGCGTCCAGGTCTGCGTGCAAGGATTGTTGTTGCGCGAACACGGCTACCGTTGCGAGGAAGGCGTGTTGTATTTTGTGCGCAGCAAAGAGCGCGTGCGCGTCCCTTTCGATGACGAGTTGCTGGAGCTGACCCGGCGTTCCATCGAAGAGGTGCGACAAACGGCGGAAGCCGGTTCGATACCGCCGCCCTTGGAAGACTCGCCGAAATGCCCTCGTTGCTCCTTAGTTGGCATCTGCCTGCCGGACGAGGTGAACCGGTTGAACAGGAAGATGTCCGAGGTGCGTCCCATGGCTATTGCCGATGACCGCCGCCGACCGGTGTATGTGCAACACCACAGCGCCAAGGTACGAAAAAAGGGCGAGACGCTCGCCGTGGAAGTGGAAGACGGGCAAGCATCCACGGCAAGGATTGCCGAGGTTTCTCAACTGGTCGCCATGGGGAACATTTACATCACAACTCCTACAATTCACGAAATGATGCGGCGCCAGATTCCCATCTCCTGGTATTCGTACGGAGGCTGGTTTCTCGGCCATACCGTGGGGGTCGGCCATAAGAACGTGGAACTAAGAACCGCCCAATACCAGGGCAGCTTCGACCCTGATGTATGCCTGGCACTGGCCCGGAGCTTCATCCGAGCCAAGATCCTCAACTGCCGAACCTTGCTGCGGAGAAACTGGCGCGGGGAAGAGGCCCCGACGGCGCTGGCCAGGGACTTCAAAATGGATTCCGAGAACGCGGCCAAGGCGGAAAGCCTCGAATCCCTGCTCGGCATAGAGGGTGCGGCGGCGGCGCGTTACTTCGGCAACTTCAGCTCCGTGCTGTCGGAAGAGGAGGGGTTCGACTTTGACTTCAACGGCCGCAATCGCCGCCCCCCGAAGGATCCGGTCAACGCGTTGCTCTCGTTTGCCTACGCCATGCTGGTGCGGGAGTGGACCAACACGCTGTCCGCGGTCGGCTTCGACCCGTACCGTGGGTTTTACCACCAACCCCGCTACGGCCGCCCGGCGCTGGCCCTGGACATGATGGAGACCTTTCGCCCCTTGGTGGCGGATTCGGTGGTCATCCAAGTCATCAACAACGGCGAGGTGCGGCCCTCGGACATGACAAGGACGACGACCGGGGTTGCCTTGAAAGACGGCGCCCGAAAAAGTTTCATCGCCGCGTTTGAGAGGCGAATGTCCCAGGAGATCACCCACCCGGTGTTTGGTTACCGGGTAAGTTATCGGCGGGTGTTTGAAGCGCAAGCGCGGTTGCTCGGGCGCTGCCTGCTGGGAGAAATAGCGGAGTATCCGGACTTCTTGACGAGGTGATGTATGCCCAGCGTAGATCATCTTTACATCGTCGCGTACGATATCCGCGATACGGGACGCTGGCGCGTGATTTTCAAAACCATGCACGGGTACGGAGAGTGGTTGCAACTTTCCATTTTCCAATGCAGGCTGACGCGCCTGCGGCACGCGGAAATGATTGCCGACCTCGACCGTTTGATCCATCATGGCGCGGACCATGTTTTGGTCCTGGACCTCGGCAACGCCGATGCGGTGGCGCCGCGAGTGACCAGCCTTGGGAAAAACTTCAAGGCCGTTTCCAACGAGACGGTTATCGTATAATGTTGCCTGGCGCGTGCGAGTGCTGTGGTGGTTGCTGATATATCGGTGAGCGTTCGCGGCGTCAATGTTCTATAAAAAACAGGAAATTGTTACAATGTCCTCACCTGAAGTGGCGAGTTGCGCCGCCGTTTGCTATAATTCCGGGGTAGCGCTCGCTAAGTGCGTTATTTCCGGTGTAGAATCAACGGGTTGGACGGGAGGGATTTCCCCCGCTGATCAGCGGGGGCCTCATTGAAGCGCGCAAACCCCGCTTGCCGTCAACAGGCGGCGCTGAATTTCCCCCGCTGATCAGCGGGGGCCTCATTGAAGCCGGTATCCCCCGCGCCCGCCGCGCCCGTCGTAGCCGCATTTCCCCCGCTGATCAGCGGGGGCCTCATTGAAGCTCAGCCACCCGGAACTTCTCGTGCAGACTCATTGGCTATTTCCCCCGCTGATCAGCGGGGGCCTCATTGAAGCAAGTAGAGATTCGTGGGAAAGACCATTATGGCCGTCATTTCCCCCGCTGATCAGCGGGGGCCTCATTGAAGCTGTCGGCGCTCGTGGCTTCGGTGCCTATAGCGATCATATTTCCCCCGCTGATCAGCGGGGGCCTCATTGAAGCTGAGTGTCCGGTGGAGTGGGCGAGGCGGACTTACGCATTTCCCCCGCTGATCAGCGGGGGCCTCATTGAAGCGCCGCTTGCGGACTGATCTCCCCGCTCGCCTGCTTGTATTTCCCCCGCTGATCAGCGGGGGCCTCATTGAAGCATCAATCAACCGAAACAACCTAATCATCTCTTCATATTTCCCCCGCTGATCAGCGGGGGCCTCATTGAAGCCAGAATTTCGCGCGGTAGAAATTCTCCACGGCGGCATTTCCCCCGCTGATCAGCGGGGGCCTCATTGAAGCTCTTCAGGCAAACGCTCTGCGATGAAGCCCGACGAGAATTTCCCC
>CAZDXS010000037.1:0-1878 GCA_964509455.1 uncultured Enterobacteriaceae bacterium | reverse complement strand
GAGAAGCCGTCGCCGCTCCAGTCGCCCACCGCCAGCAACTTTGCGTCATCGAACACCGCCCGTTGCCCCGCCCGCACCAGCCCGCGCCCGGTGCCCAGGTACAAGTCGCCGCCGGTGCGCAACAGGTCCGCCTTGCCGTCGGCGTTGAAGTCGCCCGCCAGCGCCTTCAAGTCCGAGCCGCTGAAATCATTCTGCACGGCGCCCGCGACAAAGCGACCATCGCCCCGGGACAGGTAGATCTTGCTGGTCCCGGTCGCTTCTTTGCTGTCCAGGAAAATATCCGCATTGCCGTCGCCGTTGAAGTCCCCCAGCACGGTCTCGTGGCCGGTCCAGCCGCGAATCCCAGTCGTCACCGGGGTAAAACCCGCGCCGCGGGCCAGGTACGCGGTCCAGCTTCCCGTGCCGCTCTTGGGGATGCGCAACAGGTCGGTGCGCCCGTCGCCGTCGTAATCCCCCGGCGCCAGGCGGTAGAGAGTCGACCGCCAATGGCCGGTCTGGTAGCTGACCGCCGCCTGCAGGCGCCCCGCCGCATCTGAAAGGTGCAACGCGCCATTGCTCAGGCGCCCTGGGGTTTGCACCACCACGTCGGCGCGCCCATCGCCGTTATAGTCCCCCACAAGCGCCACCGGCGTCACGAAGCTTTTTTCGTAGAACGATAGGGATGCCGGAACATTACTGTACCACCCCGGCCAACTGGACTGCGTGAACCCCTGCCCGTTGGAGAGATGCACCGACAGATTGTGCCGCACACGGCGTCCGGATACGCCAATGTCCTCTCGCAACAGGTCGGTTTTGCCGTCGCCGTTGAAGTCCGCCGCCGTCACTACCCGGGAGAGTTGCGAGGAGGATGTGTTGTTCTCCCCCGCGCCCCAGCCGGAAAGTTGCAGAGGGGTCGGCCGCATCCAGCCGGCGGGGCCCGCCAGCCACAGGCGCGAGATCCCCTGCTGACGGTGTTGCAAGAACAAGTCGGTGCGCCCATCGCCGTTGTAATCGCCCGCGATGGCGCGGTAGTCCCCCATGTTCTCATGACGACGCATCACGTTCGTTCCCATGGAGAACAGAGGGGCGACGCCGTCCCCTTGCCAGGTGAAGCGCGTCGGCGCGTAGCAACGCCCGGCAACAGTGCATTCTTGCACCTGCGCCAGGCGGCTGGCCCCGGCCGCGCCGCGCTCGTCGTAGCGCAGACGGTAGGCGCGCACTAGGCGCTCGCAACTGCTCGCGCCCAGGCACATTTTCACCCGGGCCAGCCGCTCCCCCACTGTGACCTTGCTTCCCGCCTGGTACAGCTCCATCACATCGCCGCGCGGCTCGTACTCGAAATGCACCGAGGCGTAGGGCGCAAGCTCCGCCGCCGCGTTGCCTGTATATTCCACCCGCGCCGGCTGGTAACTGCCCGTTGCCGCATTTTCCGTGTAATGCACCGTCATATAGTTGCCAGCGGCGTCCGTTACCTTGTTCAGCGCCCACAGGCGCGGTGTGCTGGTCCCTACCGCCTCGATGCGCGAGTCCGCAGTGTAACCAAACTCCAACACTTGCCCCGATTTAGTCCAGGTCTTGAACATCGAGGGGCCGCGGTTGCTGGTACCGTAAGAAATCACCCGGGTCAGTCCGTCTATCTCGGTGCGGTACTCGGTTCCATTGGCGCCGTAAGCGCCGCGCCCCGCGACCAAGCGTTGGCCGTCCAGGCAATAACGATCTTCTCTATGTAAGCGCACGCCCTGCGGCGCCCCGTCCTGGGCCTGGGTGCGGCCGCAACGGGTCACCACCGACAGCCCGCCCAGGGTCCAGCCCACCCCCAACAAGGCATTGCCGCTGCGATGGGCGTAACTCAAGGACAGGCTGGGCGCCATCCCCGCCGTGCCCGGCGGAGCTGCTAAC
>CAZDXS010000036.1:0-10760 GCA_964509455.1 uncultured Enterobacteriaceae bacterium | reverse complement strand
ATCTACCATGCCGCGAACCCCGGCGCCGCGGTGCGGGCGTTCAACCGGATATTAGGCGCCTTGCCGCGCCCCCCTGCCGGACAGGTGCGCCATGACTGACAACGACAACAACAACGAACGACATTGCAACTGCGCGCCCCTGGCGGCGCAGGGGGCCGACCTGCTCGCGGCCGTTCGCGGCATCTACCACGCCGCGAACCCCGGCGCCGCGGTGCGGGCGTTCAACCGGATATTAGGCGCTGTGCCGCACCCCCCTGCCGGCCAAACACGCCATGACTGACAACGACAACAACAACGAACGGCATTTCGCCGCGGCGCGGCAGGTCATCGCCGGCGGCGTCAACTCGCCGGTGCGCGCGTTCCGCGCCGTGGGCGGCGTCCCGCTGTTCTTCGAGCGCGGCGAGGGCCCCCGCCTGTACGACGTCCAGGGCCGGGCCTACCTGGATTACGTGTGTTCCTGGGGCGCCATGATCCTGGGCCACGCCCATCCGCAAGTGCTGGCCGCCCTGCGGGAGACCACGGCCCGCGGCCTGAGTTTCGGGGCGCCGACGGCGCTGGAGACGGCGCTGGCGCGGAAAATACAGGAGTGCATGCCCAGCATTGAAAAAATACGCATGGTGAACTCCGGCACGGAAGCGGCCATGAGCGCCGTACGACTGGCTCGCGGCTTCACCGGCCGGGACCGCATCATCAAGTTCGAAGGTTGCTACCACGGTCATGCCGACGCCTTGCTGGTAAAAGCCGGCTCCGGCGCCCTCACCCTGGGCGTTCCCACGTCGCCGGGGGTGCCAAAGGACACGGCCAAGCACACTGTCACCCTGGCGTTCAACGACGCCGAACAAGCGGCGGACGCTTTCCGGGAAATGGGGGAGCAGGTTGCCGCGGTCATCGTCGAGCCGGTCGCCGGCAACATGAACTGCGTGCCGGCCGCGCAACCGTTCCTGGACGCCCTGCGCAACGCCTGTGATGAATACGGCAGCGTCCTGATCTTCGATGAGGTGATGAGCGGGTTTCGCACGGCCCTGGGCGGGGCGCAGTCCCTGTACAACATTCGCCCCGACATTACCCTGCTGGGCAAGGTGATCGGCGGCGGGTTGCCGGTGGGGGCCCTGGGCGGGCGCGCCGACATCATGGACCAGCTGGCGCCGGACGGCCCGGTGTATCAGGCCGGCACCCTGTCGGGCAACCCGGCGGCGATGGCGGCCGGGCTGCAAACCTTGGAGTTGCTCAGCGCCCCTGGATTTTTCGCCGAGTTGTCCAGCCGGCTGGGCGAGTTGCTGGGGGGATTAAAAGAAGCGGCCCAAGCCCATGGCGTAGCCCTGACCACCAGCCAGGCGGGGGGCATGTTCGGCCTGTTTTTCACCGAGGCGCCCGAGGTCAGCGCCTACCAGCAGGTGATGGCGTGCGACAGCCGGGCATTTACCCGCTTTTTCCACGGCATGCTGGAAAACGGGGTTTACCTGGCGCCCTCCTGCTATGAGGCGGGCTTTATTTCCAGCGCCCACGGGGCGGATGAAGTCCAGCAGACCATCGCCGCTGCGGACGCCGTTTTTCGGCGCCTGTGACGCAACGACAGGCGGGCGCTCGTCTTTGCCGGCGGCGCGGCGGGGCCGGCAAGAGCCGGCGGTAGCGCCCGACAACAACACCCCGGCGCGATGCCGCTCGCCGCACGACCCAACACGCCTGCCCGCGCCCGGCGCGATGCCGCTCCCCCGCGGCCCGACGCATCCGGCAATAACCTCCGGCGCACGACTGCTCCCCCGCACGACCCGGCGTAGCCGCAGGCGCCCGCACGCCGCGCCCCCCGTGCGATAACACCTCTGCCCGCGCCCGGCGACAGCGCCCAGCACGCCACCGCGCCCCCCGTGCGATAACACCTCTGCCCGCGCCCGGCGACGGCGCCCAGCACGCCACCGCGCCCCCGCATCCCGCACGATAACGCGCCCGGCGACAACGCCCGGCAACGGCGCCCGACACACTGCCGCGCCTCTCCCGACCCGACACGCTTGCCCGCGCCCGGCGACAGCGCCCCGGCGCAACGCCTTCCCCCGCACGACCCGGCGCGGGCATTACATCCCGAGGGGGCGCCGCCCGGGCGTTGCCTGCCGCGGGCGTTACCGCCCGAGTGCGCTCAGGTAACGACCGAGAGAAAGTTCTCGTTCAGCCGCCGGTCGTGGTAGAAAATGGCGCGCCCCAGCTCCTCGGCAGTCCAGGTAATAGGCTCCCGGTCGGGGTACCAGGTGTAGTCGCCGCAGAACACCTCGTTGCGATTGCCCGACGGGTCAAAAAAGTAGATGGTGCGCCCCCGGGTAATGCCGTGGCGGGTGGGGCCGATGTCGATGGAGATGTCGTGCATGCTCATGATGTCGGCGGCCCGCAACACCTCCTCCCAGGTCATCAGCATGAACGAGACGTGGTGCAGCTTGCCCGGCTCCGGATGCTCCACGAAAGCCAGGTCGTGGGCCTTGTTGGAGCAGGAGATAAACGACACGTTCATCTCCCCCTCCGGCGACAGCACGCGCTCGGTCAGGTCAAACCCCAGCACCTCCGTGAAGATTTTCGTGGTCTCGATGACCTGGGGGCCGTACAGCAGCACGTGGTCGAAGCGATACACTTGCATGCCTTTCAGCCCCTCGGGCCAGGGGTTGGGATTGAGCCGGCCCAGCCCGTCGCCCGCCTGCTCCTTGTGGGCGTACAGCTCGAAGACGTGGCCGGTGGGGACGGTGAAACGCGCCCGCTCGCCGCAACGCTTAAGCTCGCCCGCAGGGATGCGCTCTACGTCAATGCCGTGGTCCTCCAGCTTGCCCGCCAGCTCGTTCATGTCGGCTTCGCTGAACGTCTTGTAGCCGGTGTAGTCAATGCCCGGCGAGTCGGCCTCCCGCAACACGATGGAGAAGCAGTCGAGCTCCTCCCATGCTTTCAGATACACCCGCCCCTGGTCGTCCTCGTCGGTTTTTATCAATCCCAGCCGCTCCGTGTAATAGGTTACCGCCTCCTTCATGTCCAGCACGCGGATTGCCGCGTGGCCGGGTCGCATAACACCTGTGAATGACATCGTTTTTTCCTCCTGTTCGCTTGGTTTCAAGTAAGGTTCATCAAGTTAAAAACACTGCTGCCATTTCCCCAGCACTTTCAGGCGCAGGTCGCTCTCGGGAAACAGCTTGCACGCCAGGCAGACGCCTCGCGCCTCGGCCTCTTGCGGCACCTGTGCGCGGCTCATTTTGCCGGTGCGGTAGCGGCCGTTGCCCACCACCTGCACGCGGCACACGCCGCACCCGCCGCCGCGGCACCCCACCGGTATGCCTTTCCTGCCCAGTTGCTCCATGGCGCGCAACACGTCGCGCCCGGCGGCGCAGGAGAACTGCTCGCCGCTGTTCTCCACGACAATGACAAACGCCTCTCCGGTCATCGCCGCCGGGCCCGCGCGCACCGCCCCGCCCCGCTCAGAACTTCTTGAACAGGGCGCTGCGGCGCGGCGGGTTGGCGCTGTCCGCCGCCGTGAAAAAGTTCTCCATGAAGATGTGCTCCTCGAACAGCCGCCCTTGCATCAAGGTGGTGATGCAGGCGTCCACCATGGGCGGCGGGCCGCAAAGATAGGCCTTGTGGCCGTCAAAACGCCCGTCGAAACGTTCGGCCGCCAGCTCGTGCACGAAACAGCGCGGCCCGTCCCACTCGTCCTCCGGCGCCGGCTCGGACAGCGCCGCGTAATAATGAAAGTTGTCATGCTCTTCCGCCAGCCGGGTGAACTGCTCATAATAATACAACTCCGCCCGGTTGCGGGCGCCGTACAGCAGGGTGATGTCGCGCGCATCGCCGCTTTCCAGCAGGTCCAGGATCATGGAGCGGGGGCTGGACAGGCCGGAGCCGCCCGCCAGGAAAATAATGGGCTCGGGCGCCGACTTGCGCACGAAAAAGCGCCCCAAGGGCGCGGTGAACCGCAGCTCATCGCCGACGGCAAGGCGCTCGTGCAAGTAGCCGGTGGCTTGCCCTCCCTCCACGCGGCGCACGTTCAGCTCCAGCAGGTTTTTCTCCGACGGCGGGTTGGCCAGGGAAAACGCCCGGGGCGTCTCGAGGCCGGGCGCTTGCAGGTTAAGGTACTGGCCGGCCTGGAACGCCACGCCGTCCCCCGGCGCCTCCAGCCAGACGCCCTTGACGGAGGGCGTCAGGTACTCCAGCCGCGCCACCACGCCGGCGACGTCCGCCACCGGCAGGTTCAGCGCGTCCTCGTCCTCTTCTACGTCCGCCTCCACCACGACGTCCGACAGCAAGGTGGCGCAACAGGCCAGGGTCTTCCCCTCTTCGCGCTCCATGTCCACCAGGGCGAACGCCGAGGCCTCGTTGTGCTCCACCTCCCCTTCCAGCACCTGCAACTTGCAAGTGCCGCACACTCCGTGATTGCAGGCGTACGGCAACCACAGGCCGGCGCGCAGGGCCGCGTCCAGCAGTTTCTGCCCCGCCGCCACCTCGATGGTCTGGCCCAGCGGTTCGATGGTCGCCTGGTAAGACATGGAATCCTTGCGCGGGGGACGGCCCCGGCTCAGTTGCCCACCCCGTGCAAGCCTTCCAGGCCGGGCGTTTCCACGCGAATGAACGAGTTGTGCGCCACGCCGTTCTCCGCGAAAGACTTGTCAAAGTCCGGAGTCCAGGGGGCGTTGTCCAGCTGCCAGACGCCCTGCGCCCAGTCCACTCGGGCGAGGTCCGGGTGCTGGTGGTAATCGGGCGCGAACACCTGCTCTAGGAAGTCGCGGAACTTCATAGCCGGCGGCACCCGGTAGGCGTTGGGCGCACAGTAGATGAGGTGATGGTCCCACACCATGTAAAGCCCCATGTCGCCGCCGTAGTTCTCCACCCGGTTGGCGCAGGGGAAATCGTAGGAATCGCCGATGAACTTTACCGACACGGCGCCCGCCCCGTCTCGCTGGTGCGCCGCGGCGCGCCTGCGCCCGCGCCCGCTCGCGGCGCGATGTTCACTCTTGCTCTTGTCATTGCGTCCCCCCGGAGTAATCAGCCCATATCGAATCCAGCGACGGTTGCTCGCCGGCGCTAAGTTGCTCCATAGCCCGATGAACCAGTTGCGCTCTTTTTAATCTGAACTGCTTAAAATCCGCTTCCACCCCGGACTTCAATTCTTCGCCATCCAGCCCTTGGTAGTGGGCTTTATTCAATAAATCGTACGGGATCAAGTGGGTTTTCAACCGACCGGATATTTCCTGATCATCAGCCCACTGCACCCGCTCCTTGAGATAGTCCATGGGGTCTTTGCGTCCCACGATGCGGTTGGTTGTCCCAGTAATCAGCGCACAGTTCATGGCGGAGTCACGATTCTCGGCTTGCGCCTCAGCAAGCAGGGCATCGGGAAAAATGTGATGATATTCGCGCAGTGGAACATTCTCGTGCGAGACGGGCCTGCCATCGGCGAAATCGTGGGCGCCAAAATAGTTAAATATCGCCAGGATCCCCCGGGCTTCGATATCTCTCCTCTTGGGCCAGCCGGCCGCCATTAGTGAATCCACGTCCGCCAACGCATGTTCTTCACGATTCAACACCGGTATTTTTTCACGGTCTTTCTCACCGAACCTCGGGTTGCTCAAAAGCTCCTTGAGCTGCTTGAAGTCAGCATAAGCCCTGGAAGCCGCGGAGTTTTCGTAGCGGTCGGTGAAAAAAGCAGACCACAAATAAGCGCGCAACAGTGTTTCAGCCTTGCCAACAAAATCACCACTTTCCGGCACTTGCTTATACGCCGCCGCAATCACCGCCAGTACCGCATTGGTGGGCAAACGAGCCCTATCAAAGACTTTCTGGCTTTCCAACAACCCGGCCATGCGCTCCAGCCCACGCGCTAAGCTTTCCCAATTATCCAACAGCTTCTGCTTGTCCATTTCCAACATGCCGCGATTGTTTGGCGTTTTGTCTTGCAGCAGGGCAGAGGTCGCCAAAATAAGATCTTCCGTGTCGTCAAATCGGGCAACTTGGGGGCGTGCGCTTTTGAGGCGGTCCACCATATCATGCAGGGGCTCGCCGGTAACGCTTTCCACTTCGGCAACGATGATGTCGTAGGTCGACAGCGGCTGGCTGTTGGTATTCATCAATATGAACACCCGTAGAGCAACATCTTTTGGAGTGTCGGCAGGCAAGGATAAACAAGGCAGGTTGAAATGAGCCACTCTCACCCGCAACTCGTCAATTACCCTCATCAGTCCTACATGAATGCTCATATAGGCCGCCCACTTGTCCCCCGTATCATTTTCACCAGGTTTCGAGTCCCGCGTCGCTTCTTCAACCCAGGCGAGACGGTCGGTGCCTTCATCACCTGGACGGAGCAGGTCAATGGGGAATAGTCCCCTTTGCAAACACTTGGCAGGATCTCTTGTCCAGACGGGGCATTGTTGCCCGTCGGCATCACGCCAACGACGCTTCCAATGAACTTCAACGTCTCCAGTGCGCCCCGGGTTTTTCCTGTCCAGCTCCGGCACATAGATGAAGTACTGCTCCCATTCGTAATTGTTGTGCATGGTGCGCCAGAACGCAGTGAGGCGCTGTTGCCCATCAAGCAGATGTTCGGTCACGCGAGACTTAGCCCCATTCAGTTCCGCCGTGGAAATATAGCGAGAGATGAATTTCTCTTTATTCCCTACCCCCAATACCAGAGTTACCCCAGCAGGCAGATTATCAACGATGGTATTGAGAAAGCTTCGAATGCGCTCCTTGTCCCAGGCTTCGTAGCGTTGAAAGCGCGGCAACTTGACCTGCCCCTGCTGAATGAAGGAGAACCATTCGGAGAGAGGTCTATCCGAGGCGTTGCTGGATTGTTGCTTAATGTCCATGCAACATTCTCCCAAGCAGAGGCGTCCAGTTCAGATTCCAACGCCTCATTTTGCCGCCGCATCCGCCGCCGCATCCGCCGTCGGCCCGGCCGCCTGCGCCTGCCACTCTTCCCACATTTTGTGGTCCTCCGAGCCGTAGTACTCGCCGGCGTCTTCCTCGCGAATATGCAACCAGGCCTTGTACTCCTCCAGGGACGCGCCGCCGCAGTTGCCCTGGTAGATCTGTTGCGGCGGAATGTAGGCCTGGCAGTACTTCTCCGGCTCGCGGTTGAAGATGTCCAGGCAACCCTGGGAGCACATCTGGTGCTTGGTGCCCTTGTACTCCGCCGCCAGGCAACAGTTTTTCAGCGGGTCCTCGGGCAGGGTGTGGAAGATGGGGATCTGGCAGACGTTGCACACCACCGGCAGGCGCTTCTGGAAGAAGCGCTCGCCCTTCTCGTCCAGCTCGCGCCAGTACTCGTAGCGCGGGCGATACACCTTGTCGAACAGCTCGCCGTACTCCGCCGAGAGCCAGTCCAGCTCCGCCGGAGTCGGCAGCCAGGTGTAGAGGGCGGTGGCGTGGGAGAACTGGTAAATGGTGGACCAGAACTCGTGGGTGATGCGGTGCTTCTCCAGGGTGGCGGTCTCGTGGTGGCGCGGCGGGCGCAGACCGTAGCGGGACAGGTCGTTGAACAGCGCCAGGCCGTTCTCCTCCCAGTAGATTTCCCAGGCCTGGCGCCAGGACATGACCTTGCGGGGCAACATGTAGTCCATCATGGTGCCCACCAGCCCCAGCAACCGGTAGCCGCGCCAGAACCACTTGTCCAGCCATTCCTGCACGATGGGCAGGTTGTCCTCGTGCTGCTCCAACATGAACTTGATGATTTCCAGCCCCAGGGTCATGTGCCGGGACTCGTCGGACTGGGCGGAGAAGCCGAAGGTGGTGGTCGCCATGTCGCCGTTGTAGGCTGCGCCCGAGACGAACGGCATGAACAGCAGGTTGGTCAGCACGTACTCGAACGAAAAGGAAACGGCGGTGATCAGCTCGAAAGGCCCTGCGGAGACCGCGTCCTCAAAATAGGACTTGGGAATGGACAGGTACCAGGCGCGGTCGCGAATGCGCGAGTACTGGGTGAAGCCGTTGAAGTACTTGTTGTAGTGGCTGAATGCATGCACCTGGGTCTGGTAGTGACGCATCTCGTCGATGGACTGGAACTGGCACGCCACCCGGGCGCCGGCGCCGCGAAACCCGCGCCCCAACATGGCGAAGCCCCGAAACGCGGCGTATTCCAGCGGAGTGACGCCTTGCATCCAGATTTTCACCGCGTTCATGTAGCGCCCGTCGGAGATGTTTAACTGGCTGTTGTTCTGCACCACGCCGTCCAGGATGGCGTACAGTTTTCGCTCCTTCTCCGCCTGGTACTTCCAGTAGGCGTCCATGGTCAGGCGAAACGGGTCCTGCCACTTGTCCCAGTCCTTGATCTTGATGCCCTCGTAGCGGTCGTAGGGGAACACGTCGTCCATGGACTGGTAGGTGGTTTCCCAGTCCAGGCCGCGAGTCATCAGCTGGTACTTGCGGCCCAGGCTGAGCCGTGCGGGTTTGGCGGTCATGGCGCACTCCTCCGGTTGGGTTCGCCGCGGCGGGCGCGGCCGCCGCAACAGGGGTTACAGGTTCCAATGCAATACGAACTCATCGTCGTCTTCCTCGAGGTTGCCCGACAGGGAAATCAGGGTGAGATGGATGTCTTGCAGGTTGAACGGGTTGCCGGTCTGCTCCTCCACGGCGGCGCGGCGAATGACCAGGCGCTTCGGGCAGTCGATTTTCACCATGCCCGGCGTGTCGCTTCGCACCGCATCCGGATTGTCCGCCAGGATCGCCTCGATGATGGGCTGCGCCTCGGGATTGTTCTGCAGGGCGATGAACACGTTGTCCGCCATGAGTGCGTCCCCCTTAGGCTCCGGCGCCGATGCCTGCTTTCGCGGCCCGGGCGGTCAGCGCGGCGACCGTCTCGTCCAGGATTTGCTCGCCGTCCGCCGCGAACAGGTACTCCGCCAGGGGCGCGGCGGCGGCCCGCACCTGCGGCTGCCAGCGGGCGACCCAGCCCTCCAGCAACGCCTTGTTGGCGGCGGACTCGGCGGCGGCGGTCTTGACCACGGCGTCGGTCCAGCGCACGGACTCGGCGAACCACTCGTTGAGAAACTCCGTGGCCATGGCGAAAGAGGCGCCGGCGGCGGCCACCACCGCATCCCCGAAGCGCTGGAACAGCAGGGGGTGAAAGACGCCGTCCAGCAGGAAGTTCTGCACCACGTGCAACTCGAACCAGTCCTTGACGACGAAGCTGTCCTCCACGACCTTGCGCAGGGGTTGCCACAGGGGGTCTTCGAGCCACTCCGCGCGGGCCTGGTCCAGCAGGGCCGGGTCGTTGCCCGACAACAGCAACGCCAGGCGGGTGAGGTACTGGGCGTTGCCCAGCCGGTCCATGCCCTGGAAATCGGCGGCGACGACGATGGGGGTGCCGAACCCGTAGGCGGAAATGAACAGGTTGTTGGTGTTGGCGCCCCACTCTGCGTGGCGAAACGGGATGACGGCGCGGATGATTTTCTCCCGCCACGGGTCGTCCAGCGCGTCCAGCAGGCCTCGTTTTTCCACCATGGCGAGGTTCTTCTCCATGGTCTCCTGCTGGCGGGAGCGCTGGATTACGTAGGCGCCGTAGTAGTACTGCCGCGGGTCCAGCAGGTCCTCGAAGTCCGCCATCCGGATGGCGGTGCGGTCTGCGTCGAAAATCTCGTGTTCCGGATCCCAGGTGGGACGGTAGTGAAACACCTCCTCGTGTTGCAGGCCGAACATGACTTCCTGGTAGCGACTGGGGGCCTTGCCCTCCCCCAGTTTCTTCGCCAGGTGTTCGAAAGTGAGGCGCTTTGGCTCTATTTTTGTTGATTTCAGATCAATGGACATCAATCCGCCCCCCCGGGCGTTATAATCGTTGCGTTGCGCGGCGTACCATACCACCGCGGCTACCGCCGTTCCACCGCCGCGCCCGCCGGCTCCGCCGCCGCCGGCGGTTCTTCCGGCAGAAGCACCGCCTGGTTGAAGCGACAGAACTCGGCAAACGCCCGGTCCGGCAGGATCATCTCCAGGTACAGCTCCGGGTCGCCGATGGCGAAGCGGAACTCGACGAACCCGGGCCGGTCCCTGCTGGTGACCTGTACGTAGCGCGGCGGCGTTTTCAGCGGCGGCCCGGCGGCATCGCGGTTGTCGGTATGCATAATATCGATTTTTTAGCATAAAGTCGATGACTTTTGCAAGTCGCATCCGGCGGGGCGGGGATCCGGGCGGCGAAGTGCGGCGTTGCTTCGGCGCCCCCAATGCCCTGCGTTACAGGCCAGAATCTTTTCCTTGACTCGAACGGAGCCCGGCCGTATAATGCCCCCAGCGAAATGGCAATCTCTCATATACGAGCAACTACGAACAACATGCTGATCTATTTTTCTGTCGAGAACTGGGCGTCGTTCCGCGACGAGGCCGTCTTTTACATGGATGCCGGCCGCGAGCGTCGACACAACCACCGGGTTCCCAGGCTACGCAAGTACCGGACAAGGGTGTTGCCCATCGCGGCGCTGTACGGCGGCAACGCCGCCGGCAAGACCAACCTGTTCCAGGCGCTGGAGTTCGTCCAACGCCTGGTGGTCGACGGCCATCAGTTAGACGGTCCCATTCCCGTTCGCCCTTTTCGCCTGTACGACAGCGGAGAAAAGAAACCCACGCGCTTTTGCCTTGAGTTGCTGGCTGACGAAACCATGTACCAGTTCAGCTTCGCGGTAACCCGCAAGACGGTGCTGGAGGAAAAACTGATACGCTTTTCCAGCACCAGTGAGAAAACCCTCTACGCGCGCCGCGGCGGGAAAACCAGTTTCGATAAATCCCTGCTCAAAAAAGAGGCGTTTCAGGGCGTCCGC